>JACQZV010000063.1 GCA_016213695.1 Acidobacteriota bacterium | reverse complement strand
GACCGTCGGGCAGTTGTCGGCCGCGTCACACACGCCGTCACCGTCCACGTCCGTGCACATGTCGCAGGCATCACCGATTCCGTCGCGATCCGCATCGGCCTGGTCGGCGTTCAGGACCGTCGGGCAGTTGTCGGCCGCGTCACACAGGCCGTCACCGTCGACGTCCGTGCACGGCGATGGCTCAAGCACAGACACGAGTCCTGTGCTGTAGCTCGCCACCCAGGCGCGCGCCGTCGTCGTGTCGACGGCAACGCCCCATGGCGCACCGCCGACGATGACCGTCTCGCTGACCGAGTTGGAGGCCCCGTCAATGACCGACACGGTGGTGCCGTCCGTGTTTCCGTAGTTCGCCACCCAGACCCGGTTGTTTCCCTGGTCCACCGCGACGCCGACCGGACGGAATCCGACCCCAATCACCGCAACGGGCGTATTCGTGCCGCCGTTGATGACGGTGACGGTACCGGCCTCGATGTTCGAGACGTACACGCGATCCGTGGTCTCGTTGACCGCCAGGCGATAGGGCGTGGGCATCGGGACGGTCCCGACCACCGTGAGGTTGCCGCCGTCCAGAACCGTGACGACGCCCGCGCAATACGAGGCCACGTACACCCGGCTGGTCACCGCGTTGACGGCGACGCTGTCGGCGCAGCCGCCAACGCTTGTGCTCTGCATCAGCGCATGGGTCGAGCCGTCGATCTTCCTGACGGTTCCGAAGCTGTCTGCCAGGTACACCACGTTCGCCAAGCGGTCGGCGGCAATCCCGATCTGGTTGGAATACCGCAGGGCCGCAACAACGCCGAGGGTCGCCTCGTCGTAGACGAGGACCTGGCTCGGCAGTTGGACATACACGAGGCCGGTCGTGGGATTCACATCGAGGTGCAGCGACCCGGCGGGGAAACCCGTTCTGCCGACCACCAGATGGCTGATCGTGTCGATGGCGACGAGTTCACCCGGGCTCGCGTACGTCACGACGAACGCCCGCTGGGCCGCCGGGTCGACCGCGATCGCGGTCACGCTCGGCGCAACGTTTATCGTCGCAATGATGCTTGTCGCTGCCCACGCGCCCGAGACCAGCAGCAGCGCCCATCCGAGCGCCAGGGCCCCGCGCGCCGCTGTCCGACCGCCGCGCTTCGAGGCTCCATCAGGCTGCACCGAGGCGGCAATGTCACAAGGCGCAAGTCTCATCTGACACCTCCGAGGTACGAGGGGAAACTTGTGCAAGCCACACACCACGACCGCCGGGCCAATGTGGCCGCGTGTTGTACCAGTCAGCGGCCTGTTGGTTCCACCCGCACCCGAACTTCTTCACGGTGCCGGGAATTAATCGCCGGCGTGAGCCATCCGGACCGGTTCATCCACAGCGCAACGTCCACAAAGCGGCGCCACTGACCAGGGGCGGCCGCATCCCCGGCCCGGCAGGATTCCTGCTAACCCTTCCGGGTGCCCGTGCGCGTCCAGATTCCGTCCGAGGATCACTACGAGCAGTTGATCGCGTGCCAGGCCGCCTGCCCGGTCCACACCGACGCACGCGGCTACGTCCGCGCCCTCGCCGAGGGGCGGGTCGAAGACGCGTACCTCATCGCGCGCGGGCCCAATCCGTTCGCCTCCATCTGCGGCCGCATCTGCGGCGCCCCCTGCGAGGCCGCCTGCCGCCGCGGCACGATCCCGCGGGTTGATGACGACGGGCGCTTTGTCGCCAACGATCGGCCGATTGCGATTCGGGCGTTGAAACGGTTCGCGTGCGAGCAGGCGGGTCCCGAGTCCAGGCCGGCGACCGAACCGGCGTCCGGCGTCATCGAGCGGCTGCGCCACTCGCGGCCGCCGGTCGCCGCCAGGGCCGAGGAAATGGCGTCGTTGCTCCAGGCGTCGATCGATCGGCATGTCATCCCCGCCTCCGGCGAGTCGATTGCGATTATCGGGGCCGGGCCCGCGGGTCTGTCGGCCGCGCACGATCTCGCGCTGCTCGGTTTCCGTCCGGTCGTGTTCGAAACCGAACGGGTTCCAGCAGGCATGCTGGCTCTCGGGGTTCCCGGCTATCGCCTCCCGCGGGACGTCATCGCCAGAGAAGTTGCCGTGATCGAGGCGCTGGGCGTCGAGATCCGATGCGGCATCACGGTGGGGCGCGAGGTCACGTTCGCGGACCTCAGGCGCGATTTCGCCGCGGTCATCATCGCCGTCGGCGCCAAGTCGTCTCGTCCGCTCAACCTGCCCGGCGAGCGGGGTCCGCGCGTCTACGGCGGCGTCGATCTCCTCCGCGCCGTCGCGCTCGCCGAGCCTCTCGACATCGGGCGCGACGTCGTCGTCATCGGCGGGGGGAATGTCGCCTACGACGTGGCGCGCACCGTCGTCCGGCAGATCGCCTACGACACGGCGCGCGCGGCGGCGCGCCTGCCCACGACCGCGAACGTCCACCTCGTTTCACTCGAGAGTCTCGAGGACATGCCGGCCGACACTGTGGAGATCAGAGAAGGCGACGAAGAGGGCATCGTCGGTCATCACGGGTGGGGACCGGTGGCGATCGAGCGCGACGAGGACGGCCGCGTGACGGCCGTGCGGTTCCGCAAATGCCTTCGCGTCTACGACGCCGAGCGGCGATTCGCGCCTCAGTACGACGATGCGCAGGAGCATTCCGTGCCGTGCGACACGGTGCTGCTGGCGGTCGGCCAGGCGCCCCGACTTGATTTCCTGGAGGGCGGGGCCTCGGGCGTCGAGTTCGCCCGCCCCGGCTGGCCGCGCGTGGATACCAACCTCGCGACAACCGCCCCAGGCGTCTTCGTCGCCGGCGACCTCGCGCACGGCACGCGGCTGCTCATCGACGCCGTGGCCTCCGGCAAGGCGGTCGCGCGCTCGGTCTATCAGTACGTCACCGGACGGGCGCTCCATGCCACCCAGATGACGGCGCACCTGCCGCTGCCGGGCTACCGGCGCGAGCGCGGGTACGAGTCGATTCGCCGGCAAGAGGTGCCGGCGGCGCACCCCGGCGAACGTCTCGCACACCCCGACGTGCAGGTCGAGATCGGGTACACGCGGGCACAGGCCATGTGCGAGGCGTCGCGGTGCCTCGACTGCGGCGTCACGCCGGTCTTCGACGGCAGCCGCTGCGTGCTCTGCGGCGGCTGTGTGGACGTCTGCCCGACGTTGTGCCTGAAGATCGTCTCGCTCGATCGCGTTGAACCGACGCCGGAGTGGCACGCGGCCATCGAACGCGCGGTCGGCCCGGACGCGGCGCTCGCGGCGCACTCGGCGATCCTCAAGGACGAAGACCGCTGCATCCGGTGCGCGCTCTGCGCCATGCGATGCCCGTCGGACGCCATTGCGATGGAGCGGGTCACCTTCCACACCACATGGAGATCCGCATGACGACCCGTCCACAGGAGCCCCGTTCCCGCCTCGACCCCGAACCGATCTCGAGGCGCGACATGCTCGGGCTGAGCTCGCTCTGGATGACGGCGGGCTCCATGCTCTTCGCGCTCGTCGGGGCGCTCCGTCTTCCACGGGCGGCCGTGCTCGACTCGCCCAGCAAGCGGGTGCGCGTCTCGCTGCCCGAGACGCTCGCCGCGGGCACCGCTTTTGTGCCGCCCGGCCGGTCGATGGCGGTCTTCAGAGACGAGGACGGCGTGTTTGCGATCTCCACCGTCTGCACGCACCTCGGCTGCATTATCAAGCCCACCGCCGAGGGCTTCGAGTGCCCCTGCCACGGATCGCGCTTCGCGGCCGACGGGTCGGTGACGCGGGGGCCGGCGCCGCAGCCGCTGCGGTGGCTGAAGGTGTCCGCGAGCGGCGAGCAGTGGATCGTGGACGAAGCCGCCGTGGTCCCGGCCGGCACCAAGGTGAACGCGTGAAGAGCGCGGACGCATCCGGGTCGGCGCTCGGCGCCTTCGCCGACAACCTGCGCGCGGCACCCCGACGCATCCGCGAGGGCGCGTTTCGCGGCGGCGCCCCGCATACCGACCGGACGCGATCGACGTTCGTGTTCGGCAACGTCTTCCTGCACCTGCACTCGGTGCGGGTGCACCGCTGGAGCCTGCGCTGGTGGACAACGGCGGGACTCGGCATCGCGTCGGTCGCGGCGTTCCTCATCACGCTCGTGACCGGCGTGCTGCTGATGTTCTATTACAAGCCGTACCCGGACGTGGCGTACGCGTCGATCAAGGACATCCACTTCGTGGTGCCCACCGGCCGGTTCATGCGGAACATCCACCGCTGGGCCACCAACGTGATGGTGGTGACGGTCATTCTGCACATGGCGCGGGTGTTTTACACCGCCGCCTACCGCAGCCCGCGGGAGTTCAACTGGCTCATCGGCCTCGCACTCCTCGTCACCACGCTCGGCCTGTCGTTCACCGGGTACCTGCTGCCGTGGGACCAGCTCGCCTACTGGGCGATCACGATTGGCGCCAACATCGCGCAGTCTCCCCGCGAAGTGACCGACGCGCTCGGCGTCACCGACATGTTCGATCCGGGCGGGCTGCAGCGGCTGCTGCTCCTCGGCTCCGATACGGTCGGCCCGGAAGCGCTCATCCGCTTCTACCTGCTGCACGTGATGATCCTGCCGCTCGGGCTGACGATGCTCCTCGCCGTGCACTTCTGGCGCGTCCGCAAGGACGGCGGGCTGGCCAGGCCGTCCGACGCCGACGAGCGGCTCGGCCCGCCGGCACAGACCTACCCGGTGTTCACCGAGGCGCCCGCCAAGACGTATTCCCTCGCCGCCGTCGTGCGCGGGCGCACCGAGGCCGTCAACCGCGGTCCCGAAAACACCCTCCCCTCGATGCCGCACCTCTTTTACGCGGAGCTGGCGGTCACGATGCTCACGGTCGCCGTCTGCCTCGCGCTCGCGCTCGTCTCCGACGCGCCGCTCAGGGAGGTGGCGAACCCGCTCGTGCCGGAAAACCCCGCCAAAGCGCCCTGGTATTTCCTGGGTCTCCAGGAACTCGTGTCGTTCTCGGCCTTCATGGGCGGCATCGGCATTCCCGCAATCGTGATCCTCGGACTCGCGCTCATTCCGTATCTCGACCGCGAAGAAGTGCAGACGGGCGACTGGTGGGGCGGGCCCGGGGGATGGCCACTGGTGCGGCGGTCGATCGCTGTCGGACTCGGCTCGGTGCTGGCGCTCGAGGCATTCGCGATTCGCTTCGGCTGGCTGCGCGAGTGGTTCCCGGCCATCCCACAGCTGGTGGTCACCTTCGTCAACCCGGCGACCATCCTCACGCTTGCCTACGGCGCGTACTCGGTGTGGCTCGTGCGCCGGCACGCCTCGGCGCGCGCAGGGGCGCTGGGGCTCTTCACCTGTTTCCTGTGCGGATTCCTGGTGCTCACCGTCATCGGGACGCACTTCCGCGGGCCGAACTGGGTGTTCTACTGGTCGCCGGCCGACTGGCCGCGACACTAAGGCGGGGTTCACAGGTGCACCCGGGAACCGGCTTACGTTGATGCAGAAGAACAAGCTCCTCCTGCTCGCCTCCAGCTTCACCACGCTGCTGCTGCTGGTGATTGCCGCCGGCCAGGAGCACTTCGGCAAGGAGTGGCGCGACATCCAGGGCCAGGGGCGCGGCGAGGAGGGACCGATCCCGGTGCAGCTTCGTCAGATCGTGAATCCCGCGCTCGGCACGAGCGACCGGTGCGTGTCGTGCCACGTGGCGATGGCGCCGGGCGAGGAATCCGTCGCCGGATCGCCGGTGCTGCACCGGCATACGCCGGCGGCCCACGACCCGGCCGACTACGGCTGCACGGTGTGCCACGGCGGCCAGGGCCTGGCCACCGAGAAGACCGACGCACATGGTGATGTCGACTTCTGGCCGCAACCGATGCTGCCGCCCGGCATGAGCCAGGCGGGCTGCGGCACGTGTCACGCGTACGTCGGGATTCCGGGCGCCGGCGTTCTGGCCGCGTCCCGCGGCGCCTTCGAGCGGCACTCGTGCCTGGCGTGCCATCGTGTCGATGGACGGGGTGGCGTACAGCGGCGTGCCAGCACGCTGCGGCGCCGCGGCACACCTCAGCCCGCGAGCCCGGGCCTGGACGGCCCCGAATTGTCGCGCGTCGGGACGACCGGATACGACGCGCGGTGGTACGAAGACCACCTCGCGAAACGCGCCGGCGAGGCCGCCGATCAGAACGCCACGCCCTGGTCCACCGTGTTCCACCCGATCGGCGAGGCCGACCGCGCGGCGCTTCACACCTATCTCGCCACTCGCGTGGGCGCCCCCAATCTCATCGAGGCGAAGGCGACGTTTCTCTCCACGGGCTGTCTCGGCTGCCACACGGTGGGCGGTGTCGGAGGCGAGGAGGGCCCGGATCTGACGCGCGTGGGCGACAAGGACCCGGGACAGGTGGATTTTGCGCACGTGCCGGGCAGCCGCTCGCTCGCCGCCTGGAACCTCGAGCACTTCAGGTCGCCGGGCGCGGTCGCCCCCGGATCGCAGATGCCGGTCCTCGGTCTCACCGAGGATCAGATCCGCAAGCTCACGTTCTACGTGCTGTCGCTCAGACGCCGCGACCTGCCCGGGAGCTACCTGCCGAAGGACCGCCTTCGCGTGGCCCGGTTCGGCGACCGCGAGTTCACCACCGACGGTGCGACCATCTTCGGCGCCTTCTGCTCGGGCTGCCACGGCCTCGACGGCCTGGGGCGGCGCTCGCCCGGCCTGCCGGCCTTCCCGTCGATCGCCAACCCCGACTTCCTCTCGCGCGTCTCGGACGACTTCGTGGCGGCGACCGTCCGCCTCGGGCGTCCGGGGCGCCGCATGCCGGGGTGGAGTCGAATCGCGGGCGGCCTGCGGCCCGACGAAATCACGGCCGTCGTCAGCTACCTCAGGACGCGCAGCGGCATCGCGGCCCCGTCCGACCCGCGGCCGAAGCGGTGGGTGCAGGGCGACGCGCGCGCGGGCGAGCGGCTGTTCGCGAGCACCTGTTCCGGCTGCCACGGCGCCACGGGCCAGGGCGGGGAGGGCCCCGCGCTCAACAACCGGGTACTGCTCGATGCGGCCACCGACACGTACCTCGCTGACACGATCGGTAAGGGACGGCGCGGCACGGCGATGGCCGGGTTTCTGACCTCGTCACCGGCGCGGCGGACGCTCGCGGCGGCCGAGATCGAATCGATCGTCGCATTCCTTCGCACCTGGCAGGAGAACGTCAAATGACTCACGAGATCCCTCGGCGCGACTTCCTCGCCATGGTGTCGGCCGCCGGCTTCGGCGCGCTGGTGTCGTCGACGTCGCCGGCGTGGGGGCTCGAACAGGTGACCAACCCGCTGGCCTCGTATCCCGACCGCGGATGGGAACGGGTGTATCGCGACCTGTGGAAGTACGACTCGCAGTACACGTTCACGTGCGCGCCCAACGACACGCACAACTGTCTGCTGCGCGCCTACGTCCGTCAGGGTGTCATCACGCGCATCGGGCCGTCGATGCGCTACGGCGAGGCCACCGATCTCGCGGGCAACCGCACGACGGGCCGCTGGGATCCGCGGGTGTGCCAGAAGGGGCTCGCGCTCACGCGGCGGTTCTACGGCGACCGCCGCGTCAACGGCTGCATGGTGCGCGCGGGCTTCCGCCGGTGGGTTGAGGCCGGTTTTCCGCGCGGGGCGGACGGCCGGCCCGATGCGGCCTTCTTCGAGCGCGCGCGCGATCAGTGGATCCGCGTCTCGCATGATGAGGGCGCCGCCATGGCGGCCGCCGCGCTGAAGAACATCGCCGAGACCTACACCGGCGAGGAAGGGAAGCGCCGGCTGCTCGCCCAGCACTACGACGAAGCCGTCGTCAATGCGACGCAGGGCATCGGCACGCGGGTGCTCAAGTTCCGCGGCGGCATGCCGCTGCTCGGCATGACGCGCGTCTTCGGCTTCTACCGCCTCGCCAACTCGATGGCGCTGCTCGATGCGCACATCCGCAAGGTGGGGCCTGAGGCCGCCGTCGGCGCGACCGGCTTCGACAACTATTCATGGCACACGGATCTGCCGCCCGGACATCCGATGGTCACCGGCCAGCAGACGGTGGAGTTCGACCTGTCGGCGGTCGAGCACTGCAAGACGGTCGTGGTGTGGGGCATGAACTGGATCTGCACCAAGATGCCGGACGCGCACTGGCTGACCGAGGCGCGGCTCAAGGGCGTCAAGGTGGTCGTCATCGCCTGCGAGTACTCCGCGACGGCATCGAAGGGCGACGAGGTACTGGTCGTCCGGCCCGGCACCACACCGGCCCTCGCGCTGGGGCTCTCGCACGTCATCCTGCGCGACAAGTTGTACGACGCCACGTACGTGAAGCAGTGGACCGATTTGCCGCTGCTCGTCCGGATGGACACGCTGAAACACCTGCGTGCCTCCGAGGTGTTCGGCGGGCCACCGGCCACACTGGCGCGCACGCAGGTGCCCGCGGCCGGCGCGCGCGTGCCGCCGCCCGCCGCGCAGGGCGCCGCGCAGATCGTCCCTGCACCTCTGCGCGGGGAGTGGGGCGACTGCGTCTGGTGGGACCGCTCGTCCAAAGCGCCCAGGGCGATCACGCGCGACCAGGTCGGCCGGTACTCCGGCGTGGAAGATCCGCTGCTCGAGGGCTCGGTTGAGGTCGCGCTGGCCGACGGCAAGACCGTGCGGTGCCGCCCCGTCTTCGACCTGGTGAAGGAGTATGCCGCGCACTTCACGCCGCAGACGATCGAGGACCTGACGTGGGCGCCCGCCGCGGCGGTGGAGGCGCTCGCCCGCCACCTCGCCGCCCAGCCCGGGACGACGCTCTTTGCGCTCGGCATGGGGCCGAACCAGTTCTTCAACAGCGACAACAAGGACCGGGACGTGCTGCTGCTCGCCTCGCTCACCGGCAACCTCGGCCGCGTGGGCGGCAACGTCGGGTCGTACGCGGGCAACTACCGGGTGGCGCTCTTCAACGGCGCGCCGCAGTACATCAACGAGAACCCGTTCGACCTCGAGCTCGACCCGGCCAAAGCCGCGCGGCCGCGGCAGTACTGGCGCGCCGAGTCCGCCCACTACTACAACCACGAGGACCACCCGCTGCGCGTCGGGAAGAAGCTCCTCACCGGATCGACGCACATGCCGGTGCCGACCAAGTCAATGTGGTTCGCCAACGCGAACTCCATCCTCGGCAACGTCAAGTGGCACTACAACACCGTCGTCAATGTGCTGCCGCGCATCGAGATGATCGCGGTGAACGAGTGGTGGTGGACCGCCTCCTGCGAATGGGCCGACATCGTGTTTGGCGTGGATTCGTGGGCCGAGCTGAAGCACCCCGACATGACCGCGTCGGTGACCAATCCCTTCCTGGCGGTATTCCCGCGGACGCCGATCAAGCGGATCTTCGAGACGCGCGGCGACATCGAGGTGCTCGCGCTCGCGGGCGAAAAGCTCGCGGCGCTGACGGGCGACCGGCGGTTCAGTGACTGCTGGAAGTTCGTCCGCGAAGGGCGGACCGACGTCTACCTCCAGCGCATGCTCGACACCTCGACCAATACCAAGGGCTACCGGTTCGCGGATCTCGAAGCCAAGGCGCGGGAGGGCGTGCCGGCGCTGATGAACAGCCGCACGTCGCCGAAAGTGGTCGGCTACGAGCAGGTGACCGACTCGGCGCCCTGGTACACCAAGACCGGGCGCCTCGAGTTCTACCGCGAGGAGGACGAGTTCATCGCCGCCGGCGAGAACCTGCCCGTGCACCGTGAGCCGGTGGACTCCACCTTCTACGAACCAAACGTCATCGTGGCGCCGCCGCACGAGGCGATCCGTCCCGAGGGGCCCGAAGCGTACGGCGCGTCGAGAACGGACCTGTCGTGCGAGACGCGCTGCGGGCGCAACGTCGTGATGACCTGGCAGCAGTGCCGCACGACGAAGCATCCACGCGCGGCCGAGGGGTTCCGTTTCATCTTCCACACGCCGAAGTACCGCCACGGCTCGCACACGACGCCGATCGACACCGACATGATCGCCGTGCTGTTCGGTCCCTTCGGCGACCTGCACCGCAAGGACAAGCGGATGCCGTACGTCAACGAGGGCTACGTGGACATCAACCCGACGGACGCCAGGGAACTCGGCATCCACGACGGCGATTACGTCTGGATCGATCCGGACCCGGAGGACCGCCCCTTCCGCGGCTGGAAGGAGAACGCGCGCGACTACGCCTTCGCGCGCCTCATCTGCCGGGCGCGCTACTACCCGGGCACGCCGCGTGGCGTGACGCGCATGTGGTTCAACATGTACGGCGCGACGCCAGGATCGGTCGAAGGACAGAAGACGCGCGCCGACGGCCTCGCGCGCAACCCCCGCAGCGGCTATCAGGCCATGTTCCGGACCGGGTCGCACCAGTCGGCCACGCGCGGCTGGCTGAAGCCGACCTGGATGACCGATTCGCTCGTGCGCAAGGAGACGTTCGGCCAGGCGATCGGCAAGGGCTTCCTCGCCGACGTGCACTGCCCGACCGGCGCGCCGCGCGAAGCGATCGTCAAGATCACCCGCGCCGAGCCGGGCGGCGTCGATCGCAACGGCGACTGGCGCCCCGTCACGCTCGGCATCCGCCCGCGCAATGAGTCGGCCGCCATGCAGAAGTACCTCACGGGCGGATTCTTCGGCAGACAGGAGCGATAGGCCATGGCACGCGTCTACAACTGGCAGCTTGGCCGCGAGATGGAGTACTGGTACCCGGAGAGCCGGCCCAAGAAGCAGTTTGCCGCCGTCTTCGACATCAACAAGTGCATCGCGTGCCAGACGTGCACGCTCGCGTGCAAGACGACATGGACGTCTGGGCGCGGGCAGGAGTACATGCTCTGGAACAACGTGGAGACCAAGCCTTACGGCAGCTACCCGCTGGCCTGGGACCTGAAGCTCCTCGAGATGTTGAACGGCGGCGCCTGGAGCAGTGCAGGGAGCGGCGCAGGAAGCGGCACTGTCGGCGCGAGGTACGAGGGACAGACGATCTTCGAGTCGGCGCCGGCCGGCGAGCGCGTGCTCGGCTGGCGGCCGGAATCAGACGACTACGCGTATCCCAACG
>JACQZV010000062.1 GCA_016213695.1 Acidobacteriota bacterium | reverse complement strand
TCCCAGCCTCCGTCCGAGCAGGCCCTCGGCAGCCAGGCCCACCACCATCAGCAGCAGTCCGTAGCGCCAGAGCGCCTGCCGATCCTCCTGCTGCCGCACCTCCGCGCGCGCCTGCTGCGCGCCGGCGGCCTGGAGACGCGAAATGCCGGAGCGGAAGGCGTCGGCGGTCATGCGGCGCGGGTCGGCTTCACGCGGGTCGGTGTTGACGGCCACCTGCCGGCCGCCGGCGCCAACCCGCACGACGCCAGGCGTCATCCCGGACGCGCCCGCCAGCTCGCCCACGACATATTCGGACCGCGCCGCGCGGGGCGCCGCCAGGTAGCGCAGCGATTCGTGAACGAAGGGCAGGAAGGCCGGCTGCAGCGGAAAGTCGTTCCCCTCGTAGTTGAGATCGGAGCCGAACACGAGCACGCGCCCCGCGCCGGTCTTCTCCTCCACGAGCGCCGGCGTGCCGTCCGTGAACCGCGCCACCACCTTCGCGGCGGCAGGCGCATCGACGAGTGCCGCACCCGTGAACGTGACGTTGCCGAGCGCCCCGACCCCGCCGAACGGCCGGAACACGGGATGCCGGGCATCGTCGGGCGCAAGGCTGAGCGTGACCGGGCCGCGCAGGCGCCACGACGTGGCGATCGCGCCGCCCAGCGCCTGTTTGACGATGGCGGGCTCGACGTGGGAACCGGCGGTCAGCAGCAGGCCACCGCCCGCGCGGACAAATTGCAGGAGCCGCTCCCGCCCGCGCTGCTCGAGCCCGCGGGTGCCGAGCACCACGACGACGTCGGTGCGGTCGAGCGCCTGTGGATCGAGCCCGGCGAGCGCGGCGCCGCCGATCGCGTGGAACCGGAATCCCCGCACGCCGTCGGCCACGGCAAGGGCTCGCTCGAGATAGAGCGACTCGGACGGGTGGCCCGACGCGGTCAGCGTCAGCACGGAGATCGTGCTGGCCGGGTCCAGTACCGCGTACCGCACGTTGTCGGCCTGGTAGCCCTCGCGATCGGTGATGGCCGCAGCCAGCGTTCCGGTGTCCGCACCCTGCAGCGGCAGACGGGCTTCCCCGTTCGCCCCCGGCGCCAGCGTCACGGGCACGGCGCCGGCGCGGCGCTGATCGACGGTGAAGACGACCTGCTCGGTGGCGGAACGCGGCGAAAAGTACTGAACGGAGGCGACCGCCTCGGCGCCCTCCACGCGCAGCGAGGTCACTGCGAGGTTCGCGGTCGGGCCGTCCACGTCCTCGATGTCCACCGCCACATTGTCAGGAAGTCCCGCGCCGGCAGCGTCCCAGCCGCTCTGCTGCAGATCGGTGACGACCACGATGCGTCCGGATCGTCCGCCGGATTCGTCGGCGGCGCGCTGGAGCGCGGCGCGATAGCGGGTCGAGCCCGCGCCGGGTGTCAGCCCGGCGACCGCGGCCAGGGCGCCCGCGCGATCCCGCGACAACGGTGCCACCACATCGGCCGCCTGCGCGAACGCCAGCGCCAGCAGCAGCAGCGCCGCGGCGCGCAGCGCCAGCAGCACGAGCTCGCGGAGCCGGCGCCGCCGCGACTGTTCGACCGGCGCCTGACGCAGATAGCGCATCGCGGCAAACGCGATCACCGGCTCCGCCTTCCGGTAGAAGAGGTGGATCGCGATCGGAACGGCCACGGCGGCCGCCCCGGCGAGGAAGAGCGGGGACAGGAAGGACAGGCCGAACATCACCGCGTTCTCCCGCGGGTCGCCAGATACGCCATCAGCGCGAAATCGAGCGGCGTCGACGTGTCCATCACTTCGTAGTCGATGCCTGCGGAGCCGAGTTCACGCTTGTACGCGGCGATCGCCGCCTGCAGCGCATCGAGATACGGCTGGCGCACGACCGATGGCACCGCCATGAGCTCGTCGCCGAGCTCGACGTCGCGGAACCGGGCGGCCCGTTCGAACGGGAACGTCCGTTCGGCAGGATCCAGGAGGTGGAAGACGATGACGTCGCTGCCGCGGAACCGGAAATGCCGCAGCCCGTCGATCACGCGCTCCGGCTCGTCGAGCAGGTCGGAGATGAGCACGACGAGGCCGCGCTTGCGAATCCCGTCGGCGAGCTGGTGGAGCGGCTTCGACACGTCGGTGCGCCGGCCGAGGACGATGGTGTCGAGCGCGACCAGAATCGACCGCAGGTGGCTCGGACGCGCGCTCGCCGGCAGCATCGTCGCGATGGCGTCGTCAAACGTCGTGAGCGCGACCGCGTCGCGCTGGTGGTGCATCAGGTACGCGAGCGACGCGGCGAGCATCGACCCGTACCGGAGCTTGGTGACGCCCTGCGATCCGTACCCCATCGACGCGCTGACGTCGAGGAGCAGGTGGCAGTCGAGGTTGGTCTCCTCCTCGAACTTCTTGACGTAGTACCGGTCGCTGCGGGCGTAGACCTTCCAGTCGATCGTCGAGAGGTCGTCGCCCGGGAGATACTGCCGGTACTCCGCGAACTCGACGCTGAAGCCCTTGAAGGGGCTGCGATGCAGGCCGGAGAGAAAGCCTTCGACGACGGTGCGGGCCTTCAGCTCGAGCGTCCCCAGCCGCGCGAGCATCGCCGGATCGAGGAACCGCAGCTCGCCCGCTGCGCCGCCCGCGCGGGCGGTCATACCGACAGCCCGCTCCGCGGCACGGGCACCGCCTCGAGCAGCCGCGCGACGATGCTGTCGGCCGAGATGTGCTCGGATTCCGCGTAGAAATTCGTGACGATCCGGTGGCGCATGATCGGCGCGGCGAGCGCCTGGATGTCGCGCACCGACACGTGATGGCGGCCGTGCATCAGCGCCCGCGCTTTGCCGCCGAGAATCAGCGCCTGCGAGGCGCGCAGCCCCGCGCCCCATTTCACGTACTTGTCGACGAACTCCGGCACACCGCGCTGCCCCGGCCGCGAGGCGGCCGACAGCCGCACCGCGTAGCGGGCGATCTCCTCGTCGACCACCACCTGCCGGACGATGCGCTGGAATTCGAGAATGTCGGGACCGGCCAGCACGCGCGCCACCGACGGCGACTCCGCGCCGGTCGTGTCCGTCACCACGCGCACCTCCTCGTCCTCGGGCAGGTACGTCATGACAATGTTGAACATGAACCGGTCGAGCTGCGCCTCGGGCAGCGGATACGTGCCTTCGAGTTCGATCGGGTTCTGCGTGGCCAGCACGAAGAACGGACGCTCGAGCGCGTAGGTGCGTCCGGCCGCCGTCACGTGGTACTCCTGCATCGCCTCGAGCAGCGCCGCCTGTGTCTTGGGCGGCGTCCGGTTGATTTCGTCGGCGAGGATGATCTGCGCGAAGACCGGCCCGTGCACGAAGCGCAGCGTCCGCGTGCCGTGCTGCTCGTCGAGGATCTCGGTGCCGGTGATGTCGGACGGCATCAGGTCGGGGGTGAACTGGATGCGCTTGAATTTCAGGTCGAGCACTTCCGCGAGCGTCTTGATCAGCAGCGTCTTGGCCAGACCCGGCACGCCGGTAATCAGGCAATGGCCGCCGGTGAACAGCGCGATGAGGACTTCGTCGACGACCTCATCCTGGCCGACGATGACCCTCCGCAGCTCGGTAAGGATGCGCTCGCGGCCCTGCTGGACCTGCTCGGCGAAATTCTGAACGGTGGCCGCTGGAATCGATGTCATGGTGGAGTGACGGACGCAGGCAGAAGCCGGTCACCGCGCGCGGCGGACCCGGCGTGTCAGTGCGTCAGGCTATAGACGATCTCGTTGATGAACATGCGGTAGGCGTCGGCGGTGTACTTCAGATAGCCGGGATATTCCTCGGCATTCGACCACTCCACGCCATCTCCCATATCCGTGTTCCAGTTCGCGAGCACCATCGGACGCCCGCGGTCGTCGAGGATCGCGCGCAGGTGCGGCACGAATCCCCCCTTCTCCCACGTGCGCCCGGCAAAGAACGATCCGAGGCCCGGCGTCTGCGGGTAGGCCTTGATGTCGTAGAAGGACGTGTAGATTGGATGCGGCGGCTCGAGATCGACGACCGCCCGCTCCGGAAACACGCGCCGCATCTCGCGCGCGAAGTTGTCCCACTCGTACGGGCCGTGGAAATCATCGAAGGTCGCGGTGCCGCCGCGCAGGAGGAACTCGCGGAGAATCGGCACCTCGTCGTCCCGGAGACGCAGGTTGCCGGGCTCGACGAAATAAATCCATCCCTGCTCCCACAGCTTCGGATCGTCGAGCGTCAGCACGATCGGGTCGTTGACCTCGATGGCGGTCGCGGTCCGCATGCGGCGGGAGAGGTTCTGCTCGGCGGCCGGGCCGTCAATCGCCCACGGCTCGCCCCAGTAGTCAAGGCGGTACCGGTTGTCGACCGTGAACGCGGTGTAGCGGATCCGCACGAACGTCCACTGCAGCCCCGCGAACCGCTCGTCCTGCAGCAGCGGCACCTGCGCGAGGGCCTGCGACAGCCGCAGTGGCTGCACGAGCAGGAGGCCGGCCAGCAGGCCGCTCGCCACGACCCCCGCACGGGTTGACCCCGAGCGCAGGCGCAGGGTCACGGCGTCCCTCCCGCCTGGGCGCCGACGAGCCTGAGCAGCAGGTCCTGCGCGCGCTCGAACGACGGCGCAATCTCGAGCGCGGCGAGCGTCTCGCGCTTGGCGTCCGCCGCCTGTCCCGCGAGCAGGTACGCCTCGGCCAGTTCGGTGTGCGCCACGGCCTTGTCCGCCGGCCCCGCGGCCAGCGCGGCGCGGAGCGCGCGCACGGCGCGCGGCGCGTCCTTCTGCCGCAGCGCGTAGCGACCCACCACCGTCTGCGCCTGCGCGTCGAACGGGTCGAGCGAGGCCACGCGCTGGTAGGCGGCCGCCGTCCGTGCCGCATCACCGAGCGGTGCGACGAGCGCGGCCAGGCGCCGTGACGCCTCGACGTCCGACGACTCGACCTTCACCACGGCTTCGAGCGCGCGGATCGCACGCGCCGTGTCGCCCTGCTTGGTGGCGACGGCGGCGATGAGCGCATTCGGGTTCTGCTCGCCGGTCGCGGCCGGCACGAGCAGCGCGGCGCGCTCGAGCGCGGCGACGGCCGCCGGCAGGTCGCCCGCCTCGAACACGGCGCGCGCCAGCGCCATCTGCGCGATGAAGCTGCCGGGGTTGTCGGCCGCCAGCGCCTTGAGCTGATCGACCGAGGGCTTCGGCGGGATCTGCGGCGCCCTGAGCGCCCGGCGCACGTCCGCGTACTGCCGCTCGATCCTGGCATCGAAGCTCGCCTGCACCTCGTCGAGCGTCACGCCGAAGGCGTCCTTGAACGCCGCGTCGGTCTCGAGGCCCCTGCCGTACGCACGCAGCAGCCGCCACCATGCCTGCTCGCCGTAGGTGTCGATGAGGTGCTCGACCACCAGGGACGACTGATGGTAGACAAGCGAGATCATCCGCGGATCGCTGAACCCTTCCTGGATGTCGCGCAGCTTGAGGAGCTTGCCGGCCTCGAGCGCCTGCGCGAACGGCACCTCCATCTCGCGGCCCCACTCGGGGCGCGCGCGCCGCTCTTCGAACTGCGACATGCCTTCGGAGAGCCATCGGGGGATGCGGTTGTTCGACATCTGCAGCGAGATGACGTGCGCCATCTCGTGCCACAGGGTCGCCTCCCAGCTGAACTGCCCCGGCGCCCGCGCGCGCGGCGAATCGAGTGTGACCACGCGGCCGAAGCAGGCGCCGAGCGCGCCGATGAAGCCCGGCAGGCCGATCGTGCGCACCGCGAAGTCGTCATGCTTCGGGAACATCTCCACCAGAATCGGGCCCGCCGGCCTGAACTGGTGCAGCTTCGACAGCGTCTCGAGCGACTGGCGCGCCAGCTGCACCACCTGGTCGCGCATGACGCCGACTTCATCCGGGTGGAGGCGAATGATCAGATCGCCGTCGCGAATCGTCTCGAACGTGTCCACCGTGTCCAGCATGGCGAGCTGGTTGAACGTGACGACGTTGTAGGGATCGGCCTTGAACGCCGTCTCGAGCGCCCGCCGCGCGCCGGGCTCGTCGCCGGTCCGGAGCAGGTGCCCGCCGAGATCGGCGTACGCCCGCGCGGCCCCCTGCTCCACCGAGAGCGCCTTGCGCGTCAGCTCCACCGCCTCGTCAAAACGGTAGTTGCGCGCCGCCTGATCGCCCGCCACGCGGTACGCGTCGCCGTAGGACGGGTTCAGCGCGAGCACCCCGTCGACCAGCTTCTGGAACTCGCCGCTCCGTCCTTCCAGAAGCGCGATCGCCGCCTCGAGCGACCGCGCCTCGAGGCTGTTCGGGTTCACCGCGAGCGCCTTCTGAATGAAGCCGCGCGCCTCGTCCCGCTGGCGCTCGTCGAGCGCCAGCTCGGCGAGCAGCAGGTGCGCCGGCACATAGCCCGGATTCGTCTTCAGCGCAGCCTCGACGGCCGATTTCGCGGCCGGCGGGTTCTCGTCGGCCGTCGTCTTCGCGAGCCCGACCTGCGCCGGGACGTAGTCCGCGCGGACCTTCAGCGCCGCCTGGAACGACTTCAGGGCCTCGGTACGGTTGTACTTCTCGAGAAACAACTCGCCCCACGCCGCGTTGATCACCGGGTCGTCGGGCGCGAGGGCATTCGCATTCCGGAAAAAACCGTTGGCGTCCTGGAACCGGCCGAGCGCGCGCGCGGCCATGCCGAGCCGCATCAGGTCGGCCGGCGAGGTGGTCGTGCTCCGGGACAGGACGGTCTGCAGCGTCCGCGCGCCGTCCTGGCGGCCGAGGTAGCGCTGCAGGAGCCCCAGCTCGAGCGCCGCATCTCCCGCCGGAGAGGTCGACGCAAAGCCCGACAGCAGCTTCTCGGCCTCGACGTATCGGCCTCGCGCAATGCGGGCGCGCGCGCGCAGGACGGCCGCGCGCTCATCGGCGGCGGTGCCGAGCAGCTCGTCGACCCGGTCGTACTGGCCAAGATTGAGCGCGCGAGCGGCCGCGGCCGCGGGGGAAGCGTCCGCGGCCGGTATCTGCCCGGACGAAGACGTCGTGACCGCTACGAGCAGCGCTGCGCACACAGCAAAACATCGCCGGCCGGTGGTCAGTACCTGCGTCTGCAGCGCCTCGCGATCGCGTGCCATCGGAGTGCCGTAAGTATATGTCACGTCACCGGGCCGCTCGAGAGCCGGAGAGCTCCGCGAGCGCCCGGTTTTCGACGCGAATCCGCTTCCACATGAGGAGGCCGAACAGCAGCGCCGTGACAGGCCCGGTGACGCGCGCCCCCACCAGAAATGCCATGCCGACGAGCTCGCCGATCACCGCGATGTAATTCGGGTGCCTGACCATCGCGTAGGGTCCGCGGGTGACGAGCGGCGCTCCCGGCGGCACCAGGACGCGAAACGTCCAGCGGCGGCCGAGCGACACGATCGCCCAGTACTTGAGCGCCTTCGCCAGCGCCAGCACGGCGGCGCCGGCCGCGATGCCGGCCGCACCGGGCGGCCCTTCCAGCGCACCTTCCCCCGCCAGTACGGCGAAGGCCGCCGGGTAGGCCCACCGCATCGTGGCGTACACGTCGCCTGGCGGTTCGATCGCACCGGCGGCGCGAAGGTGTCGCTCGTGAGCGCGCGAGACGCGCGACTCACCCGCCATCAGAAGCAGCACGAGCAGAAGAGCGAGGCCGGAGAACATCTCAGGCGAGGCCGACATCGCCGGCCGCGGCCACGAGCGATCGGAACGGCGCGGGCCAGAACGACGCCATGCCGGCGGCGAGCGCGACGCCCGACGGATGGGCCACCAGCAAGCGCAGCCCGCGGTTGAAGCGCCACTTCCCGCCGAACTCCCGGCGGCGCGCGGCGCAAAGGCGCGCATGCGCCGGCGCGCCGTGCTCGAGCTCAGAGAGCGCCGCCTCGGCCGCCAGTTCGCCGCCGCGTATCGCAAAGCGCAAGCCGTCTCCCGTCATCGGATCGATAAAACCGGCGGCGTCGCCGGCGAGCAGCAGTCCGGGGCAGCCGGCCGCGACCGCATCGACCGCCAGCGGGCCGAGCGCCATCACAGGACCGAGCCGCCTGGCGCCGGCGAAGCGCTCGCGCAGCATCGGGTCGCCGGCAATCGCGCGGTCCAGGAGGTCGTCGCCGCAGGCCCGTCCGCCTGGCGGGACCCGTCCCAGTTCGCGGACGACGCAGACGTTGGCGAGACACGGGCCGAGCGGGGCGACGCCGGTATAGCCGTCCCGCCGGACGTGCATCTCGCCGCGCGAGGACAGGCCGTGGACGCCGGTGAAGTAGGCGCCGAAGGCCCAGCGCTTCGGGCGCGCCGGAACCCGCGCCAGCCCCAGCGCCCCGGCCAGCCTCGACCGCCGTCCATCGGCCGCGATGACGAGCGCCGCCTCGATCGCCACGCGGCGGGATCCGCGCCCCGCCTCGACGCCGGTGACGCGCGCGCCGCCCGCGTCGATGCGCGGCCGTGTCACGTCCACGGCGGGACCGAAGTCGGCGCCGGCGTCGATGGCGGCCTGCACGAGCAGCGCGTCGAGGGCCGAGCGCTCGATCGCCACGCCCGCGCGGCCGTCGGGATAGTCGGCGGTGACGGAGACACCGGCGGGCCCCGTCACGGTCATGCCGGTGAAGGGCCGCCCCGCCGCGCGTACGGCGCCGCCGGCGCCGAGGCGGTCGAGCAGCGCGAGCGTGCCGGGGTTCACGGTGTCGCCGCACAGCTTCGGCCGCGGAAAGACCGCCCGATCGACCAGCCGGACCGGCACGCCCGCGCGCGCGAGCACGAGCGCTGCGACGCTGCCGGCGGGCCCGGCGCCCACCACGAGCACGCCGGCCCGCGACGTGGTCATTGCGGCCGGCCCAGCACGAGCGCGCTGTTCTTCGATCCGAACCCGAGGCAGTTGCAGAGCGCGGCCTCGACTTCGGCGCGGCGCGCGGCATGGGGAATGAAATCCATGTCGCACGCCGGGTCCGGGTCGTCGAGATTGATGGTCGGCGGCAGGAGGCCGCGGGTGAGCGCCAGCGCGGTGGCGACGACACCGGCGGCGCCGCTGGCGCCCTGCGGGTGGCCGATCATCGACTTGGTCGAGGAACCGGGTACCGCGTCGGCGTGCCGGCCGAAGACGCGCCGCACGCACTGCGACTCGATGGCGTCGTTCAGCTGCGTGGAGGTGCCGTGGTAGTTGATGTAGCCGATCTCCTCCGGCCGCCGGCCCGCCCGCGCCAGCGCCGTCTCGAGACACCGGACGATCTGCTCGCCGTCAGGATCCATCTGCACGCGATGGTATGCGTCGCAGGTCGCGGCGTAGCCTTCGATGCGAGCGTACCGCGTGGCGCCGCGCGCGATGGCGCGATCCTCCCGCTCGAGCACGAGCATCCAGGCGCCCTCGCCGAGCACGAATCCGTCGCGGCCGCGGTCGAAGGGGCGCGAGGCCTTGCCGGGACGATCGTTGTACCGCGTCGAGACCGCCCGCATGCGCGAGAAGCCGAAGATCATGCCGGGCAGCACGCAGCCGTCGGTGCCGCCCGAGAGCAGCACGTCGTACTCGCCGGTGCGGATGAGCGCCGCCGCGTAGCCGATGGCGTCGGTCGAGCTGGTGCAGCCGCACGAGAGCACGTGGCTCAGGCCCCGCAGCCGGAGCGCGATCGAAATCTCGCTCGACACCATGCCGCAGATGCCGACGGCAATCGCGTACGGCGTCACGTGGCGCCCGCCGTTGGTGAAGAAGTCTTCGTACTGCTTCTCGCCGACGTCGATGCCGCCGCCGCCGCTGCCGATGAGCACGCCGGCGTTCGGCTCGCCCGCCCGCAGGCCGGCGTCGCGCCACGCCTCCCGCGCGGCGATCACGCCAAACAGCGCCGCCCGCGAATAGCGCTTCGGGTCCGCGCGCCCCTCGCCGTCGTCGCCATCGAGCGGCGCCGCCGCATCGACCGACACCGGCGGCACGGCCGCCGCCACGCGGCACGGATAGGCCGAGGCGTCGAACTGCGTGATGGCGCGGCAGCCGCTGATGCCGCGGCTGACGTGATCCCAGTAGCACTCGCGGCCGGCGCCGAACGGCGAGACCGCGCCGATGCCGGTGATCACCACGCCAGGCTGCCGGTTGGCGGACATGGTCACTATAATATGGGCCTCGTGGGCGTCCAGGCGGCTCCTTCTGCGCGCGTCGCGCGGGCCTTCAGCGCGGCGGGCGCACTCGCCTTCCTCGTCTCCCTCGCGTACTTCCTCCTGCTGTACCTGACGAGGTTCGGCGCGGCCGCTGCCGGCAGCGACGCGCGTCGTGCCGTGACGTCCAACGTCGCGCTCTTCACGCTCTTCGCGCTCCATCACAGCGTCTTCGCGCGCCAGAGGGTGCGCCGGTGGATCGCGCGCACCGTGCCCGCCGAGCTCGAGCGGCCGCTGTACGTCTGGATCGCGAGCCTCCTGTTCGTCCTCGTCTGTGCCTGGTGGAGGCCCGTCGCCGGCGTCGCCTGGCAGGTTGACGGTACGCCTGTCTGGGGGCTGCGCGCCCTCCAGGCCGCCGGCATCTGGCTGACGCTGCGCAGCGCGGCGATCCTTGATATCCGGGAACTGGCGGGACTGCGAAGACCGGACGACATCCGCCCGCCCGCGCCGGCTGGGGGAGGCCTTCAGGCCTCGGCGACCGAATTCAAGACGACGGGTCCGTACGGATGGGTGCGGCACCCGATCTACACCGGATGGTTTCTGTTCGTCTGGGCGGCGTCGCCGATGACCTTCACGCGGCTCACGTTTGCGGCCGCGAGCTGCGCGTACCTGCTGCTGGCGATGCCCCTCGAGGAGCGCACGCTGCGCGCCACCTCGGCCGGCGCCTACGACCGCTACGCGGCCCGGGTGCGGCGCCGGCTCCTGCCGGGGGTGTACTGACTACTCGTCGTAGTCCTCCTTCGGCAGCCCTTCCAGATTTTCGAGATAGATCATCGACTGGTAGGACGGGATTTCGAACCGCTTGCGGCACGTCGCGCACGTCACCTCGTCGTCGACACGGATGAGGTGGTCTTTGCTTTTCGCAAAGAGCGCCCGGTCGCGCTCGTCGGCGCCGGGGGGAAGCTGATGCTTCTTGGTCCGCCGGATCCAGCGCACCTGGTACTCGTTGGTGCGGCGGCAGCGGGGGCACTGGAGCCGGGCAGTCCGCTGTTCGGGGCGTTCGGTGAAAAACTGGCGTTCATCCACCTGTCTAGCGTACACCGCGCCGCCACACTGATACACTGACCAGAAGCCGGATGGCCGACCCGACCCCGCCGACGCTCCCGTCGGAGCTCCCCGTCCTGTCCCTGCGCCGCACGGTGGCGTTTCCGCTGACCCTGCAACCGCTCGCAGTGAACCGGCCCGTCTCCATTGAATCGGTCAACCGGGCACTCGGCGCCGACCGCCTCATCCTGCTGCTGCTGCAGCGGAGCGACACCGACGATCCCAGCCCCGACGATCTGCACCGAGTCGGCACGGTCGCGGTCATCCGCCAGATGGTGAAGAGCGGCGAGGGGATCAACATCATCATCGAGGGGCTCGCCCGCGTGCGGGCCGACAGCGTGACCCGCACCGGTACGTCGATGCGCGCCCGGATCACGCCGCTGCCGGAAACCGTCACGCGGACGATCGAGGTCGACGCGCACGTCCGCCGGATCCAGGAGCTCATCGAGAAGGCGCTGTCGCTGGCAGCCGGCCTCTCCGAGGAGCTGCGCGGGGTCGTCATGACCATCGAGGATCCGCTGCGCCTCGCGTACGTGCTGGCCACGCTGCTCGACGTGAAGCCGGCCGACAAGCAGGCGATCCTCGAAGAGAACGACGTCCTCAGGAAGCTGGAGGCGATCGCCACCGCGCTCACACGCGAGGTGTCCCTGCTCGAGCTCAAGGGAAAGATCGAGTCGCAGGCGCAGCAGGAGATGACCGCCGCGCAGCGGCAGTACTACCTGCGCCAGCAGATGAAGGCCATCCAGCAGGAACTGGGCGAAGGGGAAGGCGCCGAGCTGGGAGAGCTGCGCACCCGCATCGCGGACGCCCACCTGCCGGAACCGATCCACGCCGCCGCGATGCGGGAGGTCGACCGGCTTGCGCGGATGGGCCCCGCCTCGCCCGAGTACCAGATGCTGCGGACCTACCTCGACTGGCTGCTCGACGTGCCGTGGGGGGTCACCACGCCCGATCGCCTCGATCCGGTGGAAGCGCGGAGGGTGCTCGACGAGGATCACTACGACCTCGACAAGGTCAAGGAGCGGATTGTCGAGTATCTCGCGGTGCGGAAGCTCAAGGGGGACATGAAGGGCCCCATCCTCTGCTTCGTCGGGCCGCCGGGCGTCGGCAAGACGTCGCTCGGGCAGTCGATCGCGCGGGCCATGGCCAGAACATTTGTCCGCCTCTCGCTCGGCGGCGTCCGCGACGAGGCCGACATCCGTGGGCATCGCCGCACCTACATCGGCGCGATGCCCGGTCGGATCCTGCAGGGCATCAAGCGGGCCGAGGCTCGAGACCCGGTGTTCATGCTCGACGAGATCGACAAGATTTCGGTCGGGTACCAGGGCGACCCCGCGGCGGCGCTCCTCGAGGTGCTGGACCCGGCGCAGAACCACACGTTCCGCGACCACTACCTGGAAGTGCCGGTCGACCTGTCGCGCGTGCTCTTCATCTCGACCTCGAATCAGCTCGGCACGATTCACCCGGCACTGCTCGACCGGATGGAGATCATCGCGCTCTCCGGGTACACGGAAGAGGAAAAGGCGCACATCGCCCGGACCTACCTGCTGCCCCGGCAGACGGGCGAGCACGGGCTGCCGGGCGGGGCGCTGGAGGTGACCGACGCAGCGCTGCGGCTCGTCATCGTCGAATACACGCGCGAAGCGGGCGTGCGGAACCTGGAGCGGCAGCTCGGCGCCATCTGCCGGAAGGTCGCAGCCCGGCTGGCCACGCGCCCGGCCGGCGACCCGCCGGCCCCCGCCACCGTCGTGGACCGTGCCGACGTGGACGACTATCTGGGCCCGGCGCGCTTCAGAAAGGAGGTCGCCTTCCGGACCTCGAGGCCCGGTGTGGCGACCGGCGTCGCCTGGACCGAAACGGGCGGCGACGTGCTGTTCATCGAAGCGACCTTGCTTCCGGGCGGAAACCAGAACATCATTCTGACGGGCCAGCTGGGCACGGTGATGCAGGAATCGGCCCGCGCCGCGGTCAGCCACCTGCGGGCGCGGGCGGAAGAACTGGGCATCTCGCCCGAATTCCTCGCCAAGCACGACCTGCACGTCCACGTGCCGGCCGGCGCCATCCCGAAGGACGGGCCGTCGGCGGGCGTGACCATCGCGACCGCCATTCTGTCGGCGGCGCGGAACCGCCCCGTACGGCAGGACGTGGCGATGACGGGTGAGATCACGCTGAGCGGGCTCGTGCTGCCGGTGGGCGGCATCCGCGAGAAGGCGCTGGCGGCGCGGCGGGTCGGGGTGAAGACCTTCATCCTGCCCGCGCTGAACGCGCCGGATCTCGAGGAGCTGCCCGAGGACATCCGTCGCGACATGACGTTCGTGCCGGTGGAAACGCTCAACGAGGTCATCACGGTGGCCATACCGGACGGAGAAACGGTGCACACATCGGAATCTGAACGAGCAGCCATGCACGCCAGGTCGGTACGCTAGCGTGGCAGCCGCGATTGTCTTTTACGTCTCCGGCCACGGGTTCGGCCACGCCTCGCGCACGATCGAGGTCATCAACGCCGTGCTCGTCAAACGCCCCGAAACCCGCATCGGGGTCCGCACGGCCGCGCCGCGCTGGCTGTTCGACCTGACGATCAGGGGCAAAGTCGCGTTCAGCACGCTCGAATGCGACACGGGCGTCGTGCAGATCGACGCGCTCACGCTCGACGAGGCCGACACGATCCGCCGCGCGTCGGCGTTCCACAACGATCTCGTCACCCGCGCCGCCAGCGAGACCCGGGTGCTGCGCGAGCTGGGCGCCGGGCTGATCGTCGGTGACATTCCGCCGCTCGCGTTTGCCGTCGGCGCCGCGGCGGGCATTCCGTCGATCGGGCTCGGCAACTTCACGTGGGACTGGATCTACGCCGACTATCCGCGCGTGCGCCTCGCGCCGTCGCTGCTGCCGGCCATCCGCGGGGCGTACGCCAGGGCGTCGATGGCGCTGCGGCTGCCGATGTCGGCCGGCTTCGAGAGCTTTTCCAACGTGAAGGACATTCCGTTTGTCGCACGGCACGCCACGCGCACCCGCGAGGAGGTCTGCAAGGCGCTCAAACTGCCCGCCGACAAGCCGCTCGTGCTGCTGTCGTTCGGCAGCTACGGGATTCCCGGCGTCGACACCGACGTCCTCGCCAAGCTCAAGAAATATCTGGTCATCAGGCTCGAGAGCCAGCCCGTCGGCCGCACCAGGAAGGAGACACCCACCTCGGAACGGCGCGGGTCGTTTGTCTCGGTGAACGAGGAGGCGATGTACAACGCCGGCGTCCGCTACGAGGATGTCGTCGGTGCGGCCGCCGCGGTGGTGACCAAGCCGGGCTACGGCATCATCTCGGAATGCATCGCCAACGATACGGCGGTGCTGTACACCTCACGCGGGCACTTCCCGGAATACGAGGTTCTGGTCGGGGAGATGCCGAAATACCTGCGCGCGGCCTTCATCAGCCAGGAGGATCTGTTCGCCGGCAAGTGGGAGTCGCACCTCGACAAGCTGCTCGCGCAGCCCAAGCCGAAGAAGAAGGCCGAAACCAACGGCGCCGAGGTTGCCGCGGATCTGCTGCTCGCCGCCCTCGACAAGCCGCCGCGCAAGCCGCGGGGACGGCCGAGGACGAAGGTGTAGGGTCGTTCGGGTCGTTCGGGTCGTTCAGCGAGTCCTTCCCGTCTCAGGGTGCGCCGCTCG
>JACQZV010000061.1 GCA_016213695.1 Acidobacteriota bacterium | reverse complement strand
TCGACGGCGAATGGCCGGCGACAACCTGAGAGCCTGAGACGACGGATTTGCCTCCCGGGGTCAGCGCCGGCGCCTCGCCGGGCGCGGGCTCGCGGCGTCGAGGGCGGCCAGCGCCTTGTCGACACGCCCCTTAATGCCTTTGACCACGGTATCGGCCCGTATGTAATCGCCGGCCGTCACGATCTCGCGCGCTTTTTGCAGGTCGGCCGTTGCCTGGGAGAAGTCGGCCGCCGCCTGCCGGGGCGCCCGGCGCGGCGCGCGCGTCTTGCCGGCGGCGGCGATGCGCGCGCGTCCCGTGGCGATGAGCGTCTCGATATCTCCAAGCGCCCGCTCGAGTTCGGCGCGCATACGGGCCTTGGTGTTGGCGGTGTCGCGGGCGGCGTTCTGCGCGTGTTCGTGGCTCTCGAGCGCGTAGTTCAGCGCGAGCCGGTAGTCGCGGGCCCCGACGGCGCCGGTGGCCTGTGCAAGGGCGGTCGTGGCCGCCGAGTACTCCGTTTCTGCGTACTGATCGGCGCCGGCGGCGCGCGCGGCGTCGATGGCGCCCTGCGCCTGGTCCATTTCCTTGCGCGGTGGCTCCGCGCAGGCGACGAGCAAGACTGCCGCGGCGAGGCACGCACAGACCGTCGAGCCGCGACGCAGCATAGACGTTGAGTATAGCGTCGATGAAAGAGCTGGCACCAGACGATCGGCCGCGCGAGAAGCTGGAGCGCGTCGGCGCGCGCGCGCTGGGCGACAACGAACTGCTCGCGCTCCTCATCGGCAGCGGCTCGCGCGACGCCGACGCGCTTGCCGTCGCCAACCAGCTCATCGAGCAATCCGGCGGCGTGCACGGCCTGACACGCGTCGGGCTCGACCACCTGCGCCTGATTACCGGCGTTGGACCGGCACGCGCCGCGCGCATCGTCGCCGCGGTCGAACTGGGGCGGCGCACCCTGGTGCGGGCCTCAGCGGAGCGGCCGCGGTTTGGCACACCCCAGGAGATGGCCGCCTACCTGCTGCCGCAGTACGGCGCCGGCGCCGTTGAGCAGTTCGGCATCGTGATGCTCGACACCAAGTGCCGGGTGCTCAGGACGAGAATCGTGTCCCTCGGTTCGCTGGATACGACGGTCGTGCACCCTCGCGAGGTCTTTCGCGAGGCAGCGGCGGCGTCGGCGGCCGCCATCGTGCTCTTCCACAACCATCCGTCCGGCGATCCGACGCCAAGCCCGGACGACCTGGTACTGACCGCGCGCATGGTGAGCGCCGGGACGATCATGGGGATTGATGTGATCGACCACCTGATTCTCGCCGACCAGCGCTACTTCTCCCTGGTCGAAGCCGGGCGGATCCCGCGTCGTCCCGAGTAGGCGCGCGGAGCGCGCCGAGAGGAGACGGCTCACCAGCCGTTGGCTGGTAAGATCAGTGGGTTTGACCATCCTGCATTTCGACTGCTTCTCGGGCGCTGCGGGCGACATGATCCTCGGCGCGCTGCTTGACGCCGGCCTCCCGCTCGACGACCTTCGGACGGCGCTCGGGAGCCTCGCGATCGACCGCGACGCGGTCTGGACCGAGCGCGTCACCCGCGCCGGCATCAGTGCCACGAAGTTCCACGTGCGCGGAGAAGAACCCCATGCCGGCCACAGCCATCACCACGGCCATCGCACGCTGTGCCAGATCGAGCGCCTGATCGACGGATCGGCGCTGTCGGTTGCCGGCCGGGACCGCGCCAAGGCGCTGTTCGGGCGGCTGGCCGAGGCGGAAGCGGCCGTCCACGGCACGTCGATCGACGCCGTGCACCTGCATGAGGTTGGCGCACTCGATTCGATTGTCGATGTGGTGGGCACGGTGTACGCCCTCGACGCGCTCGGGGTCGAACGGGTGACCTCGTCGGCGCTCAACGTCGGCAGCGGGTCGATCGCCTCGTCGCACGGCATCTACCCGGTGCCCGCGCCGGCCACGGCGAGGCTGCTGACGGGCGTGCCCATCTATTCGGGCCCGCAGGAGGCCGAGCTCGTCACGCCCACCGGGGCGCTGCTCGTGTCGGCGTGCGCGGCCGCCTACGGCCCAACGCCGGCGATGCGGCTGCGGCGGGTCGGCTACGGCGCCGGATCGCGCGACGTCGACGGGCGGCCGAACGTCCTGCGGGTGCTGATTGGCGAGGCCGACCGCACCGCGCCGGTGGAGACGGTCGTCGTGATTGAGACCGACATCGACGACATGAACCCGCAGATTTTCGGCCTGCTGATCGATCGGCTGACGGAGTCGGGGGCGCTCGACGTCTTCTACACGCCGATTCAGATGAAGAAAAACCGGCCGGGGACGCTTCTGTCGATTATCGCGCCTCCCGAGGCGCGCGAGCGGCTCACCTCGCTCGTCTTCCGCGAAAGCACGACGATTGGCGTCCGGTACACCGAGATGCAGCGGGAATGCCTCGACCGCGAGGCCGTCGTGGTGGCAACCCCGTTTGGCCCGGTGACGATGAAGGTGGCGCGCCGCAATGGGGAGGTCCTGAACGCGTCGCCGGAGTTTGACGATTGCGTCCGGGTGGCGGCGGCGCACGGGCGGCCGGTGAAAGACGTGCAGGCAGCCGCGGTCAGGGCGTTTCTGGACCGGTAAAGCCCATCCCGTGCGCTTCTATCTCACCACCGCCATCGACTACGTCAACAGCCGGCCGCATCTCGGCACGGCCTACGAGAAGATCACGGCGGACGTCATCGCCCGCTATAAGCGTCTCTGCGGCATCGACACCCATTTCCTGATGGGGAACGACGAGCACTCGCAGAACGTCTACAAGCGGGCGCTCGAGCGCGGCCTCGATCCGCGGGCCTACTGCGACCGGATGGAGCAGGAGTTCCGCGCCGTCTGGGCGCAGCTCGACATTTCGTTTGACGACTTTATCCGGACGACCGAGCCACGCCACCGGGCGGCGGTGGAGAAGCTCGCGCAGCGCTGCTTCGACACCGGCGACATCTATGAGGGGCACTACGAGGGGTGGTACTGCGTCTCGTGCGAGGCGTTCAAGCAGGAGAAGGACCTCGTCGACGGCAAGTGTCCGCTGCACCCGACGGTCACGCCCGAATGGATCCGCGAGAAGAACTATTTCTTCCGCCTGTCGAAGTACCGCGACGCCCTGCTGCAGCACTTTCGCGCCAATCCCGGCTTTCTTCAGCCCGACATGCGGCGCAACGAGATGCTCCGGCTGCTCGAGAGCGGCCTCGAGGACATCTCGGTCAGCCGGGCGGGGCAGCTGTGGGGCATCCCGTTGCCGTTTGCGCCCGACAACGTCGTCTATGTCTGGTTCGATGCGCTGATCAACTACGCGGCGGCGGTCGGCTACGCCACCGACGAAGGGCGGTTTGCCGCCTGGTGGCCCGCCGATCTCCACATCGTCGGCAAGGACATCACGCGGTTCCATACGGTGGTCTGGCCGGCGATGCTCATGAGCGCCGGTCTGGCGCCGCCGGCGCAGGTGTTCGGCCACGGGTGGGTGAACTTCGGCGGGCAGCGGATGAGCAAGTCGGCCGGGACGAGCCTCGACCCGTCGGAGGTCGCACGACGCTTCGGCCCCGACCCGCTCCGGCTGTATCTGGTGAAGGAGATCACCTACGGCGGCGACGGCGACTTCACCTGGGAGCGCTACGAAGAACGCTACAACGCCGACCTGGCGAACAACCTCGGCAATCTGGTCAGCCGTGTCGCCGCCATGGCCGACAAGTATCGGCAGCTTCGCCTCGTGCCGGCGGGTGACGGGGGGCGGCTCGCGCAGGTCGCGGGCGCGGCCCTGGCGCGCTACCGCGCCTCCATGGACGGCTACGCGCTGCACGACGGCGCCGCCGCCGCGTTTCAGCTGGTGGACGCATCCAATGAGTTCATCGCGGAGACCGCACCCTGGACGCTGGCGAAGTCACCCTCCGACGCCGCGCGCCTGGACGCGGTGCTCTTCGAGGTCGCCGAGGCGCTGCGCGTGGCCGCGGTCCTGCTGCGGCCGATTATGCCGTCATCGTCTGCAGACATACTCCGCCGGATAGGCGAGACCCGCGAAGCCTCGACACTGCGGCTCGACCTCGATGGACGCTGGCGGCCCGATGGCGTGAGAACGATTGTCAAGGGAGGGCCCCTGTGGCCCCGTGTTGAAGAGACAAAGGAGATCCGCGTGGACGAGAAGCCCGTACAGCCTGCATCACCTGTTTCACCGGCGCCACCTGCCGCCCCCGCGCCACCCCCGGCGGCCGATGCACGGATTTCAATCGACGAATTCATGAAGGTGGAGTTGCGTGTCGCCAAGGTGCTGGCGGCTGAGGCCGTCCCGAAGTCGAAGAAGCTGCTCAAGCTCACCGTCGAGACGGGCAAGGACCAGCGGACGATCGTCGCCGGCATCGCCGAGGCATATCAGCCCGAGCAGTTGGTCGGCCGCACGGTCGTCATCGTCGCCAACCTTCAGCCGGCCAAGCTCATGGGCGTGGAGTCGAACGGCATGGTGCTCGCCGGCAGTCCCGACGGCGGCCTGCCGATGCTGGTCGGCTTCGACCAGGAGATTCCGCCCGGCTCGCGGGTTCGCTGAAGCCCAAGGCCCGGAGCCTCCATGATCGATTCCCACTGCCACCTGGCCGGCGAGGAGTTCGCGAGCGACCTGCCGGGAGTGGTGGAGCGGGCGCGTGCCGCAGGCCTGACCGCGGCCCTCGTGATCGTCGGCGCGCAAGACGAGGGGGAGTGCGCCCGGGCTGAAACGGTGACCACTATCTGGCCTGACGCGCGGCTGGCGATTGGCATCCACCCGCACGCCGCGGGCCCATTCGCTGCCGACCCCGCGGGCGCCGGCCGGCTCGTCGAGGAACGGCTCGACACATGCGCCGGCGCGCGGGCCCTGGGCGAAATCGGCCTCGACTACCACTACGATTTCGCGCCCCGGGACGCGCAGCAGGCCGTCTTTCTCGCGCAGATCGGCGTGGCGCGCCGGCGCGGCCTGCCGGTCGTCATTCACACCCGGGAGGCGGACGCGGACACCTTCCGCCTCCTCGACGAAGGGCGAGCGGGCGAGCGCGGCGGGGTGTTCCACTGTTTTACCGGCGACCGTGCGATGGCCCGGCGTGCCCTCGATGCGGGGTTCCATCTGTCGCTCTCCGGCATCGTGACGTTTCCCCGCGCCACCGAGCTGCACGAGGTCGCGCGCATGGTGCCGCTCGACCGGTTGCTCATCGAGACCGACAGTCCGTTTCTCGCGCCGGTTCCACACCGCGGCACGCGCAACGAGCCGGCGCGGCTCGTTCATGTCGCCGAGGCCATCGCCGCGCTGCGCGCGACGACGCCGCAGGCGGTGGCTGACGCGACCTGCGAGACGTTCACGCGGCTGTTCTGCCCCTGAGTCTTTGACACTGCGCGCGCCGATATGGTCAGATCAACGCCGCGTGAATCCCACCGCGCAGAAGGCATCCGCATCCGTCCTCGCCCAGTTATTCGAGCCGATCCGCGACGACTTGCGCGCCGTTGAGCGCGAATTCGCGCGCCACGTCCAGTCGCAGGTCTCGGTCATTCCAGCCATCGGCGCCTACGTGAAGGACGGCGGCGGCAAGCGCATCCGTCCGGCGGTGCTGCTGATGGCGGCGCGGATGGCGGGTTACAGCGGCGACCGGGCGGTGCTGTACGCCTCGGTCGTCGAGTTCATCCACACCGCCACGCTCGTGCACGACGACATCATCGACGAGGCCGAACTGCGGCGGGGCCGCGAGGCGGCGCACGCCCGGTGGGGGAATCACCTTGCCGTGCTCTTCGGCGACTTCCTCTACCTGAAGTCGATGTCGCTCGCGCTGACGCAGGACAACCTCGAGATTATCCGCCTGCTCTGCGACGTGACGCTCCGCATCGTCGAGGGCGAGATCTACCAGCTCACGAAGGTCGGCGACGTCGAGCTGTCCGAAGAAGAGCATTTCGATATCATCCGCCGCAAGACGGCGCACCTCTTTGCCGGCTGCGCCCGGATCGGCGGGATGCTGGCGCCGACCACGGCGGCGCAGCAGGAAGCGCTCTGGGAATACGGACTGAATATCGGCATGGCGTTTCAAATCGTCGACGATCTGCTCGACTTCACCGGCGAACAGGAGCATCTCGGCAAGCCCGTCGGCGGCGACCTGCGTGAGGGCAAGGTGACGCTGCCAGTCATCCACCTGCTCGCGCGCGGCGACAGCCGCGCCCAGGCGCTCGTACGCAGCGTCGTGCGGACCCGCGAGGCGAGCCGCGACCAGTGGCTCGAGCTGTGCGCGCTGCTGGCCCAGGCGCGGTCGATCGACCATGCGCGGCGCGCCGCCGTGGAATTCGTCGAGCGCGCCAAGCTGGCGCTGCACGTGTTCCCGCCCGGCGCCGCCCGCGAGGCGCTGTTGTTTCTGCCCGACTATGTGTTGGCGCGGGACAGGTAGTGACGCCTGCCGATCGGATCAACGAGCTTCGCCGCCTCATCCGCCACCACGACGAGCGCTACTACGTTCTGAACGACCCCGAGGTCGCCGACGTCGAGTTCGACGCGCTCATGAAGGAGCTCGAGCGTCTCGAGGCGGATCATCCCGGCCTCGTCACGGACGACTCGCCGACGCGCCGTGTCGGCGGGCGCGTGGCGGCCGGCTTCGCCACCGTCGAGCACGCCGAGCCGATGCTCAGCCTGGACAACACCTATTCGGAGGAGGAACTGCGCGCCTTCGACGACCGCGTACGGCGCGGTCTCGGGCTGGACGCCGCCGGCCCGGACGCGGTCGCGTATGTGGCGGAGCTGAAGATCGACGGCGTCAGCATCGCGCTGACCTACGATCGTGGCGTGCTCGTGCGGGGCGCGACGCGCGGCGACGGATCCCGCGGCGAGGACGTCACGCCGAACATCCGGACGATCCGCGCGATTCCACTGCGCCTGCACGAGGGGACGCCCGCCGGCCGCGTCGAGGTCCGCGGTGAAGTCTACCTGCCCCGGCGCGCCTTCGAGCGGACAAACAGCGAGCGCGAAGCGGCAGGCGAGATGCTCTTCGCCAATCCGCGCAACGCGGCGGCCGGAACGCTCCGCAATCTCGACCCCGCGCTCGTGGCCGCCAGGGGTCTGCGCGCGTGGTTCTACCAGGTGGTGCCGGGCCGCCTGCCGACCCACGCCGGCACGCTGGACGACCTGCGCGGCCTCGGACTGCCTGTGGAGCCCCACTGGCGGCGGTGCGTCGGCGTCGGCGCCGTGCTGGCCTTCTGCCGCGAGTGGGATCAGCAGCGCCGCTCGCTGGATTTCGATACCGACGGGGTGGTCATCAAGGTTGACGAGCTCGCCAATCGCCGCCTGCTCGGCGCCACGAGCAAGTTCCCGCGCTGGGCCGTCGCGTTCAAGTTTCCGGCGGAGCAGAAGACGACGCTCCTGAGGGCGATCGAGGTGAACGTCGGCCGGACCGGCGCCGTGACACCGTTTGCGGTACTGGAACCGGTGTTCATCGCAGGGTCAACCGTGTCGATGGCGACGCTGCACAACGCGGACGACATCGCGCGCAAGGACATCCGCGAGGGCGACTGGGTGCTCGTCGAGAAGGCGGGCGACGTGATCCCGCGCGTCGTCGGCCCCGTGCGGGACCGCCGTCCCCCCGGCGCACAGCCGTGGGTCATGCCGTCGGCCTGCCCGCGGTGCGGCGCCGCGCTGCAGCGCGCGGAGGGCGAAGTCGTGTGGCGGTGCGAGAACACCTCCTGTCCGGCGAAGCTGCAGCGCGGCCTCGAGCACTTCGCTTCACGCGCGGCGATGAATATCGAAGGGCTCGGCGAGTCGCTCATCGCGCAGCTCATCGCGGGAAGACTCGTCACCGACTATGCCGACGTGTATGCGCTCGGGACCGGGACGCTCGCCACGCTCACCAGCACGTCCCTGCGCGCAGACGGCAAGGCCATCGAGCGCCGGTTCGGCGAGAAGAACGCCGCGAAGGTCGTTGCGCAGATCGACCGCAGCCGGTCGAACGACCTCTGGCGGCTGATCTTCGGCCTCGGGATCCGCCATGTGGGCGAGCGCGCCGCGCAGGTCCTCGCCGACGCGTTCGGATCGATGGATGCGCTCGGGACGGCGTCGGTGGAGCAGCTCGAGGCGACCCCCGAGATCGGGCCGGTACTGGCCGCATCCATGCGGAGCTGGTGTGACGAGCCCCGCAATCGCGCCCTGCTGGATCGGCTGCGCGCCGCCGGCGTGCGGATGGAGGTGCCGCCGGAGCAGCGGGCGGCGCGCCGCGTGGCGGGCCCGCTCGCGGGCCGGACGTACGTCCTCACCGGCACGCTCGCGTCGATGACGCGCGACGAGGCGGCCGCGGCCATCGAGCGGCTCGGCGGGAAGGTCGCCGGATCGGTCAGCAGGAAGACCACGGCGGTCGTCGCTGGAGTCGACGCGGGCGCGAAGGCGGAGAAGGCGGGGGCGCTCGGCGTGCCGCTGCTGGATGAGGCCGCCTTCCTCGCGTTGATCGCCAGTGGGCAGTAGACAGTCACTGCCCACTGCCGACTGCCCACCGCCCACTGCCGACTTATAATGACCGTCTCATGACGCGGCGGTTCCTGGCGCTCACGGTGAGTCTGGCCGCCACGGTCGCGTTCTTCGTCGGGCTCGTGGTTGCCGGATCGATGACGCCGGCTCCCGTGGCCTCGGCGACGACCCCTCCCGCGGCCTCGGCACCGGCGGCTCCCGTGAGCCGCGCGACGACGGCCGCCGGCCCGTCTGCCGCGCTCTCTCCGGGTGCCGTGTCGTTTGCCGACATTGCGGAACGCCTGAATCCCGCCGTCGTGAACCTCGATGCGACCGTCCGCGGAGAAGACCGGCCGCGGCGCCGCTCGCCGTTTCCCAACGCTCCTGATCTGTTCGAGCGTCCCCCGCGCGACCCTGACGGACCGCGACGCGGCGCCGGCACCGGGTTCATCATCGACGCCGCCGGCCTGATCCTGACAAATCACCACGTCGTCGAAGGGGCCGACCGCGTCCTGGTGCGCCTCATCGACGGCCGCGAGCTGCGCGCCGAGCCGGTCGGATCGGATCCCGACACGGACATCGCGCTCGTCCGGATCGAGGCGGCCAGGCCGTTTCCGTCGGCGCCGCTGGGCGACTCCGACGCGCTGCGGGTGGGCGAATGGGTGCTCGCCATCGGCAACCCGCTCGCCTACGAGCACACCGTCACGGTCGGCGTCGTCAGCTTCATCGGGCGCAAGCTGTTCGACCGCTCGCTCGACCGCTACATCCAGACCGACGCCGCCATCAATTTCGGCAACAGCGGCGGGCCGCTCATCAATACCCGGGGAGAGGTGATCGGGATCAACTCGGCCATCAGCTCGCGGGCATCGAGCATCGGCTTTGCGGTGCCGATCAATCAGGCGAGAGCGATTCTGCCGCAGCTGCGCGAGAAGGGGCGCGTATCGCGGGGCTATATCGGCGTGACGCTGCGCGACGTCGACCCCGACCTCCAGCGGTCGCTCGGGCTCTCGTCGGCGAAGGGCGCGCTCGTCCAGGACGTGACACCCGGTTCGCCAGGGGCGCGCGCCGGGCTGCGAATCTACGACGTCATCGTGGCGGTCGACGGCCGTGCCATCGACGGCAACGACACGCTGATCCAGGTGATTGCCGCCCGCGAGCCCGGGTCGGTGGCCGTCGTGCACGTGCTGCGTGACGGGCGGCCGATGCGCGTGACGCTGAAGCTGGCCGAGCGTCCCCTGCGCGGCGGCGGCGACACCCCGGCGGCGCGTCCCCTGCCATCCGCCTATCGGGGCTCGCCGCTCGGCCTGTCGGTGCGCGAGCTGGACGAGGAGTCGGCGAGCCGCTTCAGGCTCCCCGACGGCATGCGCGGCGTCATCATCTCGCGGGTCGAAGCCATGAGCCCGGGCTTCGACGCCGGGATCCAGCGCGGCCACGTGCTGCTCGAAATCAACCGGCAGCGCGTGCTCTCCGTGGACCAGTACCAGCAGATGACCGCCCGCGTCCGGCCGGGCGACGTCCTGACGCTGTACGTCTACAAACCGGAGATCAATCAGCGCACCCTCGAGACGGTGAAGCTCGACGGCCGCTGATTCCATGAAACCCCGAATCCTGGTCATCGACGACGAGGCGGCCATCCGCGACTCGCTGCGGATGATCCTCGAATACGAGAAGTACGACTTCGTCGGCGCCGGCTCCGGCCCTGACGGCGTGGCCCTCATCCGGCGCGACCCGCCTGACCTGGTGCTCCTCGATATCAAGATGCCCGGCATGAGCGGCCTCGAGACGCTCGCCGAGATTCGTACGGTCGACGAGGCGCTGCCGGTGGCGATGATTTCGGGCCACGGCAGCATCACCGACGCCATGCAGGCCACGCGGCTCGGCGCCTTCGACTTCATCGAGAAGCCGTTCACGAGCGAGCGGGTGCTGGTCACCGTGTCCAAGGGACTCGAAGTACGGCAGCTCCGGCAGGAGAACCGGGCGCTCAAGCTCGCCATGGAGGCCCGGTACGAGATCGTCGGACGAAGCCCGGCGCTGCAGGGCGTGCTCGACGCCGTCACGCGCGCGGCGCCGACCAGCGCCACCGTGCTCCTGCTCGGCGAGAGCGGCGTCGGCAAGGAACTGGTGGCCCGCACGATTCACCGGAACAGTCCGCGCGCCGGGCAGCGCTTCATCCAGGTCAACTGCGCCGCGATTCCCGAGGAGCTCATCGAGTCGGAGCTGTTCGGCCACGAAAAGGGCTCCTTCACGGGCGCCGCCGAGAAACAGATCGGAAAGTTCGAGCAGGCCGACCGCGGCTCGATCTTCCTGGACGAGGTGGCCGACATGAGCGCCAGGACGCAGGCGAAGGTGCTGCGCGTCCTCCAGGAGCAGGAGGTCGAGCGGATCGGGTCGGCGCGGACGATCAAGGTGGACGTGCGCGTGATCGCCGCCACCAACAGGAACCTCGAGGCGATGATCGAGCGGGGCGAGTTCCGCGAGGATCTGTACTTCAGGCTGAACGTGATTCCGATCGTGGTCCCGCCGCTTCGCGAGCGGCCGGCCGACATCCCGCTGCTCGCGCAGCACTTCGCGCGGCGTACCTGCGAGGAGCACAACCTCAAGCCGAAGCGGTTCGACCGGCGCGCCATGGAGGCGCTGCAGCGCTACCGGTGGCGGGGCAACATCCGCGAGCTGCGCAACGCGATCGAGCGGGTCATGATCATGACCGCGGGGGAGGTCGTCCGGGCCGAGGACCTGCCGCACGAGATCCGCGCCGGCGCCGGTGCACCGCTCGAGACGCGGGCGCAGGTGGCGCAGGAGGCCGCCGGACCCTCAGCCGCCGTGCCGGCCGCTCCCGCCGCCGGCACGCTTCGCGAGTTCAAGGACGCGGCCGAGCGCGCGTTCCTCGTCCAGAAGCTGAAGGACAACGGCTGGAATATCTCGAAAACGGCCGAGGTGATTGAGACGCCGCGGAGCAATCTCTACAAGAAGCTCGAGCAGTACGGCATCAGCCAGGAGGTGGACGGGTAGGGGGCGTTGCAGTCAGTGGGCAGTCGGCAGTGGGCAGTGGGATTTGCGATAATGGGTTATCGCAGTCAGCTAGACGATCGCCGGTCTTCGCACGGGCATCGGCCAACGGCGAAGGCGGGAGGAAAGTCCGACCTCCGAAAGGCAGTGCGCCGGGTAACGCCCGGGCAGGGAAACCTGACGGATAGTGGCACAGAAAATATACCGCCCCGAGCGAGGCGCGCGAGCGCCGAGTCGAGGGGTAAGGGTGAAAAGGTGCGGTAAGAGCGCACCGCGTTCGTGGCAACACGGATGGCAGGCAAAACCCCGCACGGAGCAAGACCAAATAGGGTGGCGTTTGAGGACCGCCTGTCCGAGGCCACCGGGTAGGTCGCTGGAGCCCGCGGGCGACCGCGGGATTAGAGGAATGGTCGTCCCGCCGGGGAGGCCGCAAGGCTTCACCGGAGGACAGAAGTCGGCTTATCGGGTGACTGCGATGTTTTTCCTATGGCCCTGTACCTGGTGACCGGCGGCGCCGGCTTCATTGGTTCCCACCTTGCCGAAGAGCTGGCCCGCCGCGGCGAGCGCGTGCGCGTCGTCGACAACCTGGTGACCGGCAGGCGACAGAATCTTGCGCACGTGCCGGGCGTCGAATTCATCGAGGGCGACCTGGCGGAGCTCGGGGTGGCGCGGCGTGCCGTCGCGGGCGCCGACATTGTGCTCCATCAGGCCGCGATCCCGTCGGTCCCGCGGTCGGTGGAGGATCCGCTGGCGTCCCACCGCGCCAACATCGACGCCACGCTGAACGTGCTGGTGGCCGCGCGCGACGCCCGCGTGAAGCGCGTGGTCTATGCCGGCTCCTCGTCCGCGTACGGCGAGACGCCGGTGCTGCCCAAGGTCGAGACGATGGTGACGGCGCCGCTCTCGCCGTATGCGCTGCAGAAGCTGGTGGGCGAGCAGTACTGCCAGATGTTCACGCGGCTCTACGGCCTCGAGACGGTGACCATCCGCTATTTCAACGTGTTCGGTCCGCGACAGGACCCCTCGTCGCCCTATTCCGGTGTGATTTCGCTCTTCATCAGTGCGCTCTGCGAGGGGCGGCAGCCGACGATCTACGGCGATGGCGAGCAGACGCGCGACTTCACATACGTCGCCAACGTGGTGGACGGCGTCCTGCGCGCCTGCGAGGCCAGCGGCGCGAGCGGCGAAGCGATCAACGTGGCCACCGGCGGGCGGATCTCGCTCAAGGCGCTGTATCGCACGGTGCGCGACCTGGTCGGCGGCCGCGGCGAGCCGCTCTATGCCGCCCCGCGCGCCGGGGACGTGCGCGATTCGCAGGCCGACATCGGCAAGGCGCGCCGCCTGCTCGGCTACGAGCCTCACGTCGGGTTCGAAGAGGGGCTCCGGAAGACCGTGGACTGGTTTCGCGCGTCGCAGGTAGCGGTCGGATAGTCGCCGCGTGACCGCAACCGCGGTTGTCGGTTGCAAGGCGTCTGCTCCCTTCGATCTTCCTCCGCTTTCGTCCAACGCCCATCTCATCACTGACTTGCGGCGACAGCTCCGCTGAGGAGCGATCGGCGCCGGGCTTGCCATCTGGACGGTCGTCCCGGCGGCGTCGCTGAAGCGGCACCCGACCTCGCCGCACCGGCGTGCCGGGACCAGCACATGGCAGAGACGATCGACAACAACAGGAGGAGAGACGATGCGGATGATCATTGCGGCGCTGCTGGTGGCGGGTGTCGGCGTGACGACGATGGCGGCACAGGAGAGCGGCCGGCCGGTGTCGAAGGCGCCGGCGGCGATGACGGCGCCGGTGAACCTGAATACGGCCACGGCCGCGCAGCTCGAGTCGCTGCCGGGCATCGGGCCGGCCACCGCACAGCGGATCGTGGACTACCGCCAGCAGAACGGCGGCTTCAAGAAAGTCGAGGAACTGATGAACGTGCGCGGCATTGGCGAGGCGAACTTCCTGAAGCTGAAGACACTCGTCAGCATCACGCCGCCGAAGACCGATCGAGCCGCCGCGCAGTGACCCCCTCGCGGAGCCGCGCAGGCACCGGGCCTGCGCGGTCCCGCGGGTATACGCTCGTCGAGCTTCTTTTCTCCGCCGCGCTGGCAACCGTCCTGGCCGGCATCGCTGCGCCACAGGTCCTCGCGGGCCTCGACCGGTCGCGCGCCTGGGCTGCGGCCCGCTATCTCGCGGCGCGGATGGCCATGGCGCGCGCCTACGCCGTGTCCCGGTCAACCACGGTGGCGCTCCGCTTCAGCCCGGACGCGGCCGATGTCGCCTTCCAGATGTTCCAGGACACCAATCACAATGGCGTGCGGACGCGTGACATCGCCTCCGACATTGATCGCCCGCTCGGCGCGCCCACACGCTTGTCGGAACTCTTTCCTGGCGTCGTCATCGGGTTGGGCGGCGGGGAAGCGGCCGACGCGGTGCGCATCGGTGCGAGCGACCTGCTGTCGTTCACCGCGCTCGGTACGGCAACGCCGGGTACGGTCTACGTCCGCGGCCGCGACGGCCTGCAACTGGCGGTCCGTATCACCGGCGCGACTGGGCGCGCGCGTGTGCTGCGGTACGTCCCCCGCGACCGGACGTGGGTGGAGTGGTTCTGAACGGGTAGCGCATTCCCGGTCAGACCGCCTGCGTGCCGGTCGAAACAGGCAGGCATTACCCGGCGTCCCGCCCATTCTCTTCACATTCCCGAATTCCCTGGCGAATCGCCTCGGTGGCGATCTGGCATCCGATTTGTTAGGGGTCAGGCCACGTGGGCGTAACCGACAAGGCATCTGACCTTCGGCAGATCGTCACGGCGGTCAGCGACGCGCTGACGCGACCGCCTGGTGACGACAGTCTGGCTGCGATCTTCGAGCAGCAGGTGCAGCAGTTGCTGTCCATGCGGACGGTGCGGCTCCGGGAGATTCCCGCGCGCTATCAGGCGCGCCTCGTGACGCCGACGCGCACGGCCGAATCGATTGTCGTCGGCGTACCCAGCGCTGATCCCAACGTCCAGGCGATTCTCGAGGCCTCGTTCGAGCGCGGGCGGACCCTCGACGAGCGCGATTGCGAGCTGCTCACAGCGGCGGCGCAGCTCGGCGGTCTGGTACTGGAAGCCGCGCGCCTGCGTGTCCCAGGACAACCGCGGCTGCAGCCGGTAACCAGCCCGCTCGTGGGCTCGAGCACCGTGATGGCGTCGTTGAAGGAGCAGGTCGAGCGCGTGGCGGCGACCGACTTCACCGTCCTCATCGAAGGCGAGAGCGGCACGGGGAAGGAGCTGGTGGCGCGCCGGATCCACGATCTGGGACACCGCCGCAAGGGCCCGTTTGTCGCGGTGAACTGTGCGGCGGTCGTCGAGACGCTGCTGGAGGCGGAGCTTTTCGGCATCGAAGACCGGACGGCCACCGGCGTGCGGGGCCGCCGCGGAAAATTCGAGCATGCCGATGGCGGAACGCTGTTTCTCGACGAGGTGTCGGACCTGTCGCTCTCGGCGCAGGCCAAGCTGCTGCGCGCCATTCAGGATCTGGCGGTCGAGCGCGTGGGCACCACCGGGACCCGGCGCGTCAACACGCGCATCGTGGCGGCGACGAATCGTCCGCTCTCGGATCTGGCGGCCCGAGGGCTGTTCCGGGCCGACCTGTACTACCGGCTGAGCGGCGTCGACATCTGCGTGCCGCCGCTGCGGGAACGCCGGGAAGACATTCCGGAGCTGGCGGCGCACTTTCTGTCGAGCCACCGCACCGCGCGGATCCTCTCGCTGACCGAAGGGGCGACCGACGCGCTGCGCATCTACGACTGGCCCGGCAACGTCCGCGAGCTGGAGCGGCTCGTCGAGCGCGCCGTGGCCCTCGCGCGATCGGATCAGATCGATCTCGACGACCTGCCGCCGCACGTGCGCGGGCAGTATCGGGACGTCCTGGCGCCCTCGCTCGGCACGGGCGACTCGATGCGCGCCTGGGCGAGTCGCTACGCGCGGCTCGTCTACGAGCGCGCCGGCCGCAACAAGCGGGTGGCCAGCCGCATGCTCGAGATCAGCTACCACACCCTCGACGCGTACCTCCAGTACAGCGGATCGCCGCCGAGCGCGAGCAAGCGGGTGCCAGGCTGGGCCCGTCCGCCCCGGGCCGGCGCGCCGTCGGTCTGATCGTCTTCGACCCGGTCTCCCCGTTCGAACGAACTGTGCCTGCCGATGGCGAACAGCGAGAGCAGGTCGAACTGGAGGCACTGTGCGGACAGCATCTTCGCAGGGGCGGTTGTCGGTGCCGTGACGGAAGGGGTCTCCGGCGGTGGGTTCGGTGGACTCATGGTTTCTCGTGACGAAATGCCTTCCGGAAGTCTCCCGACATGCGTGGGAGGTGGAGGGAGTTCTTGACCGTGCTCTGTACGCATAGTACGGTACGGCTTTGTGACCGTCGCGAACGCACAGAACGATCCGAACGTCCCGAAGCCCTCGAACGATCCGAACGTCCTGCGTCACACTCCCCTGAACGCCCGCCACCGCGCGCTCGGCGCCCGGATGGTGCCGTTTGCCGGCTGGGATATGCCGGTCGAGTACACCGGCATCACCGCCGAGCACATGGCGGTGCGCACGCGCGCCGGTCTGTTCGACGTCAGCCACATGGGCGAGATCGAGATCGCCGGAAAGAATGCGCTGGCCGCGGTCCAGACGATTGCCTGCAGCGACCCGGCGCAGCTCCAGGTGGGGCAGGCGCACTACTCGGGGCTGCTTACCCCGGAGGGCACGTTCATCGACGACATGGTCGTCTACCGCATGGCGCCGAGCCACTTCCTGCTCGTCGTGAATGCGTCGAACGCGGCCAGGGATTTTACCTGGATCAGCGAGCAGGTGAAGGACGCCGGCGACGCGGCCGCCATCGACTCGAGCAGCCGCTACGCGCTCATCGCCATTCAGGGGCCTTTCGCACAGGACGTGCTGCAGTCGCTGACGGGGGTGGATCTCGGTGGGATCACACCGTTCTGGTTCGCGTACGGTGAAGTCGCCGGCGCCAGGGCCACCATTTCCCGCACCGGCTACACGGGCGAGGACGGCTTTGAGGTCTTCGTGCCGCCCAACGTCGCCGAGCGCGTATGGGACGCGCTCCTGGCGGCGGGCCGCCCCGCCGGCGTGGTCCCCGCGGGTCTCGGCGCGCGCGACACGCTGCGCCTCGAAGCCTCGATGCGCCTGCACGGCAACGACATCGACGAGACGACGACGGTCCTCGAGGCGGGGCTCGGGTGGATCATCGGCTGGAGCAACGAGCGATTCATCGGCCGCGACGCGCTCCAGAAGCAGAAGGATCGGGGCGTGACGCGGCGGCTGATCGGATTCGAGATGGTCGACCGGGGCATCTCCCGGCACGGCCATCAGATCGTCAGCGCCGGCCGGGCCGTCGGCGTCGTCACGAGCGGGACGCAGACGCCGTACCTCAAGAAGGCGATCGGCATGGCGTACGTGCCGGTCGAGCTCTCGAAGCCGGGGTCCGACCTCGAGATCGATATCCGTGGACGGATCGCGCGCGCACGCGTCGTCTCGATGCCGTTCTACAAGAGAGGACGAGATGCCATATCCGGATGACCGGAAGTACACGAAGGACCACGAATGGATTCGCGTGTCCGGTGACACGGCCGAAGTCGGCATCACCGATTTCGCGCAGCAGCAGCTTGGCGACGTCGTCTACGTCGAGCTGCCAGACGTCGGCACGCAGATCACTGCCGGGCAGGCGTTCGGCACGATCGAATCGGTGAAGGCGGTTTCGGAGCTCTTTGCGCCGATGGGCGGCCAGGTGACGGCCGTGAACGACCACGTCAAGCAGCACCCGGAAGTCGTGAACACGGATCCGCACGGGACGTGGATCATCAAGGTACGGCTGGCGAATCCGGGGGAAGCGGCCTCGCTGCTCGACAGCGCGCGCTATCAGGCACTCCTTGGGTAGCCACCCGCTCGACGGCACCGACTGGTTTGCGGCGCGGCACATCGGTCCCTCCTCCGACGAGCGCTCCGCGATGCTCGAGGCCATCGGCGTGCCGTCGCTCGACGTGCTCATCGACGAAGCGATTCCGGCGTCGATCCGGCTGCCGCGGCCGCTCGCGCTGCCGCCGCCGGAGCCCGAATATCAGTACCTCCGGCGCCTCGCCGGCATTGCGCGCCGCAACACGATGTTCCGCTCGTACATCGGCCTGGGGTACCACGACACGATCACGCCGGGCGTGATTCTCCGGATGGTGCTCGAAAACCCAGGCTGGTACACCCCCTATACCCCGTACCAGGCGGAGATCGCGCAGGGGCGTCTCGAATCGCTGCTCAATTTCCAGACGATGGTCGCCGATCTGACCGGTATGGAGGTCGCCAACGCCTCGCTGCTGGATGAGGCGACCGCCGGCGCCGAGGCGATGACGCTGCTGCACCGCGTGAGCCCGGCCAGGGCCGAGGCGGATCGGCGGAATCTATTCCTCGTGAGCGATCGGTGCCTGCCCCAGACCATCGAGGTCGTGCGCGCCAGGGCCGAGCCGCTCGGCATCGACGTGCAGGTCGGGGCGACTGACGATATGCGGTTTGACGCCGCCGCGCCGTTCGGCCTGCTCCTGCAGTATCCAGACGAGTCCGGAGCCGCAGAAGACCTGCGGCCGCTCATCACGCGCGCGCACGCGGCCGGTGTGCTGGTGGCGGTCGGTACCGATCTGCTGGCGCTTGCGCTGCTGACCCCTCCCGGTGAGATGGGCGCCGACGTGGTGTTCGGCAACTCGCAGCGCTTCGGCGTGCCGCTCGGCTACGGCGGCCCGCACGCGGCCTTCTTTGCCACGCGGAATGCGCACGTGCGGCAGATGCCGGGCCGGCTGATTGGCGCGTCGGTGGACGCGCACGGCCGGACCGCCTACCGCATGGCGCTGGCGACGCGGGAGCAGCACATCCGCCGCGAAAAGGCGACGTCGAACATCTGCACGGCCCAGGCGCTGCTGGCGAATATCGCCGCGATGTACGCCGTCTACCACGGTCCGGAGGGCCTGACGGCCATCGCGCGGCGGATTCACACGCTGGCGCGGCTGCTCGAGCGCGAGCTCGGCCGCCTCGGGCTGCGCCAGACCAACCCCCACTATTTCGACACGCTCCGCGTGGAATTCGCTGTTGACGCGGACACGGTGCGCCAGCGCGCTCTCGAGGCCGGCATCAACTTCCGCTACATGGGCGCGCGCACCATCGGCATCGCGTTGAACGAGACGGTGTCGACCTCCGACGTGCGCGAGATCGTGGGCGTGTGCGCGGCGGCGGC
>JACQZV010000060.1 GCA_016213695.1 Acidobacteriota bacterium | reverse complement strand
CGCGGCACTTCAAGCCCGCCAAACCCCGGCGCGCGCCCGACGGCGACGACCCGCGGCGCGCGCCGGGACGACAGCTGGCGGGCCAGGTCCGCGCGCTCGCCGGCGAAGGTCAGCGCCGCCTCCGGCGCCACCGCCGCCAGAGACACGGCCTTGGCGCCGCGCCCGCAGACATCCTCCCCGGTCAGCGCCTTGTAGCCCAGATGTTCGAGCGAGGCCTCCTCGAGCGGGTGGCCGGGCCGCGTGGCGTCGAGCAGGTAGCTGGCGAGCATCGAGTCGAAGGCCAGTCCGCGCAGCTCGATGCCGTGATTGCGCAGCACCAGCGCGTCGAACTTCAGGTCGTGGCCGACTTTGCGGACGGCCTCGTTTTCGAGCAGCGGCCTGAGCCGCTCGAGGGCGGCGCGCCGATCCACCTGCGGCGTGGCGGCGGCGGCCGACAGCAGGTCGGCGCCCCCGGCGCCGGCGTGGCCGACCGGCACGTAACGCGCCTGGCGGTCCGCGGTTGAGAAGGCGAGCCCGACGAGGCCGGCCCGCATCGGCGTCTCCGGATCGGCCAGGACCCGCAGCGCGAATTCGCCGGCAGCGCCCAGCCCGGCGATGAGCGCCTCGAGTCCCTCCGGCGACGTGACCAGCGCGTAATCCTTCTCGATGCTCTCCGCGGTCGGTGCGAACTCGTTGACGAGCGTGCGGAAGGCCAGGCGCGAGAAGAGCTCGTAGCATCGTTCGCGCGACGCGCCCCGGTACCGCAGCGCCTCGAAGTCCACGTCGATCGGCACGTCGCGCCGGATTGTCACCAGCGTGCGGCTGCGCAGGGCATCCTCGCGGTGCGCGGCGAGCGCCTCCCGATACGTGCGCTGCGTCAGCTCGCTCGCCCGGTCGAGGAGGGCGTCGAGCGTGCCGTACGCGGTCATCAGGTCGATGGCGCCCTTCTTCCCGATGCCGGGCACGCCGGCGACGTTGTCGCTCGTGTCGCCGACGAGCGCCAGCACGTCGACGACGCGAGCGGGCGGCACGCCGAACTTCTCGACCACGGCCGCCTCGTCGAACCAGGCGCCGTCCTCCCGCGGATCGTACACGCGGGTGGCGCCCGTCGTGCCGTCGCGCACGAGCTGGAAGAAGTCCTTGTCGATCGACACGATCGTCACGTCGAAGCCCGCCGCGGCGGCCCGCGTCGCGATCGTCCCGATCACGTCGTCGGCCTCGTAGCCGGGCGCCGTGAGGATCGGCACGCCCAGCGCCTCGCACGCCTCGTGCACCCAGGCGATCTGCTCCGCGAGGTCGTCGGGCATCGCCGCGCGGTTCGCCTTGTAGTCGGCGACGAGCGCGTCGCGGAACGTGGGCCCCGCCAGATCGAAGGACGCGGCGATGTACTCGGGCCGATGATCGGCGATGAGCTTCCGGAGCATCGTCACGAAGACGTACACCGCGTGCGTCGCCTGGCCTTCCTGATTCGACAGACCGCGGCCCCGAAACGCGTGGTACGCGCGATACATCTGAGAACTGCCGTCGATCAGGAAGAGCGAGGGACGGGACATGAAGCGCAAAGCCTGAAGCCGGAAGCCCGAGGCCGCCAGTACTGGAAGGATATCATTGGGGTTTGATGCGTTCCGGTCGATCAGCACGCGCGCGCGGCGGTCTGTGGCTCGTCGTCGCCGCCTGCGCGATCGCGGCCGGCTGCGGCCGCGGCGGCGGCGTGTTCGCGCGCGAGTACGAGTACGAGGAGGAGCTCTATCTGGCGCTCGACGGCTCGGCGACGCTCGACGTCAACGCGTCGGTGGCGTCGCTCGTGGCGCTTCGCGGGGCGCCGTTCGATCCGGACCCACGGGCGCGCGTCGATCGCACCGCGGTCCGGACATTTTTCGGCGCCCCCGCCGCGCGCGTGGCGGCGGTCGGCCTGGCGCGCCGCGACGGCCGCCGGTTCGTGCACGCCCGCGTCCAAGTCGATCGCGTGCGGGACCTGGCGAGCCTCGGGGCGTTTGCCTGGTCGAGCTATCGCCTGGACCGCCGGGGCGACGTCCTCGAGTTCCGGCAGACGGTGGGCGCGCCAGCCGGCGCCGGCGAGCGGGCGATCCGCTGGCGCGGCGACGAGATCGTCGCCTTCCGGCTCCACCTGCCGAGTGCGATCGTCTTCCACAATTCGCCGTCCGGCGTGATTCAACGCGGCAACATTCTGGAGTGGGACCAGCCGCTGTCCGATCGGCTGGCGGGCGCGCCCGTCGACATCCGCGTCGAGCTCCAGCCGACGTCCATTCTGGCGAACACGCTGCTGCTGTTCGGTGCCACGATCGCGGCCGCTGCCGCGACGCTCGCCGGGGTCGTGTGGTGGATCAGCCGGAGGAGATGACCCGGGCCACGGAGTCACCGGACGCCGTGGCCCGACGCGTCAGAGCTTCTCGAGATCGTGCGCGACTTCGGCGTCGGTCTTCAGGTTGTTCGTCACCGAAAACGCGCCGAACGAGCTCGCGATCGACCGCGCGAGCATCCGGTCCACGTTACTGTTGACCACCCCTTCGAGCGTGACGCGCCCGTGCTCCACGATGACGTGGATGGGCGGATTGACCATCGCGCCGTAGGTCCAGAAGTTCGAGTGTCCGTAAATCGCCCGCGAGATCCGGAACCGCAGCTCGTCGTCGTACTGCGACACCGGCAGCACGGTGAGCTCGTTGCGGACGTCGCGAACCCCGTCAACCCGCGCCACGCGGGCGGCGATGTCGTCGCGCTTGTACGGCATGGTGACCTTGCCCGTCAGTGTGACGACGCCGTCGTCCACCTGCGCGTTGATGCTGTCGAAGATCGTGAAGTTCGGATAGCGCAGCACCTGCCGCGACAGGTCCTGGAAGACCTGCAGATCTTCCCGTTGCCCCGCCCCGGCCGGCGCGCTCATCGCGAACACCACGATGGCCGCTGCAACAACCCTGGTGAACATATCTGCCTCCTCGTGAGTCTTTGGTCTTCGGTCTTTGGTCTTTGGTCAACCGGAGACCAGAGACCAGCGACTCGAGACTTTCGACAGTCTGCTGAGGCAAAGATGCTGCCAGGCCGAGCACGAGGGAAGGCGCGGGGATTTCCGGGGAAACAGGCGGATCTCCGGCGACCGTCCTCAGGAATGAACGCCTACAGCGCGAGCACGGTCCCGACGCCGGCGGCAATCAGGAGAATCTGGCGGAGCGAGCCGGCGTCGGTGCGGCCGCGGTGCAGGCCGGGAATGAGGTCAGCCATCGCGACGTAGAGGAAGCTGGCGGCGGCCAGCGCCAGAAAGTAGGGCAGCATCCGCGGGATGACATCGAAGGCGACGAAGGCCGCCACGGCGCCGGCGGCGCTGGCCACGGCCGACAGCACGTTCAGCAGGAGCGCCCGGCCGCGCGAATAGCCGGCGTGCAGCAGGATCGCAAAGTCGCCGAGTTCCTGCGGAATCTCATGCACCGCGACGGCAAAGGCGGTGCTGATGCCGAGCGGCACCGACGTAATCACGGCAGCGGCGATCACGGCTCCGTCGACGAAGTTGTGGATCGTGTCGCCGACGAGCACGGGGACGACGCTGCCGTCGTGCACCTCGCAGTCATGCACGTGGCAGTGGCGCCAGAGTACGAGCTTCTCGAGGACGAAGAAGAGCAGGATGCCCAGGAGCAGCGTCGGAAACACCCGCGTCGCAGGGAGCTGTTCGAGCGTGGTCGGCAGCAGCGCGAGCATCGACACGCCCAGGAGCGCCCCGACCGCATAGCTGACAAGCCACGGCACCAGCTTCGACCGCGTGGCATCGCTGATAAGAAGCACACCCGACGCCACGAGCAGGCCGCCCAACCCGCCAACGAGGCTCAGTCCGAGCGCGACGAAGAACGTAGACACGTCAGGGCATCATAGCCGCGATCAGGAGGCGAGATACCCCCGGCGCGCGCGCACGGCGAGGTGCCGGTTCTTCACGTCGACGCGGATGTCGTGCCAGCGGCCGTCCTTCTTTCCCGGGCTCGCGTAGCCGAGGTAGTACTGCTTGCTGAACTCGTCGGCGAGTCTCGCCGTTGCGCCGTCGAGATCCTGGAAGCCGCGGACGATTTCGGTGCGTCCGCCGGTGTCATCGGTGATCTGGCGCAGGGCGTCGGCGTTGACTCGCGCCGCCGTCTGCACCCGCCGCGGCCCGCCGCCGATGATCGGCGGGAGCGGCCGGCGGCCCCGTCCGCCCGGAATCGGGAACGGGAGCGGCAGGGGAAGCCGAATGACCGGCCCCGAGCGCACCGGCGCCGCCGTGCCGTCCACCCCGAGCGCGTAGACCAGCACTTCGCTTTCACGAATCATCGCGCGGAGCTCGCCGACCGAGACGCGGCTGTTGGTGTCGTTGCCGTCGGAGATGACGAGCAGCGCCTTCTTCGGATGGCGCCCGATGCTGGCGAGCGGCACGCCGTCCGCGACGGCGTCGTACAGCGCGGTGCCGCCGGTGGGCAGCACGCGGGCCACGGCGCGGCTGATCGCGCGCCGATCGGTGGTCCACTCCTGGACGAGGCGGGGCCGGTTCGCAAACTGCAGGAAGAACAGCTCGTCGTCGGCGCCGAGCAGGTCGTAGACGAACCGGTCGATCGCCGTGCGCGCGGCCGACATCTTGTCCGAGGTCATGCTGCCGCTGGCGTCGAGCGCGAGGCCGAGGCTGACCGGCACGCGCTCGTTGCTGAAGTGCGTGATCTCCTGGCGCTGGCCGTCCTCGTACACCATGAAGTCGTCCTTGCGGAGCCCGGAGATGAAGCGGCCTTCGCCGTCGGTCACCGTGGCCGTGACGTTGATCAGCTCGACGCCGCTCCTGAAGCTGGCGCCGTCCTGGTCCTGTCCGGCCAGCGTCGCGGCGGCGCCTGCGGCCAGCACGGCAACCGCAACCGGTCGAAAAAGAGGACACATGGTCTACGGTGTCGCGTCGCTTTTCAGTCCTTCGAGAAACCGGTAGCCCTCGCGCTCGGCGAGCTGGCGTGCGGCCTTGAAGCCGGCGGCCCCCAGCGCGGCGAGGACCGGCGCGGCGTCCGCGAGCGGTGTCGAACGAAGCCGGGCCGCCAGGCCACGGCCGCCGCCCTCGATGACGACGATCCGCCCGCCGCCGCGCAGCATGCGATGCGCATCGCGCAGCATCGCGGCGCCCGCCGCGTCGTGGAGCGGGGACGCGAGGCCGCCCGGGTGGATCACGACGACGTCGAAGGCGGCGTCCGCGAAGGGGAGCGCGCCGCCGCCCGGCGCCATCTGCACGTCAACGAGCGCGCCGGCGCGCGCGGCTGCGGCGCGCGCGCGTTCGGCCTGCCGTGCCTCCGCGACCGCGACTGACGCGTGTCCGCTCAGTCCGACCTTGGCCGCGATCGCGCCGACGAGCGACGGATCGCCGACGCCGATCTGCAGCGCGCGTTCGCCCATGCGCACGCCGCTCATCACAACGGGCAGCCGCTCGAGCGGGGACTTCCGCAGAAAAAACATCGAATTTCCTCATGATATAGTGACCGCTGGTGACGGCACCACTCCCCATCGCTCCCGCGCGCGGCAAGCTCGGCGTCCTCCTCGTCGGCCTCGGCGCAGTCAGCACGACGACGATCGCCGGCGTCTGCGCCATCCGCAAAGGGCTCGCGCTGCCGATCGGATCGCTCACACAGATGGGGACGGTCCGCCTCGGCAAGCGCACGGAGGGGCGCGCGCCGCGCATCAAGGACTTCGTCCCGCTCGCCGGCCTGGACGACATCGTCTTCGGGGGCTGGGATATCTTCAACGCGGATTGCTACGCGGCCGCGCGCACGGCTGGCGTGCTGGAGCCGGCGCAGCTCGATCAGGTGCGGGCGGAGCTCGAGGCGATCACGCCGATGCCCGCCGTGTTCGACCAGCGGTACGTGAAGCGCCTCGCCGGGCCGAACGTCAAGAAGGGGAAGAACAAGCGCGATCTGGCCGAGCAGGTGGTCGCCGACATCCGCGCGTTCAAGGACAAGCACGGCTGCGATCGGCTCGTGATGATCTGGTGCGGCAGCACGGAGGTCTACATGAAAGAGACCGCCGTGCACGCCACGATCGCGACCTTCGAGAAGGCGCTCGACGAGAGTGACGAGGCGATCCCGTCGAGCATGGTGTACGCCTACGCCGCCATCCGCGAGGGGATTCCGTTCGCCAATGCCGCGCCGAACCTCACCGCCGACATCCCCGCCCTGCTGCAGCTGGCGGCGCGGACCAAGTCACCGCTCGCCGGCAACGACATGAAGACCGGGCAGACACTGATCAAGACGATCATCGCGCCCGGCCTGAAGGCGCGGCTCCTCGGCGTGCGCGGGTGGTACTCGACCAACATCCTCGGCAACCGCGACGGCGAGGTCCTGGACGACCCCGATTCCTTCAAGACCAAGGAAGAGAGCAAGAAGTCGGCGCTCGACTATATCTTCCAGCCGCACCTCTATCCTGAGCTCTACAAGGATCTCTGCCACGTCGTCCGCATCAACTACTACCCGCCCCGCGGCGACAACAAGGAAGGGTGGGACAACATCGACCTGGTCGGATGGCTGGGCTATCCGATGCAGCTGAAGATCAACTTCCTCTGCCGCGACAGCATTCTCGCGGCGCCGATCGTGCTTGATACCGCGCTGTTTCTCGATCTCGCCGCGCGTGCCGGCATGTCCGGCATCCAGGAATGGCTGTCGTTCTATTTCAAGGCGCCGATGCACGCGCCGGAGGTCTATCCGGAGCACGACTTGTTCATCCAGCTGATGAAGCTGAAGAACACGCTGCGGCACATGCGCGGCGAGGAGCTCATCACGCATCTCGGCCGGGAATACTACGATTGAGTGAGCAGTGGGCAGTGAGCAGTGGGCAGTCGGCAGTGGGCAGGAGTAAGGAGTTGGCGATGACACGCACCGTGATGTTCGTCGGCGCTGCCGCGCTCGTGGCGTCGCTCGGAACCCTGCAGGCGCAGGACCACGCGCATCTGTCGGCCGCGAGCGGCATCCCCCATGGCATTGCGCGCGTGTGCGCGGCGCCTACCGTCACGTCCGTGGCGAACGGCGCCTGGTCGAGCCCGGCGACCTGGTCGGCCGGGCGTATCCCCGCGGCCGACGACGCCGTGCGCATCGCCGCCGGCACCGACGTGACCTACGACGCGGTGAGCGGCGCGGCGCTCCGGTGCGTAGACGTGGAGGGGCGCCTCGCGTTTCGCACCGACAGGAGCACGCGGATGACGGTCGCGACGCTGACCGTGCTCGAAAGCGGACGCCTGGAAATCGGCACGGTCGAGGCGCCGGTGGCGGCCGGTATGACCGCAGAAGTGGTCATTGCCGATCGGCGTATCGACACGGCCGTCGATCCCGAGCAGATGACCGGCGGCCTCATCGGCCTCGGCACGGTCCGGATGCACGGCGCCGCGATCGCGCCGACGTTTGTCCGCCTCGCGGCCGAACCGCTGGCGGGGCAGCGCGCGCTGCAGCTCGAAGAGGCGGCGTCGGGGTGGCACGCGGGCGACAGGCTGGTGCTGCCCGATACGCGCCAGCTCCGGCAGAACGAGCGCGGCACCGCCTACGCGCCGCAGTGGGAGGAGCTGACGGTCGCCGCCATCGACGGGCGGTCGGTCGCGCTGACAGCGCCGCTGGCGTTCGATCATCGCGGCGCGCGCGGCGAGGACGGCCGCGTGGAGTTTCTCCCCCACGTCGGCAACGTCAGCCGCAACGTCGTGGTCCGGTCCGAGAACCCGCAGGGGACGCGCGGGCACGTCATCTTCATCACCCGTCCGGACGTCGACATCCGGTATGCGCTCTTCAAGGATCTCGGCCGCACGCGGATGGGCGTGCTCGACAACACGGAGTTCGCAGCCGACGGCTCGGTCCGGCACGTCGGCACGAATCAGATCGGCCGGTACTCGCTCCACTTCCACCACGCGTTCGGACCGAGGTCGCCGCAGGCCAACGGCCACCAGTTCACGCTGATCGGCAACGCCATTGACGACGCGTCGAAGTGGGGGATTACGATCCACAACAGCCACTACGGCCTCGTCCAGGACAACGTCGTCTACAACTCGCGCGGCGCGGGCATCGTGGCCGAGGACGGCACCGAGAGCTTCAACGCGTTCGAGCACAATTTCGCGGTGCGCTCGGAGGGCTCCGGCGAGTTTGCGCCGCGCAGCGGGTACGGCGGCGCGACCGGGGATCCCGGCGGCGAGGGCGCCGGGTTCTGGCTGCGAGGGCCGAACAACATCCTGCGCAACAACGTGGCGGCCAACGTCGACGTCTTCGGCTACGGCATCGCGGCCGGCGCGCTCGACACCGTCCGCATCCCGAAGTTCACGGGCGCCGATCCGAGCCGGGACGGCGAATTCGTCACGATTGACGCGGTCGACACGCCCGTCCTCGAGTTCACCGGGAACGAGGCCTACGGCGCGATTCAGACCGGCGTCGCCATCGGCTGGAACGGGGTGCTGAAGGATTCGCGCGTCTGGCACGCCTCGCGCAACGCCGTGACCGCCTTCCCGGCGGATCGGCTTGTCATCGACGGGTTCGTCGCGCGCGGCGACGTGTCGGTGCTCGCGCGCGCGTTCGAGACGCCGACCGGCGTCTGGTTCACCAATTACGCGGCCAAGACGGTCACGGTGCGACACGCCGACATCCAGGGTCTGCGCGTCGGCGTGGCGAGCCCGTTCTTTCCGCGCATCGACACGGAGCCTGGACGCGGCGACGGCGTCGCGACGATCGAGGACAGCTATCTGCGCAACTACGTCGGGGTGGCGGTGGCGACCGCCTACACGCCGGTGACGACGCTCGCGCCGGTCAAGAAGGCGGTCGTGCGCAATACGCGCTTCGCGCCGCTGGCGGCGGACCTGCCGGGCCAGTACCCGGCGGCGGCGATTTCGATGAACTACGGCATGTCACCCGGGGATGCCGCGCGGCGCGATCCGGTGGTCGTCTACGACTTCAACGCCACGCCGGGCGATACGTTCCGCGTCTTCTATTCTCACGAGGTGCCGGCGTCGGCCGCGCCGCCGTGCCACACGCCGCGGCCGCAGATTGGCGGGTTCGTCTGCGCCGGCGACGACGCGACGCAGGAATCGCGGCGCTGATCGCGCGCGGGATCAGCCGGTGGGCACCGCGACCCGTTCGACGCGGTTGCGGCCTGTCTTCTTCGCCCGGTCGATCGCGTCGTACGCCAGCGTGAGCAACTGCTCGGCCCTGACCTTTCGATCGACCGCCGCGGCAATGACGACCCCGACCGACAGCGTGACGCGAAAGTCCTCTTCCGACCGGTGGTCGTGCAGCTGCAGCCGCTCCTGGACGGTCACGCGCATGCGGTCGGCCAGGCGCTCCGCGTCGACCCCCTGCGTCTCCGGCAGCAGCACCGCGAAGGTGTCCTCCCCAAGGCGCGCCACCCAGTCGGTCTCGCGAAAGTAGGTCCGCACCACGATACCGACCCGTTCGAGCACGCGATCGCCGGCGCCGTAGCCGTGCCGCGTGTTGATGTCGTTCAGGTGATCCACGTCGAGCGCGAGCAGCGCGAAGGAGTGGCCGAACCGCTCCGACCGTTGTATCTCCCGGTCGAGCGCTGCGACGAAGACCGCGCGGTTGTACAGCGTCGTCAGCGGGTCGATGATCCCGGTGTCGGGAACCTTTCGGTTCAGGTGCCCGGCGACCGCCGCGCACGTGTCGAATGAGGCGCGGCGGACGATTTGCGTCAACGCCGCCCACGGCAGCGACTCGACGTCGAACGAATCGTCCAGGGCGAGCTGATCGAGCGCGGACCGCTCGATCAGGTATACGACGGTGAACAGGACCCGGATGTCGGCGTGCCGGTCCGACGCGAACCGAGCCAGATCGTCGACGATGGGGTGCTCTGCCTCGAGCGCGCCGTCGCGCACCGCGGTACTGATCAGCTGACAGGCCAGCTCGGCCAGGTGCGCGCGGTCGTCCGCCGGGACGTTGTCCATGCCCGCAAACGGATACACTCCGAGCGTATCCTTGACGATTGCCGGGGCGTGCCCCTGGAGGGCCCGCGCCAGGTGCCCCCGCAGCTCGGAGGTTTCCTGCACGTGCTTGCTATCGGCGTCGGAAAAGGCGGGCAGCATGGACGGCAGAGCGTACGTACAATATCTGTATCCCTACGGCCAGAGAAGACAATGACCGATAGGCGGGCGGATGTGCTAACAGATCTGCGGGAGGTGTCGTGCGTACGATGATCGGTGAGTGCCTGCGCCAGGCAGGCATCATCACCGGGGAGGACTTGCAGGCCGCGCTCGTCGAGCACAAGCGCTCCGGGGAGCGCCTCGGGTCCGTACTCATCCGCATGAACCTCGCGAGCGAACGCCAGATTGCCAAGGCGCTCGCCTACCAGCTCGGTTTTTCATACGCGGACCTCGTTGAACACCCGCCCGATCCTACAGCGGTCCGGCTCATCCCGAAAGACGTCGCGCTGAAGCGCAACTGCATCGCCGTCGCGGTCGAGAAGAACCTCCTGACGGTGGCCATGTCCGACCCGTTGCTGTTTACGCTGGTCCAGGACCTGGAGTTCCACACAGGCTATCGCATCAAGCAGGTGGTCGCCGCCCGCGCCGAAATCGTCGATGCGATCGAGGCCTGGTACGCGGACAAGGCGCTGGCGCGCGTCGGCCCCGCCGGCGTGCAGACCGTCGGCGGGCCCGGAGAGGCGGGCGAGGGACGCGGCGGCATGCTGGCGCCGCGGACCGGCGACGTGCCGGGACTGCGCGAAGAGGACGTCTTCGAGCACGTGGGAGCGGGCCCCGCGGTGACCGCCGAGACGGCGCCGATCGTCGACATGGTCGATTTGGTGATCGCGAGCGCGCTCAAGAGCCGCGCGAGCGACATCCACATCGAACCGACCGAGGGCGATGTGGTGGTCCGTCATCGCCTCGATGGCCTGTTGAAAGAGGTCATGGATCTGCCGAAGTGGGTGCACGACGGGCTGGTGGCGCGCGTGAAGATCATGGCCGGGCTCGACATCGCGGAAAAACGCCTGCCCCAGGACGGCCGCATCCGGACCGCCGGGGAGGACGGCCAGGAGGTCGATCTCCGCGTCTCGACGCTTCGGACGATCTTCGGCGAGAAGATCGTCCTTCGCGTGCTCGATCACCGCAAGGGCGTGCCGCCGCTCGAGGAGCTCGGCATGGCGGGGCCGGCGCTGGAGTACATCCGGTTCTTCCTCCGCCATCAGCACGGGATGATTCTCGTCGTCGGACCGACCGGGTCCGGCAAGACGACGACGCTGTCCTCCGCGCTGTCGTCGATCCGGTCCGAGCGGACGAACATCATCACGATCGAGGACCCGGTCGAGTACCAGATTCCTGGCGTCAACCAGACGCAGATCAACGCCAAGATCAACCTGACATTCGCCAGCGCGCTGCGGTCGATCCTGCGCCAGGACCCCGACGTCGTACTCGTCGGGGAGATCCGCGATCAGGAGACGGCGCGCATCGCGATGCAGGCGGCCCAGACCGGCCACCTGGTGCTGTCGACGCTGCACACCGACGACGCGCCGTCGTGCGTGACGCGGTTGACCGACATCGGCATCGAGCCGTACGTCACCGCGTCGGCACTCGTCGGCGTCGTCGCGCAGCGGCTCATGCGCCGGCTGTGCATGGACTGCCGCCGGCCGTATACGCCGGAGCCGGAGACGATCCGGGCGATGGGCATCCCCGACGGCGAGGCCGCCACGGTGACGTTCTACCGCGCCGACGGGTGCGACAAGTGCAATCAGACGGGGTACCGCGGCCGCGTCGGCATCTACGAGATCATGCCGGTCACCGACGACCTGCGGCGGCTGATCGCCCAGCGCGGCGCCGAGGCGCAACTGCGCGACGCGGCACTCGCCAACGGCATGCTCTCGCTCGGCGAGGATGGCCTGCTCAAGGTCAAGGCGGGCGTGACGACGCCGCAGGAGCTGCTCCGCGTGGTGACCGAAGTGCGTGTGAGCCAGGCGGCGTGCTCGTCGTGCGGCGCGAAAGTGTCGTCGGAATTCAGCGCCTGCCCGAACTGCGGGCAGCGTGTCAGCGGCGGCTGCCCGCACTGCAACAGGCCGATCCGTCCCGAATGGAAGTTCTGCCCCTTCTGCGCCAAGTCCACCAGCCTGACGCCGAAACGCCCCAGCCGGGGCCTGGGGAGCCGTCGGCCGGTGCCGGAGCTGCCGGCGGCCACCAATATCGCGGAATTCAAGAACAAGAAATAATCTCATCTAAGATTGAACGTCTTAGATGGGCACGACGTACTACGACCTGCTCGGCGTCCCGGCGTCGGCGTCCGCCGACGAGATCAAGAAGGCGTTCCGGCACGAGATTGCCAAGTACCATCCCGACAAGGTTCAGCACCTCGGCAGCGAGTTCCAGCAGATTGCCGCCGCCAAGTCGGCCGATCTGACGCGGGCGTACAAGACGCTCACCGACGCCGCGCTGCGGGCCGACTACGACGGAACCCTCAGGCAGGACGCGCCGGCGGGTCAGGGGGTGCCGCCATCATCCTACGCGCCGCCGCCAGCCGAGCCCTCAGCCCCGCGCCCGACGCCCGAACCTCCGCCGGCGCCGCGCTCGGCGCCGCGTCGCGCCGGATCCACACAGGACCGCACGGGCGTGAGCGACCTGGTCAGGCGGGCGGCCGTCGTGCGGTTCCGCCAGGCGGCGCAGGCGGAGTTCGGGATGTGCGAAGACGCGCCGGTTCCGGGCTTCGAGGTCGCGTGCACGCCTCCGAAGGCGCGCCTCTGGAGCAAGATTCCCCCGCGCATGTTCGCCAAGTTCGTCGTCTCGGTCGACGCGGCGGCGGTGGCCGAGAGCTGGGCGCTGGCCGTTCGAGCCCGGAAGAAGGACGACGACCGCGCGCTGTGCGTCTTTCTCATGGGTCCGGACGTCGCGCCCGCCGGCGACCTGGCCAGGGCCATTGCCGAGGAGCGGCGCCGGCCGACGCCGCCCGGCCTGAAGCTGACGCTGGTGCCGGTGAACACACGGAGCTGGATCGCGCACATCCCACAGGACGCCCCGCCCGCCGTGAAAGCGCTGCTCGATCGGTTGAAACCGTGACCGCCCTCATCGAGACCCGCGATCTCTGGAAGACTTACGTCATGGGCGCCGAGGAAGTGCACGCGCTGCGGGGCGTGTCGGTGGAGATCGAGCGGGGCGAATATGTCGCCATCATGGGGCCATCGGGCTCGGGCAAGTCGACGCTGATGAACCTGATCGGCTGCCTGGACACACCCACGCGCGGCACGTACCTCCTGAACGGCAAACACGTCAGCGAGATGAACGACAACGAACTCGCGCGCATCCGCAACGAAGAGATCGGGTTCGTGTTCCAGACCTTCAACCTGCTGCCGCGCGCCTCGGCGCTCCACAACGTGGAGCTCCCGCTCGTCTATGCCGGCGTGCCGCCCGGGGATCGCGAGCGGCGCGCGAAAGGGGCGCTCGAGCGCGTCGACCTGCTGTCGCGGATGAAGCATCACCCCAACGAACTGTCCGGCGGCCAGCGGCAGCGGGTCGCGATTGCCCGCGCGCTCGTCAACAACCCGTCACTCCTGCTCGCCGACGAACCCACGGGCAACCTCGATTCGAAAACCGGCGCCGAGATCATGGCGCTGTTCGCGCGGCTGCACGAGGCCGGGAACACCATCATCCTCGTGACGCACGAGGCCGACGTCGCGGCGTTCGCGCCCCGCGTGCTGCACCTGCGCGACGGGCAGGTCGAGAAGGACGTCAGGCGGGCGGCCTGAATCAGGGGGCGACGGGCACCGACGCGGTGATCCGCATGTGCTCCGGCGGCTCCGGTCTCCACCGGGCCCAGTCGATCCGCGCACGCACGCCTTCGACCGACGCCGTGCGCACACGGACCGATGGATCGAGGCACTGCCTGAGGACCGTGGACATCAGCGTTGCGGAATCGGGATTCGGCGCGGCCCTAGCAATCGCATCGGCCTCGGCGCGCGTGATCCGGCACTCGTGCAGACCGCCGGCGTCGTCGATGCCGACGACGAAGTATCCCACCCCCACCTTCGCCTCGTAATCGGCCGGGCTCTCATAGGTCGTCGAGTACATATCGTAGGGCGTGATGAGCGGCGTCATCTCCAGCCGCAGCGCCGACACGACGATCTGCAGCCCGATCAGCAGCGCCGCGGCGACGACGCCCGCGGGGCGCAGCAGGTCCGGCCAGCGCAGCGCGGTTTCCGCGTCGGCGGCTGCCGGTGGCGGGCTATCGCCAATCAGATGCCACGGCAAAAACGACAGCAGGAGCATCCACCAGGCCGGCCAGAGCAGTCCCTGGAACAGAAAAAATCCCCCGAAGAGCGACATCGCGGCAAGGCCGGCGAGCGCTCTATACCGATACACCCGCGACAGCACGCCGACGATCACGAGCGCCTCGATGGCGACGGCGCCGAACGACAGCAGCACGGCGACACCGTGGTATCGCGCCAGCCGCAGCCCCCAGTCCACCCTGGCTTCGTTGGCGTTGGAGAGAAAGTGGTACTTGACGGTGCCGTTGAGAATCCAGCCGAGACCGCCCTGCTGGAGCTTGGCGATCGCCGCCGCCAGAAAGACCACCCCCAGAACGAGGCTCGGCGCCCACCAGGTGTATCCGTACTCCTTCGGCGCGCCGCGGCGCGGCGCGCGCCGGAGCCAGGCATCGACGCTCCAGGCGTCGCTCCAGCGCGCCGGCAGCAGGCAGGCGAGCGTCAGGAGCAGCGCGACGACCGTGTGGTACGTCGTCTGCGCGGTGTAAAGCAGCGCCCACGCGAAGACGCCGAGCGCCGTGAGTGCAAAGGCCGTACGTGCTGCGGCCCCGGCTATGAAGAGGCCGCCCCAGAGCGCTACCCAGGGCGCCACCCAGCCGGCCAGCCACGGCCGGGCTCGGAACACGCCCAGCAGGAACTCGTGGAATGCCGAGAGCGCATTCGTGTGATCGGTCGCCCACTCCGCCCGCACGGGCCGGCTCAGCACCACGCCCAGCAGGGCGGCGCCGAAGACGATGCGGAACAGCGCCGCGCTCTGAGGGGAACCGCCGGGAATCCGGGCGCGCAGCCAGTGAAGGAACAGGACCACCCACCGCGTGGAGGCCATTCGTGGAGAGAACAGCGCATCACGCGCGCCGGCCAGCGGACCCCGGACGGCGCCCGGGAGCGCGAACTGCAGCGCGGCGAGCGCGACGGCGAACGCGCCGATGCCCAGCAGGGCGGCCGCGAGCACTTCGAGGGCGACCGGCACCCACGGGCGCGGGGTGCGGTACGGCAACCGCGGCGCAAGGCGCCACAGACGGTACGCGGTCCGGTGAATCTGGTCGGTGTCCTCGACGCCGGGATCGTCGACGAGCGCCCTGATGTTGTCACGCGACACGTCGGTGATCGTGTACGCCCACGTCCGTCCCTCGCGCGCCTCACCGTCGATGAGGGCGTACTGCCTCTCGAGACGGCGACGGACCGTGTCGTCGGCCGCCGGAGACCAGCGGACGTGGATCGAAGCTGGGCGGGCGCCGAATGTCAGGCGCAGGAAGCCGTACGCCGCCGCCGCAGTCGCACAGAGCGCGATGCCGATTACGGCAAGACGGAACACCGGACGCGCCCCTGACATCGTCACACCGGCACGGCCGCCCAGTGGGAGGGCCCGACTTCCCGCAGCGGCGCGGCGTGGTCGAAAGACCCGGCGTCGAGCACGATGCGCCGCCGGGGCGCGTCCGGGTCGAGCACCGGCACGGCGCTCAGCAGCGCGCGCGTGTACGGATGCGCCGCGCTGGTGAAGAGCGCTCCCGTCGTCCCGATCTCCACCACCTTGCCGAGGTACATCACCGCCACGCGGCTGCAGACGTGCTCCACGAGACGCAGATCGTGCGCGATGAACAGATAGGTGAGCTTCAGCCGCGCCCTCAGATCGAGCATCAGCCGGACCACCTGCGCCTGAATCGACACGTCGAGCGCCGACACGGCCTCATCCGCGATCACGAGCGCCGGATTGAGGGCGAGGGCGCGGGCGATCCCGATCCGCTGGCGCTGTCCGCCGCTGAACTCGTGGGGATAGCGCGCCAGGTGCCCGGTGTCGAGCCCGACGAGGGCAAAGAGCTCGGCCACCCGCTCGCGCCGCTCCGCGCTGGACCCGAGTCGATGGATGATGAGCGGCTCCTCGACGATGGCGCCGGCGCGCATCCGGGGGTTGAGAGAGGAGTACGGGTCCTGAAACACGATCTGCATGTCGCGCCGCGCCCGGCGCATCCGGGCGCGGGAGAAGGCGAGCACGTTCTCACCGCGGAACAGGACCTCGCCTGAGGTCGGCTCGATGAGCCGCAGGATGCAGCGGCCGGTCGTGCTCTTGCCGCTGCCCGATTCGCCCACGAGGCCGAACATCTCGCCTTCCTCGATGGCGAAGCTCACGTCGTCAACGGCCCGGATGACGGAAGGCGGCCGCCACAGTCCCTGCCTGCGGACGAAGTGCTTGACGAGGTGGCGGACCTCGAGCAGCGCCATGGTCAGTCGAGCGGCGGACCTGAGGGTCCGCGCGCCCCCGGGACGGCGGCGAGCAGCGTGCGCGTGTACTCGTGCCCCGGCGCCCTGAGGATCTGCCGCACCGGTCCCTGCTCGACCAGCCGCCCCTGGCGCATGACGGCCACGCGGTCGGCCATTTCGGCGATCACGCCGAAGTCGTGCGTGATCAGCAGCAGCGCGAGGTTGTACCGCGCGCGCAGCTCCCGCAGCAGGTCGAGCACCTGCGCCTGAATGGTCACGTCCAGGGCGGTCGTCGGCTCGTCGGCAATCACGAGGGGCGGATGGCAGGCGAGCGCGATGGCGATCATGACGCGCTGGCGCATGCCGCCCGACAGCTGGTGCGGGTAGTCCCGAGCCCGCCGCGCCGCGTCGGGAATGTGTACGGCGTCGACGAGTTCCACGGCCCGTTTCCAGGCCTGCGGCCGGCTGGCCAGGTTGTGGACCGTCAGCGCCTCCGCGATCTGGTCGCCGACCCGCATCACCGGATTGAGCGCCGTCATCGGCTCCTGAAAAATCAGGGAGATGCGGGCGCCGCGGACCGCGCGCATCTCGCGCTCGGGGAGCGACAGGAGGTCGCGGCCGTCGAACACGACGCGCCCGGAGGCGACTCGTCCCGGCGGCTGCAGGAGGCGAAGGATCGAGAACGCCGTCACCGACTTGCCGCTGCCGGACTCACCGACCAGACCGAGCGTTTCGCCCGCGGCAATCTGGAAGCTGACGCGGTCCACCGCCGTCACCGCCTCGTGCGGCCCTCCGAAGACGACCGTGAGTTCCTGCACGTCCAGAAGCGGGTCGGGCATCAGGCGGCGGAGCTGTCCTGATATTCGCCGAACACGCGCCGGAGCGCGTCGGCGATGTCGCCGAGCGTGGCGTGCGCCTCGACGGCGTCGATGATCGGCGGCACGAGGTTCGAGCCGTCCCGGGCCGCGCGATCGACGGCCTCCAGCGCGGCGCGCCAGGCCGCCTCGCTGCGCCCGGCCCGGACGGCGCGGACGCGTTCGGTCTGCGTGCGTTCGACTTCGGGATCGATCCGGAAGAGCGCCGGCCCGGCCGGCGCGGCGCCGATCCCGGGGCCGGCCT
>JACQZV010000059.1 GCA_016213695.1 Acidobacteriota bacterium | reverse complement strand
CGAAGGTTCCGGCCTCGCGGCGCACGCCGGTCACGCGCTCGCTGCAGTGAAGCTCCACGCCGGCGCGCTCCAGCTCACCCAGGAGCGCGTCGAGCACCGTCCGCGCGCGGTTCGTGTCGGGAAAGAGCTTCCCGCCCTCCTCTTCGTGCAGTGCAACGCCGATCTCCGCAAAGAAGGCCGCCGCCCGCGACACCGGGAAGGCTCGCAGGACGCTGCGCACGACGCGCGCGGGTCCTCCCCAGAAATCGCGCTCGGTGACGACGGTGTTGGTGACGTTACAGCGGGATCCACCGCTGACGAGAATCTTCGCCCCGACGCGCCGGGCGCCGTCGAGACAGATCACGCGAAGGCCGGGATTGTGCCTCTTGCAGAAGATGGCGGTCGCGAGCCCTGCCGCGCCGGCACCCACAATGACCACGTCCGCCACGGTTCCAGGGCTCGCGATGCCCTGTCCGCACGGCGCTTCGGAGCCGCGCCCCGGATCAGGCAGGCCGGAATTCAAGCGTGAACTCGGTACCGCCGTCCTGCCGGAAATGACCGCGGCCCCCGAGCTGCTGGCTCAGCCCCTCGATGATCTCGAGCCCGGTCGAACCGGCCGGCCGGCCCTGGAGACCCGCGAATCCTATCCCGTCGTCTTTGAAGCTCAGGACGGCCATCTCCGATCTTCGGGAGATCTGTACAGAGATGCGTCCTGTTCGACCGTCCGCACACGCGCGCGTCAATGCGCTGGCCATCAGCTCGTTGACGAGCAGGTTCAACGGAACGGCCTTGTCGACTTCGAGGAGTGGCAGGTCAACCTCGCTGGTAATCGTGATACGGCCGTCGTTGGCGGTGTACGTCTGCAACAGCGCGGCGGCGAGGCGGCGCAGGTGCTGGCCGAAGTCGACGCGGCCCGGATGGTCCGGGCTGTAGGCGTGTTCGTGAAGAAGCGCCATCGACTTGACGCGCTCCTCGTTCTGGCGAAGGGCGTCGATCACCGCCGAATCCTGGATGGCGCGTGACTGCAGCCGGAGGAAGCTCGAAATGACCTGCAGGTTGTCCTTGACGCGATGATGGACTTCCACGAGCAGCGCTTCCCTGTCCCGTACGGTGTTCTCGAGCTGCTGCGCCGCCGCTCTGGTCTCCGTGAGATCCCGGATGAATGCGTTGAACCGCCACTCGTCGTCGAGCCAGACGGCGGAGATGGTCAGCGCGACGGGGAATTCACGGCCGTCGTGGCGCACTGCCTCGATTTCAATTTCCCGATCGAGCACCGGACCTTCCCCACTCTCCGCGAACCGCCGCAGCCCTTGATGGTGTGCTTCACGATGGCGGGCGGGAATCAGCCTCTCGCTGACCATGTGCCCGATGAGGTCGGCGCGCGGCCACCCGAACATGTCCTCCGTGCGACCGTTCACTTCGACGATGCGCCCCCTGGCATCCATCGCCACAAAGCTTTCGTGCGCCTCCTCGACAACCAGGCGGAATTCCTTCTCCCGCTGAGCCAGTGTCTTCGTCTGCCGCGCCACCTGGTACTCGAGCGTCTCATTGGCCGTGCGCAGCGCCGCGGCCGACCCCGTCCTGAGCCGTTCCAACGAACCCGCGTTCGCCCAAATCACGATCGACAGCACGATGATCGTGCCGATCGCCATCAGCGCGGCGCTGAACTCCGCCCCGTACACGCCCGCGCGCTCGCCAGTCAGCACCACAAAGCCGAGGATCAGGGGGACCGCGGTACCCGCCAGCAGGAATCGCCGGGTCATGGTCCCTTCCATCTCAGCGCTGAAGGCGGGCGCCATCACGCCGCGATCGGGCTGCGAGCAGAGAACACCCAGGGCCACCACAAACAGCAGAGGCGCCGTGTGGACGGCCATCGTCGTGTACGGGCCGATTCCGTACAGGGCGTTGACACCGTAGGTGTGGCCCACGCTCGCAGCGGCCGCGACCAGCATGACCGCGACCGCCGGCGCCTGCGTCAGCCAGACAGGCGCCCGGCGCGCAGCCGTGGACAACGCAAGTCCCAGCGCAATGAAACAGAACGCCGTCGCAGGAGCCATGCGGCCGGGTGCAGATGTGGAAGCGGGATTCGTGTCAGCGAACAGCAGTTGGTCGATGCCGAGATCCCACCCGGAGACGTCCTGGCCGAGCGTCGCCAGTCCCAGCAGGGAGAGACAGAAGCCAATGGCCGCGGCGAGCCAGGTGTGCGTGCCGTTGACCAGGAGGCGCAACGAGACACCCGCAAGGACAATCGCCACCGCGGTGTTCGGCTTCATGCTTGCGGCGACGGCGACGGGCCGCGTCAACACGCGCAGGTCGAACAGCCACCCGAGGAGCACCATGCTCCCGCCGGCGACAGCTATCGTGCCAATCGTCCCCGCAAGACGGAGGGCGCTCCGTTGCATCGAATTCGGAGTGTCAGCGCTCATGGGATCGAAGGACACCTGAGGAGGCACGCCAATCACGGCCGAGAGGCCACCGCGGGAGAACGGCCGGAGTATTGCCGGGGATGACCGAGACTGTCAACCGACGGACTGTCACGTCGACCGGCTCGCGCCGTCGACGAATCAGGGGGTCCGAGGCACTCCACGCTCGACCGCGGAATCTGTCGCACGGCGCGAGCGACATCGAGCCGCGAATCGACGCATCAGGACGTCTCCAGAGTGTGTGAGATGCGAGGTTTACGGCAGATCGCCGGCAGCCGGATCCACAGGGACTCCGGCTGCCGGTGGTCTTCGCAGGGCGGGTGCCGCCACCGGCGCCCGCCGACGATTCAGAACGCCAACCGGAACCCCAACTGCAGCATGCGCGGCTGGTAGGCAAGGTTGTCGTTGGACGACGGCCTGCCATAGTTCGCATTGCTCTCGTTGACCGTGTAGGAGCCGTAGTTCGCGTGATTCAACACGTTGAACACCTCGAGCAACCCGTCGATCTCCCGGCGGCCGCCAAGCGACAATCGCTTCTGGAGCCGCATGTCCACGCGGTGGAGCGGATCGCCCACGATGCCGGTGAGCGGGATGATCGTGCCGTCCCGGCGGAGGCGGGCCGAGCCGATGATGCCGACGGTGCCCCCTTCGTCGCGGAGGTCGGAACCGAAATTGGTCCTGCGACGCTCGCCTGAGCCGAAGAAGTAGATCCCGCTCAGCTGAACGCCGTAACCCAGATCCCAGATGCCGTTGAAGACGGCCCGGTGGCGCTGGTCTCCGCCTGCCGCCACACCTCCCCCCGCATAGGCGCCGGCCAGGGCATATTCCCCGCCGAGATCCTGGGCCAGGGCAAAGCCGATGGGCCGTCGCGCCACGACACCGTCGCTGCCGATGTACCACTGGTCCCGAAACGGAGTGGCATCCTTGAACTGCGACAGCGTATAAGTCGCCGAGCCCTGCCAGCGGTGACTGAACCGCTTGGTGAACGTGACGTCAGTCGCGTTGTAATTCGACCAGCCCTCCAGTAACTCAAAATCCACGGCGCCCCACTGGGGGAACGCCCGCGTGCTGATGCTGGTGAAGGGATAGTTGGCGCCCGTGGCCGGGTTGTACGTCAGGTTGATCTGCTGGGCGCTTTCCTCGAGCCGGCCTCCGGTGAAGATGTAATTCACTTCCAGAGACATGTCGGACCCGAACTGCCGCTGAATGCCGGCCGACGCCTGATGGCTGTAGGACGTCTGGCGCCCGGGATAGTTGATTTCCTGCACCAGCGAACGATAGACACAACCGGGCCGGAGGTTCACGTCGCAGGCGTTCTGCAGCGACGCCTCGAAGCTCGGCTTGGGCCCATTGAACCACCCGAAGAACCCGTCCCGGACCGTCGTAAAGTCGGCGCGGCCGTTATTGAGGATCTGATTCTCGAATCGATGCCGATACCCCTCTGTCTGCTGAACGCCGTCGTTGGGGGCGAACGCGAAGAAGAGCCCGTACCCGCCGCGCAGGACCGTCCGGTCATTGAGGCTGTAGCTCATGCCGAGGCGCGGGGCGAGGTTGTTGGTGTCGTGGGGAAGGTCGCCGGGCAGCCAGGGCAGGAAGCGGACTTTCTCCGAGTGCGCATTCGTGTCCAGGTCGTACCGCACGCCGAGGTTCAGCGTGAGGCGGTCGCCGGCCTTCCAGTCATCCTGCACCCAGCCTGCAAAGAGGTTCCGGACAATCGCGTACTGGTGCTCCGTATCGGACAGCGAATGGAAGACCCACCGGGTGATGGGGGCCAGCGGCGCCACATTCCAGGTGGACGCGTCGTTCCAGACCGGAAAGAGCGACTGGAGATTGGCGGGCACGGGCGCGGTGGTGGCGTCAATCACGCCGTTGCAGCGCAGACACCACTTGAACTGGTTGTGGAACCGCAGGTACTCGCCGCCCATCTTCACGTCGTGACGCCCGCCCCAGTCGAACGAGGTGCTGAGATCATCGCGAATTGACCGCGTGTCCTGAAAAATGTTCTGGTTATCGGCGCCGATGGTATAGCCGCGCAGCATGACGACCACCGATGACCCGTGGAGGGTGGGGTGATATGGGAAGTCCCCGCCCTGCCATCGGACGATGGGCTGGTCCTGCCGCTCGTAGTCGGTCAGGCCTCCTCGGATCTCGTTCACCGTCCGGTTGCTCACGACCTGCGTGAAGCTCGCGAAATACTGGGGGGCCACGCGGCCCCTGGTGCCGCCCGTCGACGGATGGACCGTGGCGCTGTTCGCACCGCCGTTATAGAACAGCGTGTTGTATCCCGAGCCACGCACCGACAGCCGGGTGGCCGGCGTGAATTGATAGTCCAGTCGTCCAAGGAACGTGTGCGTGTGGCTGGTGAACTGCTGGTCGATGTTGAAAGCCGGGTACGGACTGTTGTAGGTGAAGGTCTTCGGCTCCCGCTCGAATCCGTAGCTGGCGAAGAAATGGATCCGATCCCTGACGATCGGGCCGCCCAGCGTCCCGCTCGTCTGCTGATTGGAATAGGGCAGCACGCGGTGGGCGACAAAATCCTCGGCGTTGAACTTGTCGCTCCGGAAATAGCCGCCGAACGTGCCGGCGAAGGCGTTCGTGCCCGACTTGGTGACGGCATTCACGAGCATGCCGGCCGAGCGCCCCTGGGTCGCGTCGAACCGGTTCGCGACCACTTCGAACTCCGCGATCGCGTCCCGGCTGACTCCCGGCTGCTCGGCGTCAGTGGCCGAGTGATAGAGGGTCGTCACCTCCTGGCCGTCGACCTTGGTCGACGCGTAACCCTGGCGATTCTGCACGAGCCCGACCGTCTCGTTTCGGCGGGCCCCTGGCGCCAGCAGGCTGAGGTCCATCCAGTTCCGGCCGTTGAGCGGCAGCTCCGACATCTGCCGCGGGTCGATGTTCGCGCCGACCGTCGAAGTCGTCGTATCGATCAGCGGCGCCTCGCCGGTCACCGTCACCGTCTCCTGCAGGGTGGCCGGCGCCAGCTGAAAATTGACGACGGCTTCCTGCCCGACGAGCATCTGGAGGTTCCGATTGATCGTCGTGAACCCGGACAATTCGGTCGTGATTCTGTAGTTTCCGATCCGCACCGGAAGGCGGAAATTGCCGCGCTCATCCGAGATGGCCACAAACGTGTTGCCCGATTCGACGTTGGTCGCCGTCACGGTCACTCCCGGCAGGACGCCGCCGGTTGAATCGGTAATCGTGCCGGCGAGCGTCGCTTCCTGGGCAAACGCGCGCACCGGCAGCAGCAGGACCACGGAGACGAGAAGCACCCGCTTCAGGACATCGGCTGTCATACACCCTCCTCAGATCCGGACACCACGGGATAACGAGGGCGACCAGAGGGAACACCGCAATAAATGCCGAGTGCCGGGAGAACGTACGCCGCGCGGGGACCGAACAGGCCGGACACTAGGACATCCACCGGTGGGTGTCAATACCCGCGGCCGCCGGGTAGTGGTCCGGCCGCCGAGGCCGTGGCCCCACGTACCACCGAGGCCCCGAGCCGCAGAGACGCCTAACGCGCTGGGACGGGGGCTTCCCTCAAGCCGTGAATCTCATGCGAGTACAGCGTCGGGTAGCGGGTCTCGTTTCCATTCGTATCGAGCAGGCCGAGGCCGGTCACGAACAGCAGCGGCTCGGGAGCCCCTTTCGGCACCGTCGCTTCGGCGACATACAGCTTCATCTCATGCATCGCGACCCACGCGTAGGTGCGCGAGGCATCGACGTTGCTGGTCAACTGCAGCGTGATACCCGACACGAGGTACAGCTGGTTCCAGAACATCTCGGTCAGCTTGACGTCGCGCTTGATGAACAGCGAGGCGGCATAGAGCGGGGCGCCGCGGGTGTCGTGCTTCCAGTAGCCGACGCCGGACAGGCCCGCCGCGCCGAGGCAGGTCTCCGCGCCCGCCGGGCACTTCCTGGCACGCTCCTTCCCCAGTTCTTCGATGCCGGTGTAGTCGGCGACCGTCACTGAATAGCGCTCGCCTCCGCGTTCAACGGCGTAGACGCGTGCGGGGAGCGTGAAGCCTGTCTGGGAGGTCCACGTCGTCTCCGTCACGCGCGGCTCGCCCAGGAAGAGGGCCTGAAAGCCGTCCCGCACGCTCCGGTATTCGGTCCACTCCTGAGCCAGCGCCGGTCGAGTGACCAGCAGGGCCAGGGCGCACGTGATGGCGATCCTGCGCATACGCACCTCCGGTTGCCGCGGGCGTTGCCCGATCCGCACGGCGGGCGCGTATTGTGACAAAACCGGGGCCAGGGCGGTAGCCGAAAGGATCGAGGGTCGTGGGCTAGGGCGTGCCGTCGCAGGCGATCTCGTCTTCGTCCTCAAGAGGCTGGATCACGGGGAGGAGCCGCGCGCCCGGCAGGGACGCGGCCGCTGACGGCGGCGGGCCCACGCGAGTGGCAAGCGCGCACGCGGCCTCGGCCAGATACACCACACCGGATGCGTCGAGCGTGGCCGCCAGCGGCTCGGCCAGCATCGCCAGGTGCTCGCGCAGAAACGTCGCCGCGGCGTCGGCGGTGACGGCAGCCTGCTCGTCGTCACCGCGCGTCACCGCGTAGGCCTCCTTCAGCCGCAGGTAGCCGACGAATCCCGCCTCGACCGACACGTGATCCGGCGATTCCCGGGTAACCGGCTGGTAAGAGAACGCCTCGTAGAACGCCGTCAGCTCCGAGAGCAGATAGCCGAGCTGTATCGCCTTGACGTAAGTCACCTCGCGCGGTGGGGCCGGGCCTCCCGGACCGAACGTGGAGTGGTACAGGCCCTCGCTCGCCTCCTCGAGGGCATGGGTGACGGCCGACGTGAGCTGCGCGTCATCACTGTCGCGCGCGAGCGCAACGAGGTCGTCCCGCCAGGCGCCGGCCGGGCACTCGAAGAGGCGCCCGATCAGCCGCCACTCGGCGGCCTCCTTCAGGAGCGCGTGAGCCCGTGCATCCATGTAGCTATCCCCTTCTCTACCCCCGCACGGCGAGCGGCACCCAGATCGTCCGCATCTTGCGCGCGCCGGCCTCGCGCGCCGCTCCGTCCCAGACGGCAAAGGCGATAGCCGTGCGCGCATCGGGCGCCAGTCCCGCGGGCACGGCGCGTACGATCACGACTGCCCAGCCGGTCGCCGTGCGCGCTCCTTTTCCACGAGACCTGATGCCGCCGGGCGCCGCGCTGGCCGCGGCGATCGTGCCCGGCCCCTCGGCCACCATGTCTTCCACCGGCTGCGGGCGCGGCCCGACACGGCGATTGCCCAGTGCCTGCGCCGGCGCGTAGCGCGTCGCCGCCTCCCGCTGCGCGGCCGACCCGGGCTCGAGCGGCCTGGCCTCGAACGGGTACCCGTTGATGGCGGCATTCGGATAGAGCGCCGTGAGCGTGTCGGGCCGCCCGTCGACGGACGCCTGCCAGTCGGCGCGCCAGAACACAATGTCCACGGGCCTCCCCGCCTGGCCCATCTGCGGGTCGGGGGGCGCGGCCTCGAGCGTGCGCGGAATCTGAATGGCGCAGCCGTCGAGAAAGGCGCCCGGCCCTGGCGTGTCGTTGACCGCGGCATCCGCCCACTCGAGCCGCAGCGCGATCTCGCCGCCGCTCGTCAGCGCCTTGACGCGGACCTCCGGCGTCGACGGCGTCAGGAGCCGCGGCTCGACCTGGTCCTGCGGGACGAGCTTCGCCAGATATTCCGGCGCCCGCTGCCAGGCGGCGTCAGCGGGATCGATCGGCAGGCTGGGGGCGACGAGCGCCACCACCTCGTTGACCGGCGGCGGCGGCGCGGGACGGCATGCGGCCAGCGGGGCCGCGATGAGCGTCAGCGCCAGAGCTGACGCACAGGCTGGCCCGCGCGCTACACACAGGTCGTAGTGTCCGCCTTTAGGTGGACCTGTCACGGTCCGGCTGAAGCCGGACACTACGGTCCGGCCTCGGTGTCTCGGTGTCTCGGTGTTCCGTGGACGTGTCTCGGTGTTCCGTGGACGTGTCTCGGTGTTCCGTTGATTCCGGGTGCGCATGAGCGTTCCCCTACGGGCAATTGGTGCGCTGAATCTGGTAGATGCGGTCGTAGGCGGGCCGCACGTGGACGGGCTCGTCGAGCGGCACCTGCATCACGGCGTCGCCGCGCTCGTCGATGCCGGCAACAACCGACCCCTGGCGCCGCCACCTGGACAGCATCATCTCGGTGGAGCCGAACAGGCACAGCAGACCCGCCAGGTCCCGGTCGTTCGGCGCGTTCCGGTACGTCTTCACGGCCTCGTCCACGCCCGGCCCGAAGAGCTGCCGCGTGAACGAAGTCGGCACGTGCACCGGCGGGATGTAGTAGACGTTGGGCTCGAGCCCGAACTGCGGGAAGAGCGGCAGCGCCACCTTGCGGACGTGCACGAGGTAATCAATCGGATTGTCGGCGCGCGCCTCCTCCGGCTTCGAGATCCACCCGGCGAGCCGGATCTTGCCGATGCAGTTGACGAAGCACTGCGGCTGCAGCCCCTGCTCGATCTTCGGATAGCACGCGATGCACTTCTCCGAGGTGCCCGTCATCGGGTTGAAGAACACCTTCTTGTACGGACAGCCGCGCACGCACTCCTGATACCCGCGGCACCGCCCCTGGTCCACCAGCACGATCCCGTCGTCCGGGCGCTTGTAGATGGATCCGCGCGGGCAGGACGCCAGGCACCCGGGGTAGGTGCAGTGGTTGCAGATGCGCGCGAGGTAGAAGAGCCAGTTCATGTGCGGGAGCGAGAGCGCCGCCCCCTTGTCGATCTGCCCCGCGCAGTCGTCTTCGCCGACGTTGGGATACGCGTAGTCGTCTGATTCCGGCCGCCAGCCGAGCACGCGCTCGCCGGCGTCGGCGGCCTCGAACAGGGTGCGGCCTTCGTAGGGGCCGCCCTTCCACGACTGCGGGCCGAGTTTGTCGAGGATCTTTACGTCCCACGCCAGGGGATAGAAGCCGTACGGCTTGCTCTCGACGTTGTTCCACAGCATGTACTCCTGGCCCTTGCCCGACGTCCACGTCGTCTTGCAGGCAATGGTGCAGGTCTGACACGCGATGCACTTGTTGATGTCGAACACGGCGGCGAATTGTTTTTTTGGCCGGTTCTCCGGGTACCAGTAGGACATCTCCCGGCCGATCTGCCAGTTGTGAACGCGGGCCATCAGGCTTTGCCTCCTTCGCTACCGCCGCCCGAATTGAAGCTGCCCTTGAGGTAGCGCTGCATGGTTGAGTTCTCGTAGCCGGGTCGCAGGCCGAGTGCGGCGGGACGCCACAGTCCCTTGCCTTCCAGGCCGCCGGGTTCGGCTTTGGTGAGCTTCACGATCGATTCGCGCGGTGCGCCGGTGGGGCAGTGCACGTCGGGCATGAAACCCTTGTTCACGGTCTGGCCGAAGATGTCCTTGCGCACCAGGGAATCCGTCATCCACGTCGGTTTCAGCCAGCCGCGTGTGGCGGATTGATGCGAGCCGGAACGGAACATCGCCTGGTAGTTGGTGCGCGGGTTCTTGGCGAGGCCGTCGGCGCGTGTTTCCTGGCCCTCTTGCGATCCCGGGGTCGCGCCGTACATGTTGAACCACATGCGGGTCACACCGTGCGGCGTGCCGGGGTAGTAACGGGCGCGGCAGAGCAGGCGGGCGAACTTGTAGTCCTTGGCGTTTTCCTGCCAACCCTTGAACGGGCGGTCGGACGGATCGGAATCGATCCACACGT
>JACQZV010000003.1 GCA_016213695.1 Acidobacteriota bacterium | reverse complement strand
TCCGCCTCGACCCGCTGGCGGCGGTGATGATCCTGGTCGTGACCGGCATCGGCGCGCTGCTGGCGCTGCTACTGGTCGTGCAGCTCGCGTGGTCGCTTCTCGGAGCCATCGGCACCGAGGTCCCGGTCGCGGGCCGCGCCGGATCGGAGACCGTGACCTCGGTCCGGGCGCTGGGCCGCACGCTCTTCACCGACTACGTCTTCGCGTTCGAGGCGACGTCGATTCTCATCCTGGTCGCCATGGTCGGCGCCGTCGTCCTGGCGCGGCGGGAAGGGGACGAGTCGTGATTCCCCTGGGCCATTACCTCATCGTCTCCGCGATGCTGTTCGCGATCGGCACGGCGGGCGTCTTCCTGCGGCGGAACCTCATCACGATCCTGCTGTCGATCGAGATCATGCTCAACGCGGTGAATCTCAGCTTCGTCGCGTTCGGGCGGCAGTTCGGCAGCGTGGACGGCCAGATCATCGTGTTCTTCGTCATGACGGTGGCCGCGGCCGAGGCGGCCGTCGGCCTGGCGATCGTGATTGCGCTCTTCCGGCACCGCGAGTCGCTCAACCCCGACGCGTTCACGTCGCTCAAATGGTGACCCCGTGCTCGCGCTGATTCCGCTCTTCCCGCTGCTCGGCTTTCTCGTCAACGCCGCGCTCGGGCGCCGGCTGCGCAAGACCGCGTCCGGCGGCCTCGCGTGCGCCGTCATGGTCGCCTCCTTTGTCGTGGCGATGCTGAGCGTCGGAGAGCTGGCCGGCATGGCCGAGGGCGCGCGCGTCATCGAGCAGACGGTCTACACCTGGATCGCGTCCGGCGACGTCGTGCTCGACCTGACGTTCCGCCTCGACCCGCTGGCGGCGGTGATGATCCTGGTCGTGACCGGCATCGGCGCGCTGATTCACATCTACTCGACCGCCTACATGCACGAGGAGACCGACGGCGAGTACGCGCGCTACTTCTCGTACCTGAACCTGTTCGCCGCGTTCATGCTGGTGCTGGTGCTCGGCGGCAACTTCCTCGTCCTCTTCGTCGGATGGGAGGGCGTCGGGCTCTGTTCGTATCTGCTCATCGGCTTCTGGTTCACGAAGACATCCGCCGCGGACGCCGGCAAGAAGGCGTTCGTCGTCAACCGGATCGGCGATTACGCGTTCGTGCTCGGGATGCTGTTCCTGCTGGTGCGCTTCGGCACGCTTGACTTCCAGCGGCTGGCGTCGGTGGTGGCGGCTCTGCCGCCCGAAGCGGGCGCGTTCGGGGCGATCTCGGTCGCCACCTTGCTCCTGTTCATCGGCGCCACGGGCAAGTCCGCGCAGATTCCCCTCTATACCTGGCTCCCCGATGCGATGGAAGGCCCGACGCCGGTCTCCGCGCTCATTCATGCCGCGACGATGGTGACGGCGGGCGTCTACATGATCGGCCGCAATGCGGTGCTCTTCAGCCACGCGCCGGGGACGCTGCTGATTGTGGCGATCGTCGGGGCGGTGACGGCGCTCATGGCCGGGACGATCGGGCTCGTGCAGAACGACATCAAGCGCGTGCTCGCCTATTCCACGGTGTCGCAGCTCGGGCTGATGTTCCTGGCGATGGGGATGGGGGCGTTCGGCGCCGGCATCTTCCACCTCTATACCCACGCGTTCTTCAAGGCGCTGCTCTTCCTCGGCTCGGGCGCGGTGATTCACGCGCTGCACGGCGAGCAGGACATCCGCCGCATGGGCGGGCTCAAGCGGTTGCTGCCGGTCACCTACTGGACGTTTCTCATCGGCTCGCTGGCGATTGCCGGCGTGCCGTTCCTCTCCGGGTTTTTCAGCAAGGACGAGATCCTGTACGAGACGTTCGCCGCGGGGCACTGGATCCTCTGGACGGTCGCGGCGGTCACGTCGCTCCTCACGGCGACCTACATGTTCCGCCTGGTGTGTCTGACGTTCCACGGCGAGCGCCGCGAGGCATCATCGCCCGCACCCTCGCACGCCGCAGCGTCGCACCTGCATGACGCTCCACCGGCGATGGCGCTGGCGCTCGTCGTGCTGGCCGTCGGATCCGCGCTGGCCGGCTACGCCGGCGTGCCGCACGCGCTCGGCGGCACCAACCCGCTCGGCGCGTGGCTCGCGCCGTCGTTCCGCGCGCCTGGCGCCAACCCGGTCGCCGAGCTGGCCGAAGGCAGCGGCGCCGCCGGACTGGAGCTGACGCTGATGGCGGTGTCGAGCGCCATTGCCATCGGGGGCATCGCGCTGGCGGCGACCGTCTGGCTCCGGCGGCGGCAGCTGGCCGACGCGGTCGCGGCGCGCGTTCCGGGCCTGTACCGCCTGCTGCTGAACAAGTACTACGTCGACGAGCTGTACGACGCGGCCGTGGTCACGCCGATTCGGGTCGGGTCGGCCGAGGGCCTCTGGCGCGGAGTTGACGTGGCCGTGATCGACGGCGCGGTCAACGGGACCGCGTCGCTCGTGGCGGCCGGATCCGGGGCCTTGCGCCGCATCCAGACCGGGTCGGTGCGCGCCTACGCCGGGTCGATGTTCATCGGCGTGGTCGTGATCCTGGGCTACTACCTGTGGCGGTGACATGCTGCTGACGCTCTCCTGGCTCGTTCCGCTTCTCGGCGCCCTGGTGCTGCTCTGCGTCGGCAACCGGGACGGCCGGCGCGACGCGCTGGTCCGCTGGCTGTCGCTGGCGGTCACGCTGGCGACCTTCGCCGTGACGCTGGTGATCTGGGCCCGGTTCGACGCCGCCTCGCCGGAATTTCAGTTCGTCGAACGCCACGCGTGGATTCCGGCGTTCGGGATCGACTACTTCATCGGCATCGACGGCATCAGCCTGCTGCTCGTGGTGCTGACGGCGTTTCTGTCGCCGATTGCGCTCCTGTCGTCGTGGGGTTCGATCGAGCGCAAGGTGAAGGAATTCTCGATCTTCATGCTGGCGCTCGAGGCGGCGATGATCGGCGTGTTCGTGTCGCTCGATCTCTTTCTCTTCTACGTCTTCTGGGACGCGATGCTCGTCCCGATGTATTTCCTGATCGGGATCTGGGGCTACGACCAGCGCATCTACGCCGCCGTCAAGTTCATGCTCTACACGATGGCGGGCAGCGTTCTGATGCTTGTGGCCATCCTCGGGCTCGCCTACCTCCACAGCGCCGCGACGGGCACCTATTCGTTCGACCTGCTCAAGCTCTACACGCTCGACATCGCGCCGCAGACGCAGATGTGGTTCTTTCTGGCGTTCACCGTCGCGTTTGCCATCAAGGTGCCGCTCTTTCCGTTCCACACGTGGCTGCCGGATGCGCACGTGCAGGCGCCCACCGCCGGCTCCGTCATCCTGGCGGGCGTGCTGCTGAAGATGGGCACCTACGGGCTGCTGCGGTTCTCGTTCCCGCTCTTCCCGGAAGCGGCCGCGTACTTCGCGCCCGGCCTGGCGCTGCTGGCGGTCATCGGGATCGTCTACGGCGCGCTCGTGGCGATGGTGCAGCCCGACATGAAGAAGCTGGTGGCCTACTCCTCGGTGAGCCACCTCGGCTTTGTCGTGCTGGGCATCTGCGCGATGAACATGCAGGGGGTGCAGGGCGCCCTGTATCAGATGCTGGCGCACGGCGTGAGCACCGGCGGGCTGTTCCTCCTGGTCGGGATGCTGTCGGACCGCCGCCACACGCGCCTCATCAGCGAGTTCGGCGGGCTCAAGGCGGTGATGCCGCGGCTGACCGCCGCGTTCATGATCATCACGCTCGCCTCCATCGGCCTGCCCGGGTTGAACGGCTTCGTCGGCGAGTTCCTGATCATGCTCGGAGCGTTCCGGTGGGACCCGCGGTTCGTGGTCGTGGCGGGCCTGGGCGTGATCCTGTCGGCGGTCTACATGCTCTGGATGTTCCAGCGCGTGTACTACGGCCCGGTGACGCACGAGGAGAACGCCGCGCTGCCCGACCTGCGGCCGCGCGAGTGGGCCGCCGTCGTGCCGCTCTGTGCGGTGGCGGTCGTCATGGGCGTGTTCCCGACGCTCTTTCTCAAGCCGATGGAGGCCTCGGTGAACGCCGTCGTGCAGCGCGTGCAGGTCGCGCAGACGCTGCGCGCCGAACGGCCCTAACGATCCGAACGGCCCGAACGATCCGAACGGCCGGAACGGTCCACACGGTGACCCATGTTTAGTTCCGGCATCGACGCCGTCGTCCCGATGCTCTGCGTCACGCTGGCGGCTCTCGCCGTCATGGGCGCGGAGGCCTTCCGCGCGCGCGGCGAGCAGCTGCCGCTCGGCGGCCTGGGCGTCGTCGGTCTCGTCGGCGCGGCGATTTCGGCCGTGCTGCTCTGGAACCGGAATGCCGTCAGCTTCGGCGTCGTCGTGGCCGACAACTTCGGGCTGTTCGTCACGCTCGTGCTGCTCCTCGTCGCGCTCCTCACCATCATGTTCTCGTCGACCGTGGTCCGGCGAGACGGCCTGCCGGCCGGCGAGTACTACGCCCTCGTGCTGTTTGCGACCGCCGGCATGATCATGATGGCCACGGCCAACGATCTGCTGGTGGTGTTCATCGCGCTCGAGATCCTCTCGATTGCGGTGTACGTGCTGACCGGCATCAGGCGCGACGACAGCCGGGCGATCGAGGCGGCGTTCAAGTATTTTCTGCTCGGCGCGTTCTCGAGCGCGTTCTTCCTGTACGGCATCGCCTTCACCTACGGGCTGGCGGGCAGCACGCGGCTGGACCGCGTCGGCACCTATATGGCCGCCCAGTCGATGAGCGGCAACCCGCTCATCCTGGTGGCGCTCGGCCTGCTGCTCGTCGGCTTCGCGTTCAAGATCTCCGCCGTGCCCTTCCACATGTGGACGCCCGACGCCTACGAAGGCGCGCCGGCCGTCGTCACCGGGTTCATGTCCACCGGCGTGAAGGCGGCGGCGTTTGCCGCGTTCGCCCGGGTGTTTCTGTCCGTCTTCGAGCCGTTCAGCGGCGAGTGGGCGCCCCTCGTGTGGCTGCTGGCGGCGGCAACGATGATTCTGGGGACCGTCGTCGGGGTGGCGCAGAGCAACCTGAAACGGATGCTGGCCTACTCGAGCATCGCGCATGGGGGTTATCTGCTTGTGGGCCTCGTGGCCGCGAACCAGGTGGGTAAGGCGGCGATTCTCTTCTATCTGCTGGCGTACGCCGTGACGAACCTGGCGGCGTTCGGCGTGATCGCGCTTCTCGGGACCCGCGAGGCCGCCAACGACGAACTGCGCGACTACGCGGGGCTGTGGCACACGCGCCCCGCGCTGGCGGCGCTGATGACGGTCTGCCTCCTGTCGCTCGGCGGGCTGCCGCCGACCGCCGGGTTCATCGGCAAGTGGTACATCTTCAGCGCGGCCGTGAGCGCCGGCTACTACGGACTCGCGGTCATCGGCGTGCTGACGAGCGTCGTTTCGGTATTCTTCTATCTCCGCGTGGTCGTGATGATGTACATGACGGACCGGCCGGCGGCGATCGCGCCTCCGCCGGTGTCGGCCGTCGCGATGGCGGCGCTGGTGGCCTCGATTGCCGCCATCATCGCGCTCGGCATCCTGCCGACGCCGGTGCTCGACTTCGCGGCGCAGTCGATTGCGACGATCTTCTGACCATCCCGACGCCCACAGCCAGCAGCCCGAAGCCCGGTAGAATGATCCCGCGTGGAGGAATCCTCCGTCGACGTCACGCGCGAGATGGCGGTGCTCGAGGCCGAGCTGAAGCGTCTCGAGGCGGAGTACAACATGTACTTCGCGGGCCGGCTGCCGCGGCCGCCCTGGGAGACGCGCACGCGGGTGGACCGTCTCGTCAAGCGGCTCGACCGCCAGCATCTGCCGAATTACGCCGAGCGGTTCCGGTTCACCACGCTCCAGACGCGCTATGCGACGTTCATCGACCTGTGGGACCGCGCGCTGCGGGCACGGGAGGAAGGGCGGCCGGGCCCCTTCGCGCACGCGACGCCGGCGGTCGATCGGCGTCCGCAAGTCAAGGACCGCGTGCTGTACGTGACCACACTGGCCGATCCGCTCCGCGAGATGGAGAAGGTGGAGGAGATGTACGAGCGGCTGGCACAGGCGCGGCAGGAAGCGGGACAGGACGCGGCGCCGCTGCCGTTCCACAAGTTCGTCGAGCTGATTCGCACGCAAATCGGCTCGCTCCGGGCCAGAGGCACCGAGGAGGTCGCGTTCCGCGTGGCCATGAAGGATGGAAAGGTGGCGTTTACCGCCCGCGCCCTGCGGGGCGCCGCCAAGAACGAAGAGTGAGGGGAGGACGAGGGAGCGACGTTGCGCCCGGCGCCGTGTGCCGGCGCCGGGCAGGTCAGGAGGTGGTTCTAGGCCTTGGTGACGTTCCCTGCCTGGGGACCCTTGGGACCGTCGACGATTTCGAATTCAACCGCCTGGCCCTCGTCAAGGGACCGAAAGCCGTTGCCGCTGATCGCGGAGTAGTGGACGAACACGTCGCTGCCACCCTCGCGCTCAATGAACCCGTAGCCCTTGGCGTTGTTGAACCACTTGACCTTGCCTGTAATACGCATCGTTCTTCTTCCCTTGCTCGTACAGTGAGCGTCGAGACACAAAAAAAGACCGCGAGTGCTTGCGCGGCCTCGACTTCTACGCTGACCCTTCGACCGCGCCCGGAATCGCCGCGCGCATGTCGAAGGGCTCGGGAACGCCCCTTAACAGAGCGCTATCCTAAGCGGCTGTCCGGGACCTGTCAAGCGCGGGTGCACTGATGCGAAGAGCGCTGTTGAGCGTGTCCGATAAATCCGGCCTGGTGGAATTCGCGCGCGGCCTCGCCGGCCGCGGTTTCGAGCTCGTCTCGACCGGCGGCACCGCGCGCGCGCTGCAGCACGGCGGGCTCGCCGTCATTCCCATCGCCGACGTGACCCGGTTTCCGGAGATGATGGACGGCCGCGTCAAGACGCTCCACCCGCTCGTGCACGGCGGCATCCTGGCGCGCCGCCACCGTCCCGACGATCTCGCCTCGGCGGCCGCCCACGGCATCGCGTTGATCGATCTCGTCGTCGTCAATCTGTATCCGTTCGTGGCCGCGGCCGCGAATCCCGACACGCCGTTCGAGGCGCTCGTCGAGGAGATCGACATCGGCGGCCCGAGTCTCGTGCGTGCGGCCGCCAAGAACTTCGAGGACGTACTCGTCGTGGTCTCGCCGGGCGACTATGCCGCGGTGCTCGCGCAGATCGATCGCGGAGGCGGTCCCTCACGCGAGTTCCGGTTCGAGCTGGCGCGAAAGGCCTTCGCGCATACCGCCCGGTACGACAGCGCCATTGCCGCCACCCTCGGTACCGTGACGGCCGGCCCCGCGGGGTTCGCGCGCGCGGCCGGCACGGCCCTGCCGCCGATGGTCGCCGTCGATCTGCGGAAGGTCCGCGATCTGCGGTACGGCGAGAACCCGCACCAGCCGGCGGCGCTGTACGAAGGGTTCGGGCGGCATCCCGGATTCACGGTGCTCCAGGGCAAGGAGCTCTCGTATACGAACCTGCTCGACCTCGATGCGGCAGCCCGGATCGTCATGGAATTCGACGAGCCGGCGGCGGTCGTGATCAAGCACACCAACCCGTGCGGCGCCGCGACCGGGGCCGGTGCAGCCGACGCGTACGTGCGCGCGCGCGACGCCGATGCGCTGGCCGCGTTCGGCGGCATCGTGGGGCTCAACCGGCCGATCGATGCCGCGGCGGCACGAGCGATCGTGGCCACGTTCATCGAAGCGGTGAGTGCGCCCTCGGTGGACGAGGAGGCCCGCGCGATCATGGCGGCCAAGGCCAACATGCGCGTGGTGGTGCCGGGGACCGGCGCCGCCGGCCGCCCTGCGCCGGCCGACGAACTGGAGATGCGATCGATAGTCGGAGGCGTCCTCGTGCAGGCGCGCGACCAGGTGCGCGAGGCCCACGCGACATGGCCGGGCGCCGGCGGGCTGAACGTCGTGACGAAGCGGCAGCCGACCGCCGATGAGTGGCAGGCGCTGCGGTTCGCGTGGCGCATCTGCGCGCATGTGAAGTCGAATACCGTGCTGTTCACCACCGCCGATCGGACGCTCGCGATCGGGGCCGGGCAGATGAGCCGCGTGGATGCCGTCCGCGTGGCGCAGATGAAAGCGGAGGGCGGCGGCGCCGGCGCGCTCCGCGGGTCCGTCGCCGCCTCCGACGCCTTCTTTCCGTTCCGCGACGGGCTCGACGCCGTGGCGGCCGCCGGTGCGACCGCCGTGGTGCAGCCGGGCGGCTCGGTGCGCGATCAGGACGTGATCGCCGCCGCCGACGAGCACGGGCTGGCGATGGTCTTCACAGGGCGGAGACATTTCCGCCACTGACGCACGCCCCGGCCGGAGCTGAATATGAAGAGAACACTCACGATCCTGGCCCTTGGCGGGCTGGCGCTGGTGACCAGTGTGGCAGGACGGCAGGAGCCCGCGTCGCCAGACCGCACGAAGATGCTGGTCGCGCGTCTCGATCTGGAGCGCTATAAAGCGACGATCAAGGGGCTGACGGTGTTCGGCGATCGGCGGGAGGGCACCGACCGCAACCGCGCGGCCGTCGATTGGATCGAGGCCCAGCTCAAGAGCTACGGCTGCGCAACCGAACGCCACCGGTACGTCGTAAACCCGCCGGCCCCGCCGCAGCCGGGCCGGGCTGGAGGTCCGGCGAGTCCGGCGATTGCGAGTGGGGAAATCCGAATGGGTCAGGGTGGATCGCGCCTGCGTGGCCTCACCCGGCCGACCGGCGTCAACACCAATCCGGCCGCGCAAGCCGATCAGGCGCTGCGCGCGCTCAACGGGCAGCCACGGACGTTCGGTGCGCGCGAGCAGGTCTACTGCACGAAGGTGGGGATCACGCGGCCCGACGAGATGTACATCGTCGCCGCGCACATGGATGGCCAGGGCCTGGGGGAAGGTGCCAATGACGACGGCTCGGGGACAGCGCTCGTGATGGAGCTGGCGCGTATCGTCAGCGCGCCCGACGTGCAGACGGAGAGGTCCATCCGGTTCATCCTGTGGAACAGCGAGGAAGCCGGATTGCTCGGCGCGCGCGCGTACGTCGCCGATCGGGTGTCGATGCAGGGCCGGGAGGCGCCCGCCGGGTCGGGCCGGTATCCGGAGCCGCGCTGGCTCGGCATGATCCAGCACGACATGATGCTGTTCGATCACGGCATGGCGCGTCGCGATGGGACGGTGAGTCCGGAGCAGCGCCCCGAGGCCGACGTCAACATCGAGTTCCAGGCGACGGCGAAGCTGGCCGATGCGGCCATGACGCTGGCGTTCTTCTTCCGGGACGCGAACGAGAAGTACGCGACCGACTATCCGGCGGCCGTCGGCTCCCACATGACGAATACCGATTCCACTCCCTTCATGGACGTCGTGCCTGCGATCAGCCTGCGTGAGAACGAGCGCGGCATGCACATCGGCGCCGGCTGGGATCCGCACTGGCATCAGCCGACCGACCGGTACGCGACGTTCTCCGACAAGGATTTCCGGCTGGGCCTCAACGCGGCGCAGACGACGCTCGGCGCCGTCGCGCAGCTCGCGGGCGCCACGCTGAAATAGGGGCCCACGATGATGCGGCGCGTGTTCCGCTGGCTGGCCTTCGTCGTCGCCCTGCTGGTCATCGGCGGCGCCGCGGCGTTCTACTGGGTGCGGGTCCAGCGGTCGCGCGCCGACCTCGTGCTGCGCGGCGGACGCATCATCACCCTGGACGAGTCGATGCCGGAGGCGCCGGCGCTGGCGGCCCGCGAGGGGCGGATCGTGGCCATCGGCTCGGCGCGGGATGTCGAGCCCCACATCGGCTGGTGGACGCGGGTGATCGACCTCGACGCCGGCGCGCTCGCGATTCCAGGCCTCATCGAAGGCCACGGCCATTTCGCGGCCCTGGGTGAGTACCAGACGGGCCTGGATCTGCTGAACGCGACAAGCTGGGACGGCATCGTCGCGCAGGTTGCGGCTGCGGTGGCGCGGGCCAGGCCCGGGCAGTGGATCGTCGGCCGCGGCTGGCACCAGGAGAAGTGGACGGCCGTGCCGCGGCCGAGTGTCGAGGGGTTTCCCACGCACGCGTCGCTCGACGCCGTGTCGCCCGACAACCCGGTGGTGCTGCGCCACGCGAGCGGTCATGCCGCCTTTGTGAACGCGCGGGCGATGGCGCTGTCGGACATCACGCGGTCGACCGGAGATCCCGCGGGTGGTCAGATTCTGAAGGACGCCGGCGGCGATCCCACCGGCCTGCTGCGGGAGACCGCCGCCGGGCTGGTGCGTCAGGGCGCGGGCGAGCCGCGGCTGACCGACGACGAGACAGCGGCACGCCTGCGGCAGATCCTCGTGCTCGCCGACCGGGAAGCGAGCGCGAACGGCATCACGAGCTTCCACGATGCCGGCACGTCGCTCGACGTGATCGAGCAGATGAAGCGGATGATTGACGTCGGCGCCCTCCAGACCCGCCTCTGGGTGATGCTGCGCGTCGATGACAGCCCGCCGCCGGCGGCGACGCTGGCCGAGGCGAAGACGCTGGGCTACGGCGATCACCATCTGACGGTTCGCGCGCTCAAGTACACGATGGACGGCGCGCTCGGGTCGCGTGGGGCGTGGCTCCTCGATCCGTACGCGGACGCGCCGGGCAGTGTCGGGCTGCCGCGTTCGCTCGACGTGCTGCGGCAGACCGCGGCGCTCGCTGCCGAGGGGGGATACCAGCTCGCAGTGCACGCAATCGGCGACCGCGCCAGCCGGGAGGTGTTGAACGTCTTCGAGGACGCCTTCAAGACGAGCGGGAAGATCGGGCGCGATCTGCGCTGGCGCGTCGAACACGCCCAGCATCTCTCGGCGGCCGACATTCCACGATTCGGGCAGCTCGGCGTGATCGCGTCGATGCAGGCCGTGCACGCCACTTCCGACGCGCCGTTCGTGCGCGGGCGGCTCGGCGATGCCCGCGCCGCCGGGGGTGCCTACGTCTGGCGGAAGCTGATGGAGTCGGGGGCGATCGTCACCAACGGCACCGACGTGCCGGTCGAGCGGATCGACCCGATTGCGAACTACTACGCCGCGGTCACCCGCACGCTCGCCGACGGGACGGTCTTTTACGGCGATCAGACGATGAGCCGCCTGGATGCGCTGCGGGCCTACACGATCCGGAATGCGTATGCGGCCTTCGAGGACGACCTCAAGGGGACGCTGTCGCCCGGCAAGCTCGCCGACATCACCGTGCTCACGAAGGACATCACGACGGTGCCGGCCGGCGAGATCCGGGCGGCGAAGGTGGCCTACACGATCGTCGGCGGCCGCGTCGTCTACGACGGCGGCGCTCGTTGACGCGGATGGGTAGTTGGCTTACGTGCCCGCCGCCGCTTCGAGCGCGCGCAGGAGCTCGCCGGGGGCGACGACGGCGGGGCCGAACTTCGCGACTGAAATCCCCGCCGCTTCGTTGGCCAGCCGTGCGGCTTCGACGAGCGTGGCGCCGGCCGCCAGCGCCAGCGCCATGGTGGCAATCACCGTGTCGCCCGCGCCCGTGACGTCGGCGACCTCGCGCGCCGACGCGGGCAGCGAGTCCTCGACCCCGCTCCCGAGCAGCCACATCCCCTGATCGCCGCGCGTCATCAGCACGGCGCCGCAGGCGGCCCGCTCCCGGAACACGCGCGCCGCGGCGCGGGCGTCGTCATCGGTCCGCACGCGGAGGTTGGCCGCGATTTCCGCCTCGTGATGGTTGGGCGTGATCACCGCCGCGCCGGCGTAGTAGTCGATGTGGGGGATCTTCGGATCGACGAGCACCGGAATCGTCCGCGCGCGGCCGGCCTCCACCGCGGCGGCCCTCACGCGCGCGGTCACGCATCCTTTGAGGTAGTCGGACACGACGATCGCCGCCGCGTCGGCCGCGTGCTGCTGCAGCGCCGCGACCACGCGGTGCTCGACGTCGCCGGCGATCTCGGCGTCGCTCTCGTAGTCGACGCGCGCCACCTGCTGGTTGCGCTCGGTGACAATCCGCACCTTGGTCGTCGTCGGGCGGCCGGCGTCGCTGACGAACGCGGGCGAGATGCCGGCGTCGCGGCAGGTCTGGGCCAGGGTCGCCGACGTGTCGTCCTGCCCGACGACGGCGACGAGCGTGGCCCGGCCGCCGAGCGCCGTCACGTTGTGCGCGACGTTGGCCGCGCCGCCCATCCGGTGGCTCTCGTGGTCGAACATCACCACCGGCACCGGCGCTTCCGGCGAGATGCGGGTGACCCGGCCCGCGATGAACTTGTCGAGCATGGCGTCGCCGACGACGAGCACATGCGTGCGCCCCATCCCGGCGGCGAGCGCCCGCGCGCGTTCAGGCGTGATCGGCGGCAGCATCGGCGGGGCGGGCCGCCGCGAACGGCAGCGTGATCAGGACGAGCAGCAGCATCAGGAACTCGGAGTCGCCGAAGTTGTACTCGAAGAGCCCGGCGGCCAGCATGGCGGCCAGCGACGCCAGCGCCGCCGAGGCGAGGACGCGATGCGATCCCGACCGGAACATCCGGACGAGCGCGCGCGCGGCCGCCGCGACGAACCAGAGCCAGACGGCGAGCGCTGGCAGGCCGCGATCGGCCGCAATCTGCAGCGGCACGTTGTGCAGGTGCGGGTTGGTCTTGTTGACCGCATAGTCGGGCCGGTACTGCTCGTACACGCGCGGCACCATGTTGGGCCCGACGCCGGTCAGCGGGTGGTCGGCGACGATCCGCGCGCCGATCTCCATCATCGCAAAGCGATCCTGATTGGCCGGATCCTGCGCGTTGAAGGTCGAGGTCAGCCGCGAGACCAGCCCCTCGGGCGCGAGCACGAACAGCGCGGCGAGGATGACCGGCAGCACCGCCGTCAGGCGGAAGTCCCTGAGGATGCACAGCAGGCCGACCGCGACGCAGGCGCCAATCCACGCATTCCGGGTGAAGGTCAGCGCAATGGCCGCCACGAGCGCCGGCATGACCAGCGCGGGCCAGATCCGGTCGCGCGAGCCGAACACCAGACGCGCCGCCGCGACGCCGAGCACGAGCATGAGGATGCCCGAGTAGGTCATGTAGTGCGTCAGCGTGCCCTGCGGCCGCTGGCCCAGGTTGTCGTAGTGCAGGACGCCGTACTGGATGACGCCGATTACGGCGATGGCACCGCCGACCGAGATGATGACGTCGACGACGGTCGAGGCCCGGTGTCCGCGCGCGATGTCGTACACCGCCGGCACGATGGCAAACAGCACGAGCTGCTTGCTGTCGATGAAGCTCTCCCGTGGGTCCACGGAGAACGCCGAGGCGACCAGCGTCAGGGCGCCGTACGCGAGCAGCGCCGTGAAGAACGCCGGCGCCGACGGCCGCGCCCGCTCGCGGACGCGCCACACCACCCACGAGGCGAGCATGGCCGCCAGGAGGATATTGGCCAGCGCGATCGACAACTGGAGCGCGGCCACGAATCCGAGCAGGAGCGCGACGGTGACCCGCTCGAGCAGGTCGCCGGCCTGCGTCTGCGGCACGCTCATCGTGACGGCCTTCATGCGTGGAGTGCCCTCCGTTCCTGCGCCGCCGCGTGCACCGCCACCAGCGCGCGTTCCGCGGCGGCGGCGACGCGCTCGGGGCCGATGCGGGTCAGGCAGCGGAAGTCGCCCGGTTCACATTCCCGCTGCCGGCACGGCCGGCACGGCAGCGGCCCCGCGTCGAGGGCCTCGGCGAACCAGCGCGGATCGCGCCAGGGCATCGAGCGCCCGGCCAGCGTGGGGCCGAACAGCGCGACCACCGGGGTGCGCGTGGTCGCCGCGATGTGCAGGGGGCCGCTGTCGCCTCCAATGTACACCGTGGCACGCGCCGCCAGCGCGCGCAGCTCGGCGACGTCAAATTGCGCGTGCGACACCGCGGCGGCGGGCGCCGCCGACCTCCTGATCTCGTCGACGATGGCGCGGGCGGCGTCGGCGTCGGAGGGGCCCGACGTGAGCATGAACCGGCGGCCCGGGCCGCGGCGTGCCAGGTGGGCCACCAGCGCGGCGAAATGTTCCGGCGGCCACCGGCGGAAGGGATTGCCGGCGCGGACGTGGAGCACCACCAGCTCGTCGGCCGGGCCGATCCCCGCCTGTGCCAGCCGGCGCGCGACGCGCTCGGCGGCGGCCGGCTCGGCGGGCATCTCCACGGCGTCGCGGGCCGGGTCGCACGGTCCGATGCCGAGCGGCCCGAGCAGATCCCACTGTTTCGCGACCGAGTGGCGCGCCGACAGGTCCGCCGGCCGCGGCACGACGTGGGTGTACATCCAGCTGCGGCCGGCCGTTGCGTAGCCGATGCGCATCGGCGCGCCGCTCGCCCACGTGAGCCACGCGCCGCGCGGCCCCCCGTGGAGATCGATGGCGAGATCGAACCGGCCCCGCCGCAGCGTGCGCGCCAGGGCGAGATCGTCGCGCAGCCGCGCGGCCCCGCCGCGCCTGGGCGCCACGAGCAGTTCGGTCAGGTACGGGTTGCCGCGTATGACGGAAGCGGCCAGCGGCTCGACCACGTAGGTCAGGTGCGCGTCCGGGTAGCGGAGCCGCAGCGCGCGCACGAGCGGCGTGGTGAAGACGACGTCGCCAATCAGGCGCAGGCGGACGAGGAGGATCTTCACCGGTCCGTTTCGATGGTCGCCTCGTCGATCAGCATCACGGGGATGTCGTCCTTGATCGGATAGACGCGGTGGCACTGATCGCACTTGAGCGCGGTCCCGTTCTTGACGAGCCTGACCGGCGTCTTGCAGTTCGGGCACGCAAGAATTTCGAGCAATTCGGCGTCAACGGCCATGAGGCACTATACTAAAATCCTTTGTTGTCATGAAGTTCCGCCGATGGCTGTTCGCCGCGCTCCTGACGGTCGCCGCCGCGCCGGCCGCGGGACAGAGTCCTGGCGCCTACTTCGAGTTCCTCATGGCGCGCCGCCTCGCGAAACTTGGCGACAACGCGGGGGCGCTTGCCGCGCTCGAGCGCGCCGCGGCGGCCGATCCGGCCTCTGCGGAAGTGCGCGCGGAGATCGCGTCGTTTCATCTCGAGCGCAACCAGCGCGCGGAGGCCGAACAGGCCGGGCTCGCGGCGCTGAAGCTCGATGAGAACAATATCGAGGCGCACCGCGTCCTCGGGCTGATCGGCGCCGCGGGCGTCGATGCGCTCAATCCGCGCACCGCGGCGGCGCAGTTCGAGAGCGCCGCGCGCCAGGCGATCGCGCATCTCGAGCGCGTGGCGCTCGGCCCTTCGGCCGGCCTCGACATCTTTTTCTCGCTCGGGCGCCTGTATCTGCGGACCGGCGAGGCTGCCAAGGCCGTGGACGCCTTCGGCCGCGTGCTCCTCCAGAATCCGGAGTCCATCCAGGGCCGGCTGCTGCTCTCGCAGGCGTATGCCACCACCGGCGATCTGAAGAACGCGATCGAAACGCTCGAGGTCATCGTCGATGACGAGCCGCGCGTGGCGTCGACGCTGGCGCAGTACCAGGAGCAGGCCGGGCTGCTGAAGGAAGCGGTCGACAGCTACACGCGCGCGCTGGCGCTCGAGCCGACCAACCGGGGCCTCAAGTTCCGGCGGGTCGCGGCGCTCCTGAGCGCCGGCGACTACGAGCGCGCCGCCGCGCTCGCGGCCGAGGCGCAGAACCAGCACGCCGACGATCCGCGGTTCCCGCGCGTGCGTGCCCGCGCGCTCTTCGAGCGCGGGCAGGTCCAGCAGGCGCTGGCGGTGCTCGAGCCGACCGCCCGGGCGTTTCCCCGCGACACCGCGACGCAGGTGGCGCTGGCCGATCTCTACAAGGACGCGGGGCGCACTCCGGACGCGGAGCGGACGCTGCGGCAGGTGATTGACGCCGACCCCGGCAACGCGCAGGTCCTCAACCATCTCGGCTACATGCTGGCCGGAGACGGCCGGCAGCTGGACGAAGCGGTCCGTCTGGTGCAGCGCGCGCTCGACCTCGACCCCGGCAATCCCTTCTATCTGGACAGCCTGGGGTGGGCCTACTTCCGGCGCGGCGATCTCGACCAGGCGGAAAAGTATCTCGCGCCCGCCGCCGCGCAACTGCCGGGGAACGCGGAGGTGCTCGATCACCTGGCCGATCTGCTCGCGCGCCGCGGCCGCTGGCAGGACGCGGTGGCTGCGTGGATGCGCGCGCTCGAAGGCGACACGGCCGGCGTCAACCGCGCGGCGATCGAAAAGAAGATCGCCGACGCCAAGGGACGGCTCAGGCCCTGAACAAGTTGTGCCTTCTGGCCTGTGCCGTGGGCCTGGCCGCGAGCGGATGCGCCGCCAGGCGCGTCACTCTTCCCTCCGACACCGGCGCGCCGTTCCCCGATTTCGCCGACGCCTATCGCGCCGTGTCCGCGTCGTGCGCCGGCGTCCGCACGCTGACCGGGGAACTGGCGCTCGCGGGACGCGCCGGCGGGCGCGGCATTCGCGGGCGCGCGATCGTGGGGTTCGAGCGCCCCGCGTCGATGCGTCTTGAAGGCGTCGCGCCGTTCGGGCCGCCGGCCTTCATCCTCGCCGCGCGCGGCGGCACCGCCGCGCTGCTGCTGCCTCGCGACGCCCGCGTGGTGCGCGCGGAGCGGCCTGAAGACATTCTCGGCGCGCTGACCGGCGTCGCCTTGTCGCCGGCCGACCTGCAGGCCGTGATGACCGGCTGCCTCGTGCCCGATGCGACGCCGCTCGGTGGCCGGCTGCATCAGAACGGGTGGGTCTCCATCGATCTCGGTGGGGACGCGACGATGTACATAGAGCGCGCCGGCGCCGCCTGGCGCACGCTCGCCGGCCGGCGCCCCGGCTGGGAGGTGGCATATGCCGCCTGGGAGGGCGCGTTTCCGCGCATCGTCCGGCTGCGGTCGCGCGGCTCGGCGTCGGTTGTCGACCTCACGGCCACCGTGGCGCAGCTCGACACGAACGTCACGCTTGATCCGGCTGCGTTCAGCATCGACGTGCCGCCGGGAACCGCCGAGCTCAGCCTGGAGGAGCTTCGGGCGGCCGGGCCGCTGCGGAACTGAGGCGCGCCGGAAGACTCATGCATACCGCTCCCCATCGGGCGTTGGTGCTGGCAGCCGTCCTCATCCTGCCTGCGTCGACGGCGCTCCTGCACGCGCAAACGAAGTCAGCCGAAGGCGTCATCGTCGCGCCGGCGCCCGCCAGTTCTTCGCCGAATCCAGGCCAGGATCGCGTCGTGGCGCGGGGCCACGCCGGGCTGCAGGCCCTGTTCCGGGCGACGGCGGCCGACTTCGCGGCGTTTCCGCGCCGGCGATCGACCTGGGTCATTCTCGGCATCGGCGCCGGCGCCGCCGCGCTCGGGCATCCCGCCGATGACGATACCAACAGGCACCTCGTGGGCTCGCCGTCGTTCGAGCGCTTCTGGACGCCCGGAAAGTGGATTGGGGCCCCGTATGTTCAGGCGGGCACCGGGGCGGCTCTCTACCTGCTGGGGCGGTACGTCCTGCCGCGCCCAGACGGGGAATCCAGGACGAGCAGGGTGTCGCATCTGGGCATCGATCTCGTGCGCGCGCAGGTCGTGTCGCAGGCGATCGTGCTGGGAATGAAGAATGTGACTCGCCGCGAACGCCCGACGGGCGAATGCTGCGCGTTTCCGTCAGGCCATGCGGCCACGGCGTTCGCGACGGCGGCGGTTCTCGAGCGCCACTTCGGATATCGACGCGCATGGCCGACGCTGCTGGCGGCTGCGTATGTGGGAACGTCGCGGCTCCACGACAACCGGCACTTTCTGAGCGACGTGCTGTTCGGCTCCGCGGTGGGCATCGCGACGGGCTGGGTGGTGGTCGGCCGGCACGGGCGATCGGAGTTCGCCGTCACGCCGGCGCCGGTTCGCGGCGGCATCGCGCTGATGTTTACCCGGCAGCCGGCGCGCACCGGCGAGCGCGAATGAGATCGCACCGGCCGGCGTGAGAGAATTGCCCCGACCCGCGTGAGCAGACCGCCCCGACCCGCGAAACCCGTCATCGTGCGCGCCCACGCGAAGATCAATCTCGATCTGCGCGTCCTTGGCACCCGTCCGGACGGGTTTCACGAGCTGCGGACGGTGTTTCAGTCGATCGCCCTTCACGACACGATCGCGTGCCTGCCCCGCGCGGGCGCCTTTGCCATCGAGTGCGACGTGGCCGGCGTGCCGCTCGACGGGACGAACCTGATCTGGCGCGCGGCGGAGGCGCTGTGGCGCGCGCTCCGGCGCGCTGGCCCGGTGCGCGACATGGTCGTCCGTCTCGACAAACGGATTCCCCTGGAGGCCGGCCTCGGCGGCGGCAGCGCCGATGCCGCGGCCGCGCTCGTGGCGCTCGCCCGCGCGTGGCACGTGCCCGTGCGGCCGCCGCAGCTCACCGACGTCGGCGCCACGCTCGGCGCCGACGTCCCGTTCTTTCTCGCGGGCGGCACCGCGCTTGGCCTCGGGCGCGGCGACGAGATCTATCCGCTCGCCGATCTGCCGCGGCACTGGGTCGTGCTGCTCGTGCCCGGCTTTGGCGTCTCGACGTCGGAAGCCTACGGCTGGTACGACGCGGAGCGCGAGCTGTCGCGCGGTCCGATCGTCCGAGAACCGCAGCACGTACCGGGCCCCTGGCCGTCGCGCTCGGCGCAGATGATCAACGATCTCGAGGCGCCGATCGCGCGGCACCATCCCGAGATCGATCAGATGAAAGCGGCGCTCCGGCGGGCGGGGGCGCTGGCGGCCGCCATGTCAGGCAGCGGGTCGGCGGTCTTCGGCCTGTTTCAGAAGCGGCGCGAGGCGGTGGGGGCGGTCGAACGCCTGTCGGGGTCGGGCTGGCGGGTGCTGCTCACCGAGTCGCTCGGGCGCGGCGAGTACGGACGGCTCAGTCGGCCGCGTTTCCTTGCCCGCAACCCGCTGTCTCGACTACACTAAGCGTTTGCGCCACCCTGGCCGACGGCGTCCGTGGGATCCCGTCATGACTGTGACCGTGGTGGGGCGTGGCCAAGCGGTAAGGCGCGGGACTTTGGATCCCGTATTCGAAGGTTCGAATCCTTCCGCCCCAACCAGCCCCTGACAGTCGTGCGGTGGCCGGGGGCCGTGGTGCCGATGAGCGACCGATGCGACGAGCTCTGAGTGGGGAAGGCGTGACCGCAACCGGATTCAGCGACCTGAAAGTATTCTCGGGCAGCGCGCACCAGACGCTGGCCAAGGAGATCGCCGAGTTTCTCGGCATCCCCGTCGGCCAGGCGCGGCTGCGGCGGTTCCCCGACAGCGAGGTCTCGTTCCAGATCGACGAGAATATCAGGGGCGCCGACGTCTTCATCGTCCAGCCGACGTGCACGCCGGTTGACCAGCACCTGATGGAACTGCTGGTGATGATCGACGCGTTCAAGCGGTCGTCGGCGGCGCGCATCACGGCGGTGATTCCGTACTACGGCTACGCGCGGCAGGACCGCAAGGACAAGCCGCGCGTCCCGATTTCGGCGAAGCTGGTGGCGAACCTGCTGAGCGCCGCGGGGACCAACCGCGTGCTGACGATGGACCTGCACAAGGCGCAGATCCAGGGGTTCTTTGACATTCCGGTCGACCATCTGTTCGCGGCGCCGGTCATCATCGAGTATCTCGGGCGGACCGACAACCCGAAGCTGACGATCGTCTCGCCCGACGCGGGCGGTGCCGAGCGGGCCCGGGCGTACGCCAAGCGTCTCGATGCGGAACTGGCCGTGATCGACAAGCGCCGCACCGACGATGGGACGGCCGAGGTGATGAACGTGATCGGCGACGTCGAGGGGCGCACCTGCATTCTGCAGGACGACATCATCGATACCGCCGGGACCATCCAGAAGGCGGCCACCGCCCTGAAGGCGGCGGGGGCGGGGAGGGTGCTCGCGTGCGCGGTGCACCCGGTGTTGTCGGGCCCCGCGATCGAGCGCGTCCAGAGCGCGCCGATCGATCAGTTGATCGTCACCAATACGATTCCGCTGCGCGGTGAGGCGCAGCAGGTGAAGAAGATCGTCGTGCTGTCGGTGGCGCGGCTGCTGGGGCAGGCGATCAGGAGCATTCACGAGGAGACGTCGGTCTCCTCGCTGTTCGTGTAGGACACAGCATATGGAAGCCACACTTGAAGTCGTCAAGAGAGACAGCCGGGGCAAGAACGAGGCGCGCCGCCTCCGGGCCGCCGGCCGGATTCCCGGCGTCGTGTACGGCGCGCGCCGGGGCGCGAAGGCGCCCGGGGGCGTGCCCGTCGCCGTCGATCCGAAGGCCGTCCTGCGGATCCTGCATTCGGAATCGGGCGCCAACACCCTGATCACGCTGAAACTCGACGGTGCCGAGTCGCGGGTGATGGTCAAGGAATACCAGCTCGATCCGACCACCCACAAGCTGCTGCACGCCGACTTCTACGAGCTGGCGATGGACCGCGCGATCACCGTGACGGTGCCGGTCGTGGTCCGGGGCGAGCCGAAGGGCGTCAAGCAGCAGGGCGGCCTGCTCGACTTCGTGACGCGCGACGTGCAGGTCCAGTGCCTGCCGGCCGACATTCCCGAGCACATCGCGATCGACGTGACGGAACTGATGCTGCACCAGGCCGTCCGGCTCCGGGATCTGCCGGAGAATCCGAAGTGGAAGCCGCTGAACGATCCGGACACCATGATCGTCCACGTCGTGCTGCCGAAGGCCGAAGAGGTCCCGGCCGCGACGCCGGAGGCGGAAGCGGCGGCGGCTGCGACGGCGGCGCCGGCCGAGCCCGAAGTGATCAAGAAGGGCAAGGTCGAGAAGGAAGGCGAGGACGCGCCCAAGAAATAGCGGCGCGCCGGGGAACGCGCCGGACCGGACGTGAAGCTAATCGTTGGATTGGGCAATCCGGGCGCCGAGTATCGCGACACCCGGCACAACGTCGGCTTCATGGTCGCGGATACGATCGCGAAGCGGCGCGACCTCGGGTGGCGCACCCGGGGTCAGGTGTCGTTTGCGAAGCAGTTCGGCGGCGGCGGGTACGTGGTGGCGAAGCCGCAGACGTTCATGAACCTGAGCGGCGTCGCCGTGGCGGACTTTGCGGGCTATTACAGCGTCGAGGCCGCCGACCTGCTGGTCGTCGTCGACGATGTGGATCTGCCGCTTGGACGCCTTCGCGCGCGCGCCCGTGGGTCGGCGGGCACGCACAACGGTCTGAAGTCGATCGTCCAGCAGCTGGGCACGACCGATTTCCCGCGTCTGCGCATCGGCATCGGACGCGGCGACCGCAGGTGGGATCTCGCCGATTACGTGCTGGCGAGATTCGAGCCGGCCGAACGCGTCGAGCTTGAAGAGGTCATTGCCCGGGCGGCCGATGCCGCTGAGATGTTCGCCGCGGCGGGCATCGAGAAGGTCATGAACCAGTACAACCCGGACGCCGCGGGGCCGGAAGTCGACTGACTCCTTGCTGCCAGAAGAATCCGGGACCCGGGACAGGGAACCGGGCGTGCAGGCAGCCGTAGTCCAGAAGGAGACGTATGGATAGGAAGTACGAACTCGTCTACGTGGTCTCACCCGTGGCAACCGACGACCAGGTGTCGGATCTGCACACGCAGATTGAAGCCGTCGTGCAGCGCATGGGCGGCCGGATCGAAAAGACCGAAAACTGGGGCCGCCGCCGGCTCGCCTACGAAATCGCCCACCAGAAGGAAGGCACCTACGTGCTGGAGGTCATCCACGGGGCGGGCGACCTCATGAAGGAAATCGACCGCCGCCTGAAGGTGATCGACTATGTCATCCGGCATCTCGTCGTCCGCGTCGATGAGACCGAGCAGGTGGTCGAGCGCCGGCGCACCACGCGGACCGAGCAGTCGCGTCGACGCCGCGTCGCGCGCGGCCTGGCGCCCGACCGGCAGCCCGGCGAGGGCCAGCGCGGCGAGTTCGAGGACGAGCGGGACGAGGACGACCGTTTTGAAGTCACGGAGGACATCCGATGAACGGGCGACGACATGCGGGAGGCACGAGCGGCGGCGGCCGCGGCCGCGGCGCGCAGGGGCAGCAGCAGGGGAAGGACGGGGCCCGGCGGCCGATGTTCCGGCGCCGCAAGATCTGCAAGTTCTGCGCGGAGAAGATCGACGACATCAACTACAAGGACACGAAGCTGCTGATGTCGTTCGTGCCGGAGCGGGCGAAGATCATGCCGCGCCGGATCTCGGGAACCTGCGCGATGCACCAGCGGAAGCTGCGCACGGCGCTCATGCGCGCGCGGCAACTCGCGCTGCTCCCGTATACCAGCGAGTAGCGGTTTGTCTTTGGTCTCAGGTCTTTGGTCTTCAGGAGTGCCTGGAGACCCAAGGCCAGGACTAAAGACTAAAGACTAAAGACTTTAGAGACGATTGAGGTCTCCATGGACGTCATACTCAGAGAGCACGTCGACAACCTGGGCCGGCGCGGCGAGATCGTCAAGGTCGCCGACGGCTACGCCCGCAACTACCTGCTGCCCCGCAAGCTGGCGCTCGTGGCGACCGACGCGAACCGCACGCACATCGAGCGCGAGCGCCGGATCGCCGAGGCGCGCGAGGCGCAGGAGAAGGGGCAGGCCGAGGCGATCGCCGCCAGGCTCGCCACCGTCGAGATCGCGATCGCCCGGCGGGTCGGCGGCGAGACCAACCAGCTGTACGGTTCGGTGACGTCGGCCGACATCGCCGAGTTCCTCAAGGGCAAGGGCTTCGACATCGATCGGCGCAAGCTGATTCTGCCCGAGTCGATCAAGACGCTCGGCCCGCACACCGTGCCGCTCAAGCTGCATCGCGAGGTGACGGTTCCGCTCACGGTGCAGGTCGTCAAGGAAGGCGACCCGGCGGCATGAGCGCGCGGAGCCTCGCCGTCGCGCTGCTGACGCTCGTCGTTGGCGTCGCGATCGGCGTGCAGCTGAGTCGCCCCGGTGCGACGGTCGGGACGCCGCCGGCGCCGGCCGCAGGGCCGGCGGTGGCCGGCGAGAAGGGCGGCCAGGATCAGACCGGTCCCTATACGGTCGTCGAGAACTGGCCGAAGCCGCTGGCGCAGCTCCCCGGACACGAGAAGTGGACGTGGGGCGCCGTCCAGGGAATTTTCGCCGAGAGCGCCAATCGCGTGTACGTGCTGATGCGCGGGGAACTGCCCGCGCTCGAGCGGCCGGCGGAAGTGCCGTACCCGGCCGTCGGGCCGAGCCTGTCGTTCCCCGTGTCGCAGACCCCGTTCCGCAACGCGTCGGTCGGGCCGCTCAGCAGCCCGGGCAACTCGGGCAGCGACGGCTGGAACGGCTGGAAAGGGAAGCTCGGCGTCGACGCCCGCTGGGAGCACTGTCTCTTCATCGTCGATGCGGACGGCAACATCGTCGACGCGTGGACGCAATGGGACGAGATCTTCCGGCGCCCGCACTCCGTGTTCATCAATCCCTACGACGCGGAGAAGCACGTGTGGGTGGTGGACGACCGCCAGCATGCCGTCTACAAGTTCACCAACGACGGCAGCCAGCTCGTGCAGACGCTCGGCGTCCGCGGCGTGCCGGGCACCGATGCGACGCATTTCAACCGGCCGACGTTTCTGGCCTGGCTGCCCGACAGCACGCTCTACGTGTCGGACGGGTACGCCAACACGCGCGTGGTCAAGTTCGACAAGGACGGGAAGTTCCTGCTGACCTGGGGCGAGAAGAGCGTCACGCCGCGGGATACGACTCCCGGTACGTTCAATGCGGTGCACGGCGTCGTCGTCGACCCCGATACCCGGCGCGTGTATGTGACCGACCGTGAGAACGCGCGCATCCAGGTCTTCGACGAGAACGGCACGTACCTCGATCAATTTCCCACCGGGTTCCCGTCGACGCCGCAGGTCCTGTATTTGTCGGCTGACAAGCACCTCTGGACCGTCGACAACGACACGTCGAAGGTCGTGAAGTACGATCTGAACGGCCGGTACCAGTACTCGTGGGGCAGCCGCGGCGACTGGCCGGGCGCGTTCTGGAACGTCCACGGCATGAGCGTCGACCCGGACGGCAATCTGTACATCGCCGAGGTCAACAACGGGCGCGCGCAGAAGTTCCGCCCGCGTCCCGGCGCGAGCCCGGCGCTCGTGGTCGGCACGCCGCTGCGCGCCGCCTGGTAGCCCATGCCATAATCCCGGGTTGACATGAAGCCATTCCTGATTGCGTCACTCGCGGTGGTGACGCTGTCGGCCGCAGTCATCGAACATCTCCACGCGCAGGGCGGCGGCACGAGCCAGACCGTCAACGGCGGCGTGGCCTTTATCAACCCCGGCATCCCGACGCTCCCCGAGAGCGAGGCCAATGCCCGTCCCGTTCCGCGTCTGCCGGACGGTACGGTCGATCTGACGGGACCGTGGGTGGGCGGCGGCACGGTCGCCGACATCGAGCGCGACGGCGGGCTGAAGCCCGGCGAGCTGCCGCTGCTGCCGTGGGCCGGGAAGCTCAGGGACGCGCGGCGGTCGCAGGACGACCCGTACACGGCCTGCCTGCCCATGAGCGTGCTGCGGACCAATCCCTATCCCTGGAAGCTGTCGATGTCGTATACGGCGAAGGGGCTCTCGCACATCTATATCCTGCACGAGCTGGGCGACGCCGGCGGCCATCGCGTGGTGTACATGGACGGACGCCCGCACCCGGTCGATCCGGTGCCGACATGGGTGGGGCACTCCGTCGGCCGATGGGACGGCGACACGCTTGTCATCGACGCGGTCGGCTTCAACGACAGTTTCTGGTTCGACCGCCGCGGCACGCCGCACACCGAACGGCTCCACATCATCGAGCGGTACACGCGGGTGAATTACGGGACGCTCGTCAACGAGGTCACGCTCGAGGACCCTGGCGCGCTGTCCCGTCCGGTCAACCTGAGGTTCACCGCGCGCCTGCTGCGCCCGGACGCGCGTACCGGCGCGGGCGACCTGCTCGAGTTCATCTGCAACGAGGACAACCAGTACGGCTCGGCGGGCGCCTTCCGGCCGGGCACCGGCGCCGGCGTCAAGTAGGGCGCGGACCGCATGCCAGGGGTATCTCTATGACCACAAGCACCAGACCTCCTGCGGTCCGGATGTACCGGCAGATGATGGCGATCCGCCTTTTCGAAGAGCGTGTGAACGATCTCTACACGCGCGCGCTGATGCCGGGCCTGGCGCACCTCTATATCGGCGAGGAAGCCGTCGCCGTCGGCGTGTGCGAGGCGCTGCAGCCGGACGACTACATCACGAGCACGCACCGGGGCCACGGCCACTGCCTCGCCAAGGGCGCGGTGCCGCACCTGATGTTCGCCGAGCTGCTTGGCAAGGAAGCCGGCTACTGCAAGGGAAAGGGCGGGTCGATGCATATTGCCGACCCGGGCACCGGCAACCTCGGGGCCAACGCGATCGTCGGCGGCGGCGCCGGCATTGCGACGGGCGCGGCGTTCGCCTCCAAGTATCAGGGAACCGGCCGCGTGTCGGTCTGCTTCTTCGGCGAGGGCGCGCTCGGGCAGGGCGTCCTCTACGAAGAGATGAACCTGGCCCAGTTGTGGAAGCTGCCCGTCATCTACGCCTGCGAGAATAATCTGTACAACGAGTACACGCACTATTCGGAAACGACGGCCGGTGACATCATGGCGCGGCCCGCGGCGTTCGGTGTGGCCGCGCAGGCCGTGGACGGACAGGACGTACGCGCGGTGCACGCGGCCGCCTCCGCGATGATCGATCGGGCCCGGCGGGGCGACGGTCCGGGGTTTCTGCTGCTCAACACCTACCGGTACCGCGGGCATCACGTCGGAGACGTCGCGCGCGACTACTACCGGCCGAAGCAGGAAGAGCAGCGGTGGATGGCCGATCGGGATCCGATTGCGCTCCACGCGGCATGGCTCCTGGCGCAGGGGATCGCCGATCAGGCGGCGCTCGACCGGATCACGGAGGAGCTGACCGCCGAGATGGATGCCGCGGTCGACTATGCGATGAAGGCCCCGTACCCGGATCCGGGCAGGGTGGATGAGGACATTTATGCCTGAGGCTGTCGCACACGCCGGGCGGGTTCCGCCGAAAGCGGACGCCCCGGTTCGAGAGATCACGTTCGGCGAGGCGATCCGTGAGGCGCTCGCCGAGGAAATGCGGCGCGATCCGAAGGTCGTGCTCCTGGGCGAAGACGTTGCGGAGGCCGGCACCGCGTTCAAGGTGCTGAAAGGGCTGGTCGAGGAGTTCGGCAAGGACCGGGTCATCGACACGCCGATCTCGGAAGCCGGCTTCACCGGGCTGGCGGTCGGCGCCGCGATGACCGGCCTCAGGCCGATCGTCGACATCATGTTCGGCGACTTCATCGCGCTCGTCATGGATCAGGTGGTGAACCAGGCAGCCAAGAGTCACTACATGTCGGGCGGCCGGTGGAAGGTGCCGATGGTGATTCGCGCGACGATGGGCGCGACGCGGCGCTCGGCGGCGCAGCATTCACAGTCGCTGCACGCCTGGCCGAGCCACGTCCCAGGTCTCAAGGTGGCGATCCCGTCCACGCCGTACGACGCCAAGGGGCTGCTGAAGACGGCGATCCGCGACGACAACCCGGTCGTCTTCTTCGAGGACAAGATCAGCTACGCCAAGGTCAAGGGACCCGTGCCGGAGGGCGACTACACGATCCCGTTCGGCGTGGCCGACATCAAGCGGGAGGGGCGCGACGTCACGCTGGTCGCCACGAGCAGCATGGTGCAGGTGGCGCTCGGCGCCGCGGCGATGCTCGAAGAGATCGGGATCAGCGCCGAGGTGGTCGATCCGCGGACGACGTGGCCGCTCGACGAGAAGACGCTGATTGAGTCGGTGCGGAAGACGTCGCGCGCGCTCGTCATCGACGAGGGCTCCTTCCGCTACGGCGTGACCGGTGAGCTCGCGTCGGTCATCGCCGAGGGGGCCTTCTACGAGCTGGACGGTCCGGTGCGCCGCCTGGGCGCCCGGCACGTGCCGATTCCCTTTTCGCCTCCGCTCGAGGATGCGACGGTGCCCGCCGAACGCGACGTGGTCGATCTCGTGCGGCAGATGTGCAACAAATGATCCCGACGGGCCACGGAGACACGGAGTCACGGAGAGACATGTCTGTCGTCCCTCCGTGTCTCTGTGCCTCCGTGGCTTGTCGTGGCGGTGATGGAGATGTGCAGTGGCATTGAAAACCTTCGGCACGATGGCGGTGGACTGGGAGCAGCGGGTCGACTTCGACCGGCTGCGGCGCGAGCGGCTCGCGCGCATCAAGGAGCTGCTGGCGAAGTCTTCCATGGGCGCGTTGCTCTGCTTCGACATGAACAACGTGCGGTACATCACCTCGACCCACATCGGCACGTGGGCGCAGGACAAGATCAGCCGCTTCACGCTGCTGCCGCAGCACGACGAGCCGATCCTGTGGGACTTCGGCTCCGCCGCCCGCCATCATCAGCTTCATTGTCCCTGGCTCGGCGAGCGCTCGCGTGCCGGTATCCCCTCGATGCGCGGCGCGATGACGCCGGAGATGGGGCGCGCCGAGGACGTGGCGAAGAAGATCCGGATCGAGCTGGAGAAGCGCGGACTGCACAAGGAGCCGCTCGGCGTCGATATCGTCGAGCCGCCCGTCATGTTCGCCCTGCAGCGTGAGGGGATCACCGTCGTCGATGGGCAGGCGCTGCTGTGCGTCGCGCGCGAGATCAAGACCGACGACGAAATCATCCTGCTGAACATGGCGGCGATGATGGTGGACGCCGCCTATTACGACCTCTACAAGGCGATGAAGCCGGGGATGCGGGAAAACGAGGCGGTGGCGCTCGTCGCCGAGCGGCTCTACGACCTTGGCTCCGAGTACGTGGAAGGCGTCAACGCGATTTCCGGCGAGCGCTGCAGCCCCCACCCGCACCTCTTCTCGGATCGCGCGCTCAGGCCTGGCGATCCGGTCTATTACGACATCCTCCACTCGTACATGGGATATCGCACCTGCTACTACCGGACGTTCGCGGTGGGGTCGGCGTCGCGCGCCCTCGTGGACGCGTACAAGCGGTGCCGCGATTACCTCGACGCGTCGATCGAGCTGATTCGGCCGGGACGCTCGACAGCGGACGTGGCGGCGGTGTGGCCCCGGGCGCAGGAGTTCGGCTTCCCGAACGAAGAAGCGGCGTTCGCGCTGCAGATGGGCCACGGCATCGGCCTGGCCATCTGGGAGCGGCCGATGATCAGCCGGCTCGTGTCGCTCGAGCATCCGCACGAGATCAAGCCCGGCATGGTGTTCGCGCTCGAGACGTTCTGGCCGTCGACCGACGGGTGGAGCGCCGCGCGCATCGAAGAGGAGATCGTCGTCACGCCGACGGGGCATGAAGTGATCACGCGCTTCCCGGCCGAGGAGCTGCTCGTCGCCGGCGCGCCGTTCGTCACGGTCGGCGGCACGCTTCCGATCGTGCGGGAGACGGAGGCGCCGCGGAATCCCGAGGTGGTCGAGATGATCGCGGCCGCGGCGCGCGCGGAGGCCGGCCACGAGAAGATCGGCGCGGGGCGCTAGCCGATGGCCGTGAGCGTGGTGATGCCTGCGCTCGAGATGGCGCAGGAGACCGGCAAGCTCGTCGCGTGGCTGAAGAAGGAGGGCGAGCCGGTCCGCAAGGGCGAGATGCTCCTGGAGGTGGAGACCGACAAGGCCGTCGTCGAAGTGGAGGCCGCCGGCGACGGGATCCTTGCCGGCGTCACCGCGCGGCCCGGTGACGTCATCGCCGTCGGCCACACGATCGCATGGCTCGTCGCGCCCGGGGAGGCTCCGCCCGCGGCGGCGCCCGCGGACGCGCCGACCGCCCGCCGGACCGATGCGGCGCCGCAGCCGGCCGCGGTCGCCAGGGCCGATGCCGGCACGCCAGCAGCGCAGGCGCCGCGGATCTCTCCCAAGGCGCGCCGCCTGGCCGGCGAGCATGGCGTCGATCTCAGCCGCCTGACCGGATCCGGCCCGGGCGGGGAGATCCTGGCGGACGACATTCTTGCCGCCGCAGAACGCCTACGGCTGAAGCCGGCCACTACGACTGAGCAGGCGGGGTCCGATTCGTCCGTAGCGTCCGGCTTCAGCCGGACCGGGGCATCTGCCGCCGAAGCTCCCACGACGATCGGCCGGCTCATGGCCGAGCGCACGACCGAGAGCTGGACGACGGTGCCGCACTTCTTCGTCACGCGCGACGTGGATGCGACCGCGCTCACCGCCTCGCGCGAGGCGCTCCTGCCGGAGGTCGAGCGATCGCACGGCGTCAAGCTCACGCACACGGATCTGATCGTCGCCGCCGTCGCTCGCGCGCTCAGGCGCCACCCGCGGCTGAACGCGAGCTGGACCGGCAACGGCATCGTCGCGCACGCCGACGTGAATATCGCGCTCGCGCTGGCGGTGGAGAACGCGGTGGTGACGGGCGTGATCGCGCGCGCCGACACGCTGGCAATCGGCGACCTTGCGGCGCGGCGGCGGGAGCTGGCGGAGCGCGCGCGCGCCGGCCGGCTGCAGCCGGGCGACGTCGCGGGCGCCACGTTCACGCTGAGCAACCTCGGCATGTTCGACGTGGACGCCTTTACCGCGATCATCGTGCCGCCCCAGGCCGCGATCCTCGCCGTCGGTGCCATCGCCGATCGCGTGGTGGCCGTGAACGGCGCGCCGGCGGTGCGCCCGATGGTGTCGCTCACGCTCTCGTGCGATCATCGCGTGGCCGACGGCGCCCGCGCCGCTGAGTTTCTGCGCGACGTCGTAACTGAACTCACACGCACGTAGTGTCCGGCTTGAGCCGGACCGCGAGGCATACCATGCCATCCACCACCGCACCCACCGGCGTCTCCCTCGCCGATTCCAGACTCTTCCGGCAGGCCTGCTACATCGACGGCGCGTGGCTCGATGCCCGCGGCGGCGCCACGATTGGCGTCGATAACCCGGCGACGGGCGAGGTCATCGGCCTCGTGCCGAAGCTCGGCGCGACCGAGACGCGGACGGCCGTTGGAGCCGCCGCGCGGGCCTTCCCCGGCTGGCGCAGCCGGACGGCGAAGGAGCGTGCAGCGGTGATGCGCTGCTGGTTCGACCTGATGATGGCGAACCAGGAGGACCTGGCGCGACTGATGACCCTCGAGCAGGGCAAACCGCTCGCCGAGTCGCGCGGCGAGGTCGGCTACGCCGCGTCGTTTCTCGAATGGTTCGGCGAGGAGGCCAAGCGCGTCTACGGCGACACCATCCCGGGCCACCAGCGCGACAAGCGCATCATCGTCATCAAGCAGCCGATCGGTGTTGTTGCCTGCATCACGCCGTGGAACTTTCCGCTCGCGATGATCACCCGCAAGGCGGGACCGGCGATTGCGGCGGGCTGCACGGTCGTGCTGAAGCCCGCGTCGCAGACCCCGTTTTCCGCGCTCGCGCTCGCCGAACTCGGAGAGCGCGCCGGGTTGCCGAAGGGCGTGTTCAACGTGCTGACGGGGGCGGCCGGGGAAATCGGGCGCGAGCTGACGTCGAACCCGGACGTGCGCAAGCTGTCGTTTACCGGCTCGACCGAGACCGGGAAGCTCCTGATGGCGCAGTGCGCCGGCACCGTGAAGAAGATCTCGCTCGAGCTCGGCGGCAACGCGCCGTTCATCGTGTTTGACGACGCGGATCTCGACGCGGCGGTGGAGGGCGCGATGGCGTCGAAATACCGGAATACGGGACAGACCTGCGTCTGCGCGAATCGCCTCTTGGTGCAGGACGGCGTCTACGACGCGTTCGCCGGCCGGCTCGCGGCGGCCGTGCGGACGCTGAAGCCCGCGCCGGGCCTCGACGAGGGCGCGACGCAGGGCCCGCTCATCGACGATCGCGCCGTCCAGAAGGTGGAGGAGCATGTCGCGGACGCGCTGGCCAAGGGGGCGCGCATCGTGAGCGGCGGCAGGCGCCACGCGCGCGGCGGCCGCTTCTTCGAGCCGACCGTGCTCGCCGACGTGACGCCCGCGATGCTGGTGGCGCAGGAGGAAACGTTCGGCCCCGTCGCGCCGCTCTTCCGGTTCCGCACCGAGGACGAGGCGATCGCGCTGGCGAACGACACGCCGTTCGGACTGGCCGCCTACTTCTACGGCCGCGACATCGGCCGCGTCTGGCGTGTGGCCGAGGCGCTCGAGACCGGGATCGTCGGCGTCAACACCGGTATCATCTCGACCGAGGTGGCGCCGTTTGGCGGCGTCAAGGAGTCGGGTCTCGGCCGCGAAGGGTCGAAGTACGGGATCGAGGAGTTTCTGGAGATCAAGTACATCTGCCTCGGGGGAATCTAGCTCAGCCGCGCCACTTCACACCGCCACGGAACGCCGAAGACGCGGGACAGGTCCGTGACGCTTACGGATGGGAGAGGGACATCATGTATCGCAGGATCTGCAGATACCGCGCCGCGGGAATGTTGGTGGTGGGCGTCGCGGCGGCCGTCGCCGCACAGGAGCAGCGCCCCACTGATCCGTCCCCCGTGGCGCTGCCCGGTCACCGTTACGATCTGCCGGGGACCCTCATCACGGCCGCACAGATCGAGGCACACAAGAAGAAGATGATCGCGGCCAAGGATGACGACGTGCCGATGAACATGGTCAAGGCCGGCGGCGGCAGCGACGCGCACCAGGTTGGCATCAGCGTGGTCTATCGCAACAAGGGGCAGAAGAACCCGAACTATGCGGTTCACGACGACGTGGCGGAGGTCTATTACGTGCTCGAAGGCCGGGGTCATATGAAGCTCGGCGGCACGATCGCCGATTGGAAGCGCCGCCCCGTGAGCGTCGGCAACGGACGGGGAAGCGGCGGCACAACGGCGGCCGGGGCCAGGGACGTCACGATTGCGAAGGGCGATGTCCTCATCATCCCGGCGGGCACGCCGCACAAGTGGGAAGACGCCGACGAGTTCACGAGCTACGTCGTGGTGCGTGTCGATCCGGACGGCGTCGCTCCCCTGATGGCGCTCGGGACGGCGCCCCGATAAGTCGAGGAGACCAGTGATGATGAAGAGACTCCTGCGCGGTGCGCTGCTCGTCACCCTTGCGGCACTCTCGCTGCACGACCTCGTGGGCATGGCCCAGGGCGTGATGACCCCGCCCGGCCGGTTCATTGCGTCCGCCCAGTGGAACAGGATGCTCGATGCCGACAAGCCGGCGCTCGGGATCGTCGCGGGTCAGTCCGCTCGAATCGTCCCGCCGTTCGTCGTCCGGCGCCGGGTGGCAGGCCCGAACAACGCCAGCGTCCACACGAAAGACGGCGATGGCGCGGACGTGACCGAGGTGTACTACATCCTCGACGGCGGCGGCACGTACACCACGGGCGGGTCGATGCCCGATCCGAAGAACCGGACCGCGGGCATCACGGGAGGCGTCTCGAATGACATCAAGCCGGGAGACATCATCGTGATCCCGCCAGGGACGGCTCACTGGTTCAGCAGGATTAACGGCCACGTCACGTATCTCGAGGCCCGGTTTCCCGGCAACGTGTCGGCCCCATCGTCCAGGTGAACATGGCCGACGCGCTGAAGAACTTCGTTGCCGGCCAATGGAAATGTTCCCGGAGCGGGCAGACGTTTCAGGATGAAAATCCGGTACGTAGGGGCAGCAGCCTCGGCGCCTTCCAGGCCTCGACCCCCGACGACATCGACGAGGCGATCGGCGCCGCCGAGGCGGCGTTCCGTGCGTGGCGCCGGACGTCGGTGCCCGAGCGCCAGCAGCACATCGCGGAATTTCTCAGGCTGCTCAAGGCATCACGCGAAGAGCTGGCCCGCATCGTCACGCTTGAGAACGGCAAGACGATTCGCGAATCGCGCGCCGAAGTGGACTCCGCGCTGGTCGAAGGCGGCTACCACCTGACGCAGGTGTCGGCGTTCTACGGCCACACCGGGCCCGGCGCGTTCCGCGACCTCACGACATGGGTGCAATACGAGCCCGTGGGCGTGGTGGGTGTGATCAGCCCGTGGAACTTCCCGATGAACGTGATGTGCCGCAAGACGCTGCCGGCGCTGCTGACCGGAAACACCGTCGTGTTCAAGCCGGCGTCGTTCACGCCGTGGTCGGGCGTCTTCATGGCCGGCCTGTTCGAGCGCGCCGGCCTGCCCGCGGGCGTCTTCAACTGCGTCACCGGCCTCGGCTCGTCCATCGGCAATCACATCGTCGAACATCCGGGCGTTCGCGCACTCTCGTTCACCGGCTCCACCGAGGTCGGCAAGAAGATCCAGGCGAAGGCCGCCGCCAACCTGACGCGCACGCAGCTCGAGCTGGGCGGGAAGAATGCGCTGATCGTGATGGAGGACGCCGACCTGAGCGCAGCGCTGGAGGCGGCGGTCACGGCCGGCTTCGCCAACGCGGGCCAGTGGTGTACGTCTACGAGCCGCATCCTGCTGCAGCGCGGCATTGCCGGATCGTTCCTGGAACAGCTCACGGCGCGCTGCGGCCGGATGGCGGTCGGCGATGGAGTGCTCGAGACGACCGATATGGGTCCGGTGGCCGGCCCCCAGCAGTACCAAGACATCTGTGCCGCCATTGGCAGGGCCCAGGCGGACGGCGCGCGCATGGTTGCGGGCGGCGGCGCGGGGCTGCCGCCGGACGGCTATTTCATCCGTCCGACGGTCTTTGTCGGCGTGCGGCCGGAGATGGCGCTCTTCCGCGACGAGATTTTCGGTCCGGTGCTGGCCGTGTCCGAGTTCGACTCGCTCGATGAGGCGCTCGCTCTGGCCAACGACTCGATCTACGGGTTGTCGTCGGCGATCTACACCACGGATATCGGTGCGGCGAAGCGGTACATCGACGGCATCGAAGCCGGTCTGGCGCACGTCAACGTGCACACCGGCTACAAGGAGCCCTCGATGCCGTTCGGCGGCGTCAAGCAGTCGGGCGCCGGCCTGCCCGAGAACAGCGAAAGCGGCCTGGAGTTCTTCGTCGACCGGAAAGCGGTCTACCTGCGCGGCTGACGCGGGCGCTCTACACAGCCGGCGCGGCGTTTACGTCCGCGGCGCCTGAGGTCAGCGCCGCCAGATTCGCCCGCAGCGTGGCGCGATCGAGCTCGTTGTCCCACACCGCGATGACGAGCGTCGCCACGCCGTTGCAGAGCATGTTCAATGTCGCCCGGCACATGCTCATGAACCGGTCGACGCCGAGAATGAGCGCCATGCCGGCAACCGGGATGGACGGAATCACCATCAGCGTGGCCACGAGCGCGATGAAGGCGGCGCCCTGCACGCCGACCGCCCCCTTGTGCGTCAGCGCCGCGACCGCAAAGAGCGTGATGTAGTTCGTCATCGTCAGCGGCGTGTTGGTGGCTTGTGCCACGAAGACGGCCGCAAGGCCCATGTACAGACAGCTGCCGTCCGGATTGAACACGTACCCGGTCGGCGTCACCAGTCCCACGAGCGCCTTGGAGCAGCCGAGCTTCTCCAGCTTCCGCATCAGCGACGGCAGCGCCGGGTCCGAGGAGCTGAGCGACAGCACCAGGACGATCTCCTCCCGGATGTACTTCAGGAAGGTGATGATGCTGAACCCCGCCACAGCCGAGATCGCGCCGAGCCCGATCAGCACGAAGAGCGCCGATGTGATCCAGAGCGTGGCGATGAGCTGGGCGAGCGGGCCGAGCGAGCTGAGGCCGTAGCGGCCGACGGTGAACGCCATGGCGCCGAAGGCGCCGATGGGCGCGAATCGCATGAAGATGTTGACCACGCCGAAGACGGCCTGGGTCAGGCCCTCGAGCACGTCGAGCAGCGCCTTGCCGCGCGAGCCGAGCGACGAGATCGCGAAGCCGAAGACGACCGAGACGAACACCACGCTCAGGATGCTGCCGCGGGCGAACGCGTCGACGACCGACGTGGGGATGATCTGCAGGAGGAAGTCGGTAATCGTCTGCCCCTTGGCCTGGCCCGCGTAGCTGGCGACGGCGTTGGCGTCGAGCGCGGCGGGGTCGGCGTTGAACGCGGCGCCCGGCTGCGTGAGCGCGCCGACCGCGAGGCCGATGACGAGCGCGACGCTCGTGGCGACCTCGAAATAGATGAGCGCCTTCCCGCCGATGCGCCCGATCTTCTTGATGCTGTCCATGCCCGCGATCCCCGCCGCAATCGTGCAGAAGATCACCAGCGTGATCACCATCGTGATCAGGCGGATGAAGGCGTCGCCGAGCGGACGCATCGCGACGGCGGTGTCGGGCGCGACGTAGCCGACGACGATCGCCAGCGCCACTCCGAGGAGCACCTGGCCCCACAGCGTCATGTAGAACGGTTTCCGGCGGGCAGCGGCGGCGGAGCGGGTGGCGACGGTGGCGTCCATGGCCGCAGATACTACACCTGATTCCGACGTGCCGCGCGTGATAGCGTATTCCGGCTGGGGAGGACTGTCAGTCTATGGCGAATCTCGGATACATCGGTCTTGGGGCGATGGGCAGCCGCATGGCGAACCGGCTGCTCGACAAGGGGCACACCGTCGTCGGGTACAACCGCACGCGCTCGAAGGCGCAGTGGCTGGTCGATCGCGGCATGAAGTGGGGCGACTCACCACGCGCGGTCGCTGAAGCGGCGGACGCGACGTTTGTGATGGTCACCGATTCGAAGTCGCTCGAAGCGGTGTCCGACGGCCCCGACGGGCTTCTGGCCGGTCTGCGACCGGGCAAGATCGTCATCGACATGAGCACGGTGAGCCCGGCCGTCAGCCGGGCCGTCGCCGAGAAGGTCCGCGCGAAAGGCGCCGACATGGTCGACGCACCCGTGTCCGGCAGCGTGTCGACGCTCGAGGCGGGCAAGCTGAGCGTGATGGTGGGCGGCACGCGCGCGACCTTCGATCGCGTCAAGCCAATCCTGGACGATATCGGACCCAAAGTGACCCACGTCGGCGACAACGGCCTCGCGCTCTCGCTCAAGATCGCTCACAACCTGCAGCTCGCCGTGCAGATGCTCGCCTTCAGCGAAGGCATCATGCTCGCCGAGAAGAGCGGCATCCCGCGCGAGGTCGCGGTGGACGTCTTCACCCACGGCGTCGTCGCGTCGCCCATGGTGCAGTACCGCGGCCCGTTCGTCCTCAAGCTGCCGGATGAAGCCTGGTTCGACGTGAACATGATGCAGAAGGACATGCTGCTCGCGCTCGAAATGGGCCGGCGGCTCGACGTGCCGCTCCCGACGACGGCCGTCACCAATGAGTTCCTCACGGCGGCCCGCGGCATGGGCTTCGCCAAGTACGACTTCGCGGTGCTCTTCAAGGTGCTCGAACAGATGTCGGGGGGGACGGGGGACAGGAGGTAGCCACGCATACCTGGATCGGACCGTTCGCGGTGTGGTGGACGCGCCGGACGGTGATCGTCGCATTTGCTGCCTTCATGCTGCTGGCCCCGTCGCCAGGCTCGGCTCAGGCCCTTCAGTCCTTCGACCAGCTCGCGCTTCGGGTGAACCTCGACGATCAGCTTCAGGTCCAGGATCAGCTGGGGGGCACGGCCGCCGGGCGCCTGATCCGCCTCACGCGCGATGAGATCGCCATCCAGACCGATGCCGGCGAGAAGCGTTTCACGAGCGACACTGTTCGTGAGGTCGCCGTGCGCGGCCACTCGCTCCGCAAGAGCGCACTCGTCGGGATCGGCGTGTTCGCGGTCCTTGGCGCGCTGGCAGTCTGTTCGCACGAAGGCAGTCGGGACTGCCTCGTCGTCGGATCGGCCGGCGCCGCCCCGATCGGCGCGGGCGTTGGACTGGCTATGGGGGCACTCATCTCCCGGATGAGGACCGTCTATCGCGCGCCAGAGAGCCGCGCTCCCATTCCGGCGTCGCGTGCCGCCCGCGGTGTTCAAGCCAGCCTGCTCGAGGACCTTGCGCTTCGGGTCAACCTGGACGATCGGCTCCGGGTCGAGGACCAGTCGGGGGTCAGGACGACCGGTCGCCTGACGCGCCTCACGGCAGATGAGATCACGGTCCAGGCCGACGCGGGCGAGAAGCATTTCAGGCGGGAGACCCTTCGCCAGGTCGCCGTGCGCCGCCAGCCACTCCGCATGGCCGTGCTCATCGGGGCCGGCGCGGGTGCGGCTGCCGGCACAGTAGCCGCCTGCGTGGGTCCGGGACGGGAAGAATGCGCGGACGCTCCGATCCTGGCCGGCGCCCTTGGCGCGGGCCTCGGACTTGCCGCGGGGGCGCTCATGCACAGGACGACGATCGTCTACCCCGCAGCGGAGAAGCGGACGCGTATTTCACCGGCGATCTCGCGCGACGCCGTCGGCATCCTGGTCAGCGTGCATTGGGTCCGGCCGAACAGTCACCCTGCGGACTAGCGACGGCACATGCAGAGCATCATGATGGCCTTCCACGAACCCGGGTTTCGAGCATAATCTTCGGTTCATGCGCATCCTCGTCATCGGCGCGACGGGCACGATCGGCTCGGCGGTGGCGGCCGCGCTCGGCGGCCGGCACGATCTCGTGCTCGCCAGCCTGCAGAAGGCGCCCGAGCGCGTCGATATTGCCGACCCGGCGTCGATCCGGGCGCTCTTCGCGCGCATCGGCCGCGTGGACGCCGTGGTGAGCGCCGCCGGACGCGCCGCGTTCAAGCCGCTCAAGGACCTTGCCGATCCCGACTTCGAGCTCAGCCTGCGCAACAAGCTGATGGGACAGGTCAACGTGTTCCGTCTCGGCCTCGACGCGGTCGCCGACAACGGGTCGTTCACGCTGACGGCCGGGTATCTGTCCCGCAATCCCGCGCCGGGTTCATCGGCGGTCAGCCTGGTGAACTCCGCGCTCGAAGGGTTCGGCCGCGCCGCGGCGCTCGAGGCGCCGCGCGGCATCCGCGTGAACGTGGTGAGCCCGCCCTGGATCATCGAGACGCTGCAGAAGCTCGGGCGTCCGACGTCGGGCGGGATTCCGGTTGCCACCGTGGCGCAGGCGTACGTGCAGAGCGTGGAAGGCACGGGCAGCGGCCACGTATTCGATCCGAGGTAGGGCGGGGGTTTTTCCACGGAGAGATTCAGATGACGACACTGCTTCACGGCGCGAGAGCGATCGCGACCGCACTCATCGTATCGGTGGCGCTGCTCGCGCCCGCCGCCGCCCGCGCCCAGGGCCAGGCGCGATGGCTGGCCGCGTGGACCGTCTCGCAGAACGCCCGCCAGACGATGCCGGAACTGAGCCACAGCTCGGTGCGGATGTTCGTGCGGCCGACGGTGGCCGGGCCGTCCATGCGCATCAAGCTGGAGAACACACTGGGACAGGCGCCGGTCACGTTTGCGGCCGCGTATGTCGGCGTGGCCGGCGACGGCGCCGCCGTGCTCCCGGGCACGAACAGGAAGCTGACGTTCAGCGGCCGCGGCGATCTGACGCTCGCGCCGGGCGCGGGCGCCTGGAGCGATCCGGTGGCGATCGACGTCAAGGCCTTCCAGCGCGTCGCCGTGAGCCTGGATGTCGCCTCGGCATCCGACATCAGCGCGCACACGCTCGGCCTCGTCACTAATTACTACGCGCCGGGCAGCCACGCCGCCGACGCGTCCGGGAGCGGCTTCGCCGCCGTGCCGGCGGGCGGCAACGTGCCGGGGTATCCCTTCTACTGGCTCGCGAAGGTTGACGTCATGTCGAACGCGGCGTCGGGCGTCGTCGTCGCGTTCGGCGACTCAATCACCGACGGCCGCTGCAGCACGAACGAGGGCGACACGGTCGTGCCGGATCGGTATCAGCGGTGGACCGATGTGCTGGCGACGCGGCTGGCGTCGCTCCCCCCAGGCGGCGTGAAAGCGGTCGTGAACGAGGGGATCGCCGGCAACCGGATTGCGCCGCCGGGCGGCCAGGGCCCCGCCGGGCTGGCGCGGCTCGATCGCGACCTGCTCGAGCGCGCCGGCGCCACGCACGTCATCTTCTTCGAGGGGACCAACGACATCACCGGCGGCGCCAGGGCCGACACGGTGATCGCCGGCACGCAGGAGGTCATCGACCGCGTCCACGCCAAAGGACTCTCCATCATCGGCGTCACCATCATTCCGCGCGGCCGCCCCGAGACGATGATGGGATGGAACGCGGACATGGAGGCGCAGCGCCTCGCGGTGAACGCGTGGATCCGCACGCAGGCGAAGTTCGATGCGGTGATCGACTTCGACCCGCTGATGAAAGGCGGGCCGGTGTATGCGGGAAGCGAGTCGCTCAAGCCGGAGTTCAACTGCGGCGACTACACGCACCCGAACGCGGCGGGCTACAAGCTGATGGGCGAATCGATCGACCTCGGACTGTTCAGGGTGGCGCGCGGAACCCGGTAGCATCGCTGCCGGAACACGCTGCCGAAACAAATGTCCACCGCGCCAGATTTCGTCGTCGTCACGACGGTTCAGGGCCAGTTCGAGGAGGAACAGGTGCGCGCGTTCCTCCTGGCCAATGAGATTCCCACCTCCGTGCGCGGTGAAACGCTGAGGACGATGTACGGGATCTCCCTTGATGGTCTCGGCGTCGTGGACATCCTGGTGCCGCGCGAACTTGCCGACCGCGCGCGCGAGCTGCTCGCGCGCGCGGACCGCGGTGAGCTCGCGCTCGCTGACGACCAGGACCCCGACACACCCTCGGAGTGACGCGATGGGCTATATCGAAGCCAATCTGCTCCCGGACGAAACGGTGGTGCACAAGGCGACGCTCCACTGGCTGATTTTCGGCAAGGCGACGCTCGTTGCCGCCGCCGGTCTGCTCCTGCTCGTGCTGGTCGAACCGACCGTCGGTGCGCTCGTCCTGGCGATCGGGCTGGTCATGGCGGTGCCGGCCTGGGTCGCGTACAGAACGTCCGAGTTCGGCGTGACGACGAAACGGGTGATCGTCAAGGTCGGCCTGGTTCGCCGGCGCACGCTGGAACTGCTGCTGCGGCAGGTCGAGGCGATCTCGATCGACCAGAGCCTCATGGGCCGCATCTTCAATTACGGCTCCGTCACGCTGAGTGGAACCGGCGGCGTGCGCGAGGTCTTTCACAACATCGCCGCCCCGTTGGAGTTTCGCCGGAAGATCCAGTCGCAGACGGCATAACTGACAACTGACAACCGACAACTGTTCACGCCTCGAGCGCCTGGCCGCTGCGGTCGGGCAGCGTGAAGACGAGCGCTGCGGCGAGCAGGAAGAACGCCGAGGTGACGCCGAGCGCGAGCCCGATGCCGATGCCCGGCAGCGTGGCGACGGCGCCAATCGTATAGGGCGCGAGGGCGCCCGCCATCCTCCCGATGTTGTAGCTGGTCCCCTGGCCCGTGGCGCGCACTGCCGTCGGGAACAGTTCCGCCACGAAGCTGCCGAACATGCTGAAGTAGCCGTGGCCGAAGTAGCCGAGCACCGGGCCGAGCAGCATGAGGATCACCGGGCTCCGCGCCATCTGCCCGTAGATGGGCACGAGCAGCGCTGCCGCCAGCATGAACAGCACGAACGTGCGGCGCCGGCCCAGCCGGTCTGCGATGAAGCCGAAGGTGAGATAGCCGAAATACGCCCCGATCTGCACCGGGATGATCCAGCCGAGCGATCCCACGACGCCCATGCCGGCGCCTCCCTCGGAGACGGGGCGGGCCAGGAACGCCGGGAGCCAGAAGAAGATGCCCCAGTAGGCGAACTGGACGGCCGATCCGAGCAGGATGACGAGGATCGTGCGGCCGGCGAGCGCGCGCCCGAAGATCACGCGAAAGGGGTTCCGGACCGCGGCTGCGGCGCGTCCGCGGCGCGTCCAGGCGTCCGGCTCTGGCACGTTGCGGCGGATCCACAGGGTGAAGAGCGCCGGCAGCACGCCCGCGACGAACAGCCATCGCCACGCGTCGGGGCCGGCGCCCGGCGCGCCGAGCACGGCGGCGGCCAGCAGCGCCGCGATGATGTAGCCGATGGCCCAGCCCGACTGCATGATGCTGATCGCCTTGTTGCGATGCGCGGGTGGCCAGGTCTCGCTGATCAGGACGGCGCCGGAGGCCCACTCGCCGCCCATGCCGATCCCGAGCAGCGCGCGCCACAAGAGCAGCTGCACGACGCTCTGCGACGTCGCAGCGCCGAGCGACGCCACCGAAAAAAGCAGGATGGTGGCCATGAGAGAGCGCGCGCGGCCGGCGCGGTCGGCCAGATACCCGAACAGAACACCGCCGGCCCCCGACATGACGAGCGTGATCGTCCCGAGCATGCCGGCCGTGGCGTCGTTGAAGCCGAAATACGTCCGCAGCTGTCCGATGGCCATGGCGTACAGCATGAAATCCATCGCATCGAGCATCCACCCTAACTTGGCGGCTGCCAGGACGCGCCACTCGTCGCGGCCGATCGTGCGGTACCACGGCGGGGCCACGCCGGATTATCACATCTTTTCTGCTACACTCTGCTTCTCGCGCGTAACGATCGGCGCGCGGGATTTCCACATTCCTTCAATCACATGGCCGAGACCGTTGTTGCTGCTGCGGAGCGCTCGCTTCCGCACAATCTCGAAGCCGAGCGATCGATCCTCGGCGCGATTCTGGTGCACAACGACGCGTTCAACCTGGCGGCGCAGGCGATCGACGCGCGCGACTTCTATCGCGACGCGCACCGCCGCATTTTCGACCGGATGGTGGCGCTGAACGAGCGCGGGCAGGCGATTGATTTCGTCACCCTCAAGGAGGAGCTCGGGCGCAACGGGGAGCTGGACCAGGTCGGCGGCCCCGCGTACGTCGCGTCGCTGGCCGACGGCGTGCCGCGCGCCACCAACGTCGAGTATTACGCCCGCATCGTCAAGGAAAAGGCGACGCTGCGGAACCTGATTTTCGCGGCGAACAAGATCCTCACGAGCGCCTACGAGGCCGACCAGGAATCCGACCTGATTCTCGACGACGCCGAGAGCGCGATCTTCGCCGTCGCCGACGATCGGATCAAGGCCGGGTTCATCCCGATGAGCGATCTCGTGCGGGAGAGCTACCCGAAGATCGAGCAGCTCTTCGAGCACAAGCGCCTGATCACGGGCGTGCCGACCGGCTTTGCCGATCTCGACGGGATGACGCGGGGCTTCCAGGCCGGCGACCTGGTCATCATCGCCGCGCGCCCCTCCATGGGCAAGACGAGCCTGGCGCTGAACATGGCGCAGTACGTCGCGGTGCAGCCCGACCGCACCGTCGGCATCTTCAGCCTGGAGATGTCGAAGGAGGCGCTCTTCCTGCGGCTGCTGACGGCGGAGGCGCAGATCGACAGCCATCGCCTCATGACCGGCGCGATCGGGCAGAAGGACTACGGCCGCATCTCGCAGGCACTCGAGATGCTCACGGCGATGCGGCTGCATATCGACGACACGGCGGGCATCAGCGTGCTCGAAATGCGCGCGAAGGCGCGCCGGCTGCAGGCCGAGCACGGCCTGAGCCTGATCGTGGTCGATTACATCCAGCTGATGACGGGGCGCGGGCGCTTCGAGAACCGCACGCTCGAGCTGGGCGCCATCTCGCGGTCGCTCAAGGGGCTCGCCAAGGAGTTGAGCGTCCCGATTGTCGTGCTGTCGCAGCTCAGCCGCGCGCCCGAGTCGCGCGCCGACCACCGGCCGCAGCTCTCGGACCTCCGCGAGTCCGGCGCGCTCGAGCAGGACGCCGACGTGGTCATCCTGATCTACCGCGAGGACGCGTACAACCGCGACCCGAATCATCCCGACGCCGGGACGGCCGAGCTCATCGTGGGCAAGCAGCGCAACGGCCCCACCGGCGTCGTGCGGCTGGCGTTCCTGCGCGAGCAGACGAGGTTCGCGAATCTCGCGGCCACCGCGTAAGGTCTGCCCGCCGCTCCATGATCCGCAGCACCGTCGCGCGCGTCGACCTCGCGGCGCTGCAGGCCAACTTCCGCGCGATTCGGGACTTTGTCGCCAGCGAACCCCGCACCATCGCACCGTCGCAGGGTGGCACGGTCGCACCTCCTCCCCCCGAGATCATCGCCGTCGTGAAGGCCAACGCTTACGGCCACGGGGCCGGGCGCGTGGCGCTGGCGCTCGAACAGGCGGGCGCCACGATGCTCGCGTGCGCCGATATCGAGGAGGGGATCGTGCTGCGGCGCGCGGGCGTCAGGCTGCCGATCCTTGTCTTCGGCGCGCTGAGCGTCAGCGACCTCGACGGCCTGTTCGAGTACGTGCTGACCCCGACCATTTCCACGCCGTCGGCCGCGCGCGCGGTGCAGGCCGCCGCCGCGCGCCGGAAGACGACCTGCCCCTATCACCTGAAGATCGATACCGGGATGAACCGGCTCGGCTTCCGGTTCGACAATCTCGGCCGCACGCTGCCCGGCGTGCTGAGCGGCGCGCATCTGCGGCTCGAGGCCGTCTACACGCATTTCGCGACCGCCGACGATCCGGATCAGCCGCTGTTCGAGCAGCAGCGGCTGCGTTTCGAGGAAGCGCTCAGACATGTCGGCGCCACCGTGCGCCGGCATGCCGCCAATTCCGCCGCGCTGCTGCGCGACTCGCGCGTCTGGTACGACATCGTCCGTCCCGGGCTGCTGCTCTACGGCATCGTGCCGCCGCCGCTCTCGGCGACCATTCCGCTCGTGCCGGTGATGTCGCTGACGAGCCGGGTCGTCGCGGTGAAGGGGCTGCGCCCCGGTGAAGCGGTCGGGTACGGCTCCCGCTTCAGCAGCGCCGCGCCGGCGACGGTGGCGGTGGTGCCCGCCGGGTACGCCGACGGCCTGGACCTGCGTCTCGAAGGGCGCGGGCACGTGCTGGTGCGCGGCCGCCGGGTGCCGGTTGTCGGCGCCGTGTCGATGGACATGATGACCATCGACGTCACCGGCCTCGACGAGGTCCAGCCCGGCGACGAGGTGGTGATCATCGGGCGCCAGGGCGCGGAGTCGTGGCAGCAGATCGACGTGCGCGAGATGGCGGCGGCGATCGGCACGATCCCGTACGAGATCGTCTGCCGCATCGGGGCGCGGATCGAGAGACAATACGCATAAGACAGCAGGCAAGGCCCGAGACTTGGGGCCTGCTCCAGCCATGAAGCCACCGAAAACCGTCTTTGTCTGCCAGGAGTGCGGCGCGCAGGCGCCGAAGTGGAACGGCCGCTGTACCGAATGCGGCGCGTGGAACGCGATGGTCGAGGAGCGCGTCGGCGGGGCGCCGGCGCCGGCGGCCGGAAACCGCTACGCGCAGTTCGGCGCGGGCGGCGCGGCGAAACTCTACGCCGATGTCGACATCGCCGACGCCGTGCGGCTCTCGACCGGCATCAACGAGTTCGACCGCGTGCTCGGCGGCGGGATCGTGCCGGGATCGCTCGTCCTGCTCGGCGGCGAGCCGGGCATCGGCAAGTCGACGCTGCTGCTCCAGGCGGCGGCCCACTTCGCGCGCGCGGTCGGCCCCGTCCTGTACGCCTCGGGCGAGGAGTCGGAGCATCAGATCAAGAGTCGCGGCGACCGGCTCGGCGTCGGCGAGGCGCCCCTGTACCTGCTGGCGGAGACGTGCATCGAGCGGATTCTCGAGGAGATCGCGCGCCTCAAACCCGCGCTCGTCATCGTCGACTCGGTACAGACCGTCTTCTCGATCAAGTTTCAGTCCGCGCCCGGCAGCATCGGCCAGGTGCGTGAGGCGGCCACGCAGTTTCTGTTCGCCGCCAAGGGACAGAACATTCCCACCGTGCTCGTCGGACACGTCACCAAGGACGGCAGCCTGGCCGGGCCGAAGGTGCTCGAGCACGTCGTGGACACCGTGCTCTATTTCGAAGGCGAGCGCCACCATGCGCACCGGGTCGTGCGCGCGGTGAAGAACCGATTCGGCGCCGTGAGCGAGCTCGGCGTGTTCGAGATGACCGGCGCCGGCCTGCAACCGGTCGCGAACCCGTCGAAGCTCTTTCTCTCGGAGCGCGCCTCCGGGACGCCGGGCTCGGCGGTGCTGTGCTGCGTCGAGGGCTCGCGCCCGATCCTCGTCGAGGTGCAGGCGCTCGTCAGCGCGAGCACGTACGGCAACCCGCGCCGCATGGCGATTGGCCTCGATCAGAACCGCGTCTCGCTGCTGCTGGCGGTCCTCGAAAAGCGCGCCGGCCTGGCGCTGGCGGGCGACGACGTGTACGTGAACATCGCCGGCGGCATGACGGTGGAGGAGCCGGCCGCGGACCTGAGCGTGGTGGCCGCCATCGCCTCGAGCGTGCGCAACCGCAGCCTCGCGCCGGCCACCGCCGTCTTCGGTGAAGTCGGCCTGAGCGGCGAGATCCGGGGGATTCCGCAGGCCGCGCTGCGCGTGCGCGAAGCCGCGCAGATGGGGTTTACGCGCATCGTCATGCCCGCGGTGAACCTCGACGCCCGCGATTCGTCGCTGCAGGCCGAGACGTGCGAGCTCGTGGGAGTGCGCGCGGTGGGGGAGGCGCTCGACGAGCTCCTGACTTGATTTTCTTCGCGCGGGGCTCTAACGTTCCACACTTCGTCACTGGTTCCGGGGGGCGTCATGGCCTGGTTCATCCTTGCGCGTGCGGTGTTTGTGGCGGCGGTCGGCTATTCGGCCTACCAGCTCCAGCCCGTCTCCTCGGGCGGTCCGGTGCCGGATGTCCTGTTCGGTCTCGTCCTGGCGGGCCTCATCGTCGTCCTCGAAGTCCGCCTCAAGACGGCGCCGGTCACGCACGTGCTCGGCGCGCTCATTGGCGGCTCGATCGGGCTCGGTGCGGCCAAGGTGCTCGGCGACTCGCTGTACTGGGCCAACCTGGGCAACGACCGCGTCGTCTTCCTGCACAGCCTGATCCTGCTGGCGCTGCCGTATCTCGGCCTGGTGATGGGGGCGCGCAAGGGCGAATGGCTCGAGCCCGCCACGCTCATCGGCCTGTTCCGGAACGCCGGCCCGAGTCGCCGCTACAAGATCCTCGATACGAGCGTCATCATCGACGGCCGCATCGCCGACATCTGCGAGACCGGCTTTATGGACGGCACGCTGGTCATTCCGCAGTTCGTGCTCAAGGAGCTGCAGCTCGTTGCCGACTCGTCCGATTCGATGAAGCGGAACCGCGGCCGCCGCGGCCTCGACATCCTGCAGAAGATTCAGAAGATGTCGGGCGTCGAGGTGATGGTGTCCGACATGGACTTCCCCGACGTCCGGGAAGTCGATCTGAAGCTCATCGAGCTCGGCCGTGCCCTCCAGGGCAAGATCGTGACCAACGACTTCAATCTGAACAAAGTGGCGCAGCTCCGCGGCGTCGACGTGCTCAATATCAACGAGCTGGCCAACGCGCTCAAGCCGGTGGTGCTGCCGGGCGAGCTGATGAAGGTGTTCATCCTGAAGGAAGGCAAGGAATACAACCAGGGTGTCGCCTATCTCGACGACGGCACGATGGTGGTCGTCGATAACGCGCGCAAGCTGATCGGCAAGACGATCGACGTGGTCGTGACGAGCGTGCTGCAGACGACAGCGGGCAAGATGATCTTCGGCCGCTTCATCGACGCGGCCGCCGTGGGGCAGGCCGCGCCGCAGCCGCCGGGAGTGGCCGACACCCGCGTACGGCCGCAGATGCCGCCGGCGGCCGCCGCGGGCAAGTAAGTCGCCTCTCGCGCCTCACAGCGTCTTGAGTGTGCGTTGAGAATCCCTCCATATCACTGGTGGCGGACCGTCTTTTTCCTGATTCCCGCCATCTCGGTGTTCACCGTCGTGCTCGGCACCCTGTCGATCGGCTCGAGCCTGTTCGAGCGCCGCGGGTACTTCGCGCACTGGTGCGCGCGCACCTGGTCGCGCCTGATTCTGCGCACGACCGGCGTCACGGTGGAGGTGCGCGGCCTCGACCGGCTCGTGCCCGGCCGGACGTACGTCTTCGTGGCCAATCACCAGAGCATCTACGACATTCCGATTCTGTTCTGGTCGATTCCGTACCAGCTGCGCATCATGGCGAAAGAGTCGCTGGGCCGGTTTCCGTTTCTCGGGTGGCACCTGCGGCGGACCGGCCACATGCTGGTCGATCGCGCGCGGCCCAATCGAACCGGGATCTTCTCGTGGGCGTCGGCGCTGACGTCGCGCGGGCTGTCGCTCATCGTGTTTCCGGAGGGGACGCGCAGCGGCGACGGCCGCGTCGCGCGGTTCAAAGGCGGAGGGTTCCTCCTGGCGCTCGAAGCCGGCCTGCCCGTCGTTCCCCTGTCGGTCGTCGGCAGCCGGCACGTCATGCTGAAGGGCCGGCTGGCCACTTATCCCGGGCACGTGCGGCTCGTCGTGCACGATCCGATCGAGACGGCCGGGCTCGGAGGGAGGGCGGCGAAGGCATTCGCCGAGCGAGTCCGCGAGACCATTGTCCCTGACGCGGAGGCGGATGTTGCCCCGGTTCACACTCGCGCCTGAGCTGGACGTGATCGTCCGTCCTGGCGTCCTCTGGCTCGAGGGTGCCTCGGTCGTGGACCTCGAGCCGCGTCTGGACGCGCCGCTGGCGGCGGCCGAGGCGGCCGTGCGCGCCCGTCCACCGGACGACACGGCCGCGGTGCGGACGATGTACAAGCGCGTCGGGATCGATCCCACGAAGCGTCGTCCCTCGTCGGAGGCGCTGCTGCGGCGCGTGCAGAAGGGCGACGGGCTGCCGCGCATCAACTCCATGGTGGACGTCTGCAACTGGTGCTCGCTGGAGTGTCAGCTGCCGTACGGCCTCTACGACGCGGCCTGCATCGAGGGCGACGTGACGCTGCGCCTCGGCCTGCCGGGCGAGTCGTACCCGGGCATCCGCAAAGACGATGTGCACGTCGGCGGACGCATCACGCTCTCCGACGATCGCGGTCCGTTCGGCAATCCCACCTCGGACTCGGCGCGGACGATGGTCACCACCGGGACGACGCGCGCGCTGGTCGTGGTGTTTGCGCCCTTCGAGCTCGACGAGCGGCGCCTGGCGCACGTGCTCGACATAACTGCGCAGCGCATGCACGAATTCACGGGCGCGGCCCGCACGTAGCGCAGCGCACGCAGACTGGCTCTGGCGGCGCGCACGATGGAGGCGTCGCCGACCCGGCATCGCCGACCGGCGGTACAATCGCGTGCGGTGCATGTAACCGCGATTATTGCCGCCGGCGGACGGGGTACCCGCTTCGGCGGCGGCCTGCCGAAGCAGCTGCTGTCACTGGCCGGCCGGCCCATTCTCGAGCGCAGTGTTGACGCGTTCGTGCAGCACGAGCGCATTACGGATCTCATCGTTGCGCTTCCGCCGGAGCTGGCGGCGGACGCGCCGGCCTACCTTCGTTCGAGGTCGAAGCCGATCGAGATCGTCGAAGGCGGCGACCGTCGTCAGGATTCGGTCACGCGCGCCTTCGCGCGCCTCCCTGCCGCGGCCGGGGTCGTCGTGATTCACGACGCGGCGAGGCCGCTGGTGACCCCGGTGCTGATTTCGCAGACGATCGATGCGGCGATCGCGCACGGCGCCGCGATTGCCGCGCTGGCGGCCACCGACACCGTCAAGCGCGGCAACGGGCGCGGCTTCATCGTCGACACGCTGCCGCGCGGCCAGGTCTTTCTCGCGCAGACGCCGCAGGCGTTTCGTGTCGAACTGCTGCGCGAGGCGCTGGCGTCGGAGCGGGCCGGCGCCGATGTCACCGACGAGTCGGCGCTCGTCGAGCGCGCCGGGTATGCCGTGCAGCAGGTTCCCGGCGATCCGCGGAACGTGAAGATCACGACGGCCGACGACCTGGTGCTCGCCGAACGCCTGCTCGGCGCGTCGGCGATGAGAGTCGGCAACGGCTACGACCTCCACCGCCTCGTGGCGGGCCGGCGCCTCGTGCTCGGCGGCGTCGCGATCCCGTTCGACAAGGGGCTCGCCGGGCACTCCGATGCCGACGCGGTCTGTCATGCGGTCACCGACGCCATCCTCGGCGCGATCGGCGCCGGCGATATCGGCCGCCACTTTCCCGACACGGATCCGGCGTGGAAGGACGCCGACAGCGTGGCGCTGCTCGCGCGCGCCGCGGCGATCGTGGGGGCCTCGGGTTTCCTTGTCGTCAACGTCGACGTCGTCGTCATTGCCGAGCGTCCGAAGATTGCGCCGCATGCCGACGCCATGCGGGCGGCGCTCGCGCGCGCGATCGGAATCGCGCCCGACCAGGTGAGCGTGAAGGGCAAGACCAACGAGGGCGTCGGCTCGATCGGCGCCGGCGAGTCGATCGCGGTGCACGCCGTGGCGCTGGTGGCGCGGCGATGAGAGTCCGCTTCGCCCCCAGCCCCACCGGGCAGCTGCACGTCGGCAACGCCCGTACGGCGCTGTTCAACTGGCTGCTCGCGCGCAGCGCCGGCGGCACGTTCGTCCTCCGCATTGAAGATACCGACGTCGAGCGCTCGACGGCCGAGTCCGAGCGGGCCATCGTCGAGGATCTGCGGTGGCTCGGCCTCGACTGGGACGAAGGCGTGGAGCGGGGAGGCGACCGCGGGCCGTACCGGCAGTCGGAGCGCACGCACATCTATCGGGCGCATGCCGTGGAGTTGCTGTCGCGCGGCCAGGCGTATCAGTGCTTCTGTCCGTCCGAGCAGCTCGAGATGGATCGGTACACCGCGCTGCGCGAGGGGCGTCCGCCGAAGTACGCCGGTCGCTGCCGTGAGATACCGCGGGCGGACGCGCGCGCGCGCGTCGACCGCGGCGAGCCGGCCGTGATCCGCTTCCGCGTGCCCGAGGGACGCGACGTGCTGTTTCAGGACCTCGTCCGCGGCGAGGTCGGCGTCAGCACCGACGTCATCGGGGATCCGGTGCTGATGCGGTCCGACGGGACCCCCGCCTACAACTTCGCGGTCGTGATCGACGATGCGCTGATGGAGATCACGCATGTCGTCAGGGGCGAGGACCATATCTCGAACACGCCCCGGCAGCTGCTGCTCTACGAGGCGTTCGGCTGGCGGGCGCCGGCCTTCGCGCCCGTCTCGCTCGTACTCGGTCCTGACCATGGGGTGCTGTCAAAACGGCACGGCGCCACGTCGGTGGCCGAGTTCCGGGCGCGCGGCTACCTTCCCGAGGCGTTCGCCAACTACCTGGCGCTGCTCGGGTGGTCGCCCGGCGGCGACGAGGAACTGCTGCCGCTCGAGGAGCTCACGCGGCGGTTCAGGATCGAGGACGTCGGGCGCAGCGCCGGCGTGTTCGACGTCGAAAAGCTCGCGTGGGTCAACCGGCACTACCTGAAGCAGGCGCCGCCGGATCGGCTTGTGGCGCTGGCGCTCCCGTATCTGCAGCGGGAAGGATGGATCGCCGCGCCCGGCCCCGCGGCCGTCGACTTTCTGGCGTCCGTCGTTCCGGCGGCTGCAGCCTCTGTCGATCGCCTCGAGCAGGTGCCGGCGCGGCTCCGCTTCCTGTTCGATTATTCCGCGGCGCGCGCGCTCGGCGATACCGCGGTCCGCGCCGAAGCCGACGCGGCACGTCCTGTCGTCCAGGCGCTCGCGGAGGAGGCGGCCGGCGATCGGCCGCTGGCCGATCGCGAGGCGTTTCGGGCGATGGTTGCGCGCGTTCGCGAGCGGACCGGGCAGAAAGGGAAGTCCCTGCTGCACCCGATTCGGCTGGCGCTGACCGGCGAAGCGGAAGGACTGGAGCTCGACGTGGCCGTGCCGGCGATCGAGCGCGGGTCGCGGCTGGCCGATTCCGGCGTGTGCAGGATCCCGGGCGCCGCCGCACGCGCCGCCGCGTTTCGAGACGCGCTCGCGGAGTCGCGACCTTGAGTCGTCGCGTTCCGGGGTCGGACCCGGCTGCGGCCCATCACCTGGGTACGACCCCATGATCGTGTATGGCATCAACCCCGTCCTCGAGGCGCTGCGCACCGGCCGGGTGCGGGAATTGCGCGTCACGGACCGCGCGAGCGGCCGTGTCGGGGAGACGCTGGCGCTGGCAACCGAGCGCGGCGTCCCGGTGCGTCGCATCCCAGTCGGTGAGCTCGCCCGGCAGGCGCGCGGCGGCGTCCATCAGGGCGTGGTCGCTCTCGTCGAGGATGCCCGCGCCTGCAGCGTCGAGGATCTCGTCCGGGGCGCCGCCGGTCCGCCGCTGCTCGTGGTGCTCGACGGCATCGAAGATCCGCACAATCTCGGGGCGATTCTCCGGACCGTGGATGCCGCGGGCGCCGACGGCGTCGTGGTGCAGAGCCGCCGGTCCGCGGCGCTTGGCGGCGCGGCGGCCAAGGCGTCGGCCGGCGCCGTCGCCCACGTCCGCATTGCCGAGGTGGTCAACATCGCGCGCGCGCTGGAAGAACTCAAAGCCGCCGGCGTGTGGACGATCGGACTGGCCGGCGACGCCGGCCTCACCTACGACGCAGTCGACTTCAGGCTGCCGACCGCCATTGTCCTCGGGGCCGAGGGGACGGGGCTGCGCCGTCTGGTGCGGGATCGGTGCGACGCGCTCGCGGCCATCCCGATGCAGGGGCATGTTGACAGTCTCAATGTGTCTGTCGCGGCAGGAGTTACGCTCTTTGAGGCGGCGCGGCAGCGCCGGAGGGACCCTTAGTATCCCGGCGCGGACCGTCCGGAAGACAGACGGTGCGGGGACTGAAGGGTGACCGCAACTGCGGCAGTGGCGGTGGTTATCGGCTCTGCACGAGGCTATTGAGGCGCTTGCGAGGCTGGCACGGGAAGTGCTACTATTTGCCCTTTGTCTGGCTGGCGTAGCTCAGTCCGGTAGAGCAGCTGATTTGTAATCAGCCGGTCGGGGGTTCAAATCCCTCCGCCAGCTCCACCGGTTGGCTCGTCGCGTCCAGAGAAGCACCGAAAACACGGACTCCACACAGACAATAGATGGATCGATCGGGGAGGTGGCGGAGCGGTCAATCGCAGCAGACTGTAAATCTGCCGCCCTAGTGGCTACGGAGGTTCGAACCCTCCCCTCCCCACCATTCGAATTCGGCCTTTGGGGTCTTGCTCCTGGCAGGCGATCGAGGGTCAACGCGAACGGTGACTGAGCGGGCGCAGCGAGTTGAATGGCGAGAAGAGCGACACGCGGCAGAGACAGGTGGCAGCGACATGGGCGGGAGTAACTCAGTGGTAGAGTCACAGCCTTCCAAGCTGTTGGTCGCGGGTTCGATCCCCGTCTCCCGCTCCAGCCTTCGCTCCACGGGGTCGGGTCGCGGAGCTCCGGCCAGGCAGGCCAGAGACAGGCGAAGGCTGTCTCGCCGAAGCCGCGCGACGCGTGGCGAAGGCGGACGTCGTCACGCGACGACCGTCTTGCTGCGGCGAGAGCAGGCCGATGTAGCTCAGTTGGCAGAGCGCGTCCTTGGTAAGGACGAGGTCACCGGTCCGATTCCGGTCATCGGCTCCAGCCTTCGCTCGCCGCTTCGCGGCGAGCTACGGCTCGGCAGGCCAGCCGCGATCTCGCCGAAGCAAAGCGAAGGCGGACGGCTGGGCAAGCCAGCGCACGCGAGCCGGTCGAGCGAAGGCTGTCTCGCCAAAGCCGCGCGACGCGCGGCGAAGGCGGACAGGCACAGACAGTCAAGGGGTAAGAGCTGAGAGCTGACGGAGAGGCACAGTCATGGCGAAGGAAAAATTCGATCGGTCGAAGCCGCATGTGAACGTGGGGACGATCGGGCACATTGATCACGGGAAGACGACCTTGACGGCGGCCATGACGAAGGT
>JACQZV010000057.1 GCA_016213695.1 Acidobacteriota bacterium | reverse complement strand
GCCGCCGCCGCGGGAGCCCTGCGGCGGCGGCTCGTGGGACCGATCTGGCTGAGCGGGGAGCAGGTCACCGATCTGTGGATCGGTGACCCGCTCGATCCGCCTCTCGAGTCGGGCCGCGACGTCGGCCGGGCGCTGTTTCTGGCGGTGTGCGCCGGCGCGCTGGTGGGCGCGGCCGGCGTGTGTGTCCTCGCAGGCGCGTGAGCCCGCGCCGCGCGTCAGCGCGCGGGCTGGCCCGATGCTCCTGCGCCAGCGGGCGCGGCGCCCGGCTGGCCGCCGACGACCACGCCGCCCACCCGCGCGGGCGGCGGCGCGTACTGGCGCAGGCCGTGGATCGCGTTCGAGTAGTAGTCCAGATACCGGATGCCGTTGCCCTTGGCGTCGACGAAACCCATGGACGACTGGAACCACTGCGGCTCCGGGTAGCCCTTCGGCACGGTCCCTTCCAGGATGTACAGCCGGTTCTCGTGCATCGTGATGTAGCCGTAGGTCCGCGACTCGTCCCGGTTCGTCAGTGACATGAAATAGCCTTCGACGACGTCCTGGAACTCGAGGTCGTAGTCGGTGACCCTGGCATCGCGCTTGAGGAACTGCAGCGTCGCCCACGCGAGCGCGCCGCGGACGTCCATCTTCCAGTAGCCGGCCCCGAGGATGGAGCCGCCGACGCCGTCCTGGGTGCCGATGCACGTTTCCGCGCCGGGCGGGCACTGCTTCTGACGCGCGATCCCCTGCTTGTCGACGCCGCGGTAGTCGACGACGGTCACCGAATAGCGCTCGGTGCCCCGTGACGCCCTGTAGACGCGCGCGGGAAGCGTGTACCGGTACCGCGACATCCAGGTGGTGTTCTCCACTTTGGGCGCTCCCGGAAAGTTCACCTTGAACCCGTCATCGACGAAGACGAATTCGTCCCATTCCTGCGCCAGCGCGGGCGTGGCGAACGAAAGCACGAGCGTGGCAGCGGCGATCAACGGGCTCAGGCGCATGACGTATCCTCCGGCGTTCGAACTATAGACCGCCGCCTCCGAGACGTGTCAACGGAGATCACTGGCCGATCAGCACCCGAAGCCGCTCGCGCACGTCGGTCACGACCTCCGCCGGCGCCTTCGCGGCAAAGACCGCTCGTCGGGCGTTCCAATCCAGGTTCTTGACGTGGTCGGCCAGAACCACGCCCGTGACCGTTCCGTCAGCCGGCAGTGCCACTTCAAACGGATACCCCTTCGCATGACTCGTGATCGGGCACGCGATCGCCAGACTCGCTCTGGTGTTGTACGAGCGGGGAGACAAGATGAGGGCGGGCCGACGGCCGCGCTGCTCACGTCCAGCCTGCGGGTCCAACGTCAGCCAGACGAGATCGCCCGCGTCGGGCACGTACGCGCGGGCTACCACACCTCGTGCCCGAGCGGCACGCCCCAGTCGCTCTCCTTGTGGCGGTTGCGCGCGGTGATGCGGCCGACGAGCTCGTCCAGCGAGTACCGCGGACGACTCGCCCGGATCACGACGGCTCCGTGGTCCACCGAGACGTCCACGGTGTCGCCTTCGTCGAGCTGCGCTTCGCGCGCCACCGACTTCGGGAGCCGGAGCCCGAGGCTGTTGCCCCATCTGGCGATCTGCGTGCTCGTCGGCATGTATCTACATTGAATATACGTACGTGCCGGGCCGGTGTCAACACGCAGCCGAGCGCGAGCGGTTACGGCCGGGGCGGGGAGAGCAGCCGGCCGATCGGGGCGCCCATGCCCTTGTAGACGAAGCGCTGGAACCGGCGCCCGTCGAAGTTCTCGCCGACGTAGACGTTGCCGCGGCTGTCGGTCGCCAGCGCATGCGGGACGTTCAGCGAGCCGCCGAAGATCCCCTGCTGGCCGAAGCGATCGACCACGGCGAGCGTCTCGCGCAGCAGAATCCAGACGTGATGGTTCCCGCCGTCGATGACGTACAGGAACCGCTGATCGGGAGAGAAGGCAAGGCCGGACGCGGCGCCGGCGAGCAGCGTCCGCCGCGCCAGAAAGCCTTCCTTGACGAACGTGCCGTCCTTCCGGAACACCTGGATGCGGTTGTTGGGCCGATCGGCCACGTAGACGAAGCCGTCCCTGGAGACGGCCACGTTGTGGGGCAGCCGGAACTGCTGCGCGGGCGGCGCATCCGGATTGAACGGACCGGGGTCGGCGTCATCGGGCTTGTTGCCGTACGCGCCCCACAGGCGCTTGAACGCCAGCGTCGCCGCGTCCAGAACGATGACGCGCTTGTTCCGGTAGCCGTCGGCCACGTACAGCTCGTTGGCGGCCGGGTCGACGGTCAGGTTCGCGGGCCCTCCGAGATTCTCGGTGTCCGCGCTTCCGCGGCTCCGGCCCTGATGGCCGAACTGCGCGATGAACGTACCCTGCCGCGTGAACTTCAGGACCTGTGCGTCCTTGTCGCCGCTGCCGGCGATCCAGACGTTGTCGTTGTGATCGACGAAGATGCCGTGCTCGATCTGCGGCCACTCGTAGCCGGGCCCGGGTCCGCCCCACGACGCGACCAGCTTGCCCTCCTGGTCGAACTCGAGCACGGGGGGCGCCGGAATGCAGCACTCCGCCTTCGGCGGCGTGTCGTCGGCCCCCGCGAAACGCTCGTTGGCCCGCAGCGGACCTGGTCGGTGCAGCACCCAGATGTGGTCGCGGCTGTCGACGGCCATCCCCCCGATGGCGCCGATCGCCCACTGCGCGGGCAGCGGCTGCGGGAACGTCGGGTCGTACTGAAACCGGGGCGCCTGCACGTTCGGCTGCACCTGGCCGGGGGCGACCTCCGCCCGTACGGTCCAGACCACGCCGAGCGCCGCCATCGTCACTGCCGCCGCAGAAAGGAGGTGTCGAGGCATCATAGAAGGATAGGAGATTTCACATGAATACTGCGCCTCGAATGTCGGTCGGTCTGGCCGTCGCTCTGGTTGCCGCCCTGCACGCCGGCAGCGCGCAGGCGGCTGTGAAGACCCAGTACGTCGAGTACATGCACGGCACGACGCCGCTCAAGGGCTATCTCGCCTATGACGACGCGGTGAGCGGCCGGCGGCCGGCGGTGCTGCTCGTGCACTATCGCGGCGGCCTGCAGGGCTCGACGCTCGAGGACGCGCAGATGATCGCGCGGCTCGGCTACGTGGTGTTTGCCGCCGACATCTTCGGCAGAGATATCGTGCCGAAGACGGTGCCCGAGATGACCAAGCTGACCGATGTCTACAACGGCGATCGGCAGCTGATGCGGACGCGCGCCCAGGCCGGATTCGACGCGCTCGTCAGGAACCCGATGGTGGACGCGTCGAAGGTGGCCATCATCGGATACTGCTTTGGCGGCACGGTCGCGGTGGAGCTGGCCGAGACCGGCGTGCCCGTCGTGGGGACCGTCGCGGTGCACGGGTCGTTCCGCAACTTCACGCCCGCCGCCGCCCGGAACATCAAGGGCCCGGTGCTCATCCTGCACGGCGCCGAAGACGAGGTGGCGCCGCTCGAGGAAGTGAACAAGCTCATCGCGGATCTGCGCGCGGCGAAGGTGCCGTGGGAGATGCAGCTCTACAGCGGCTCCTCCCACGGCTTCACCGCGCCGTCGAACCCCCAGGAACAGCGCGCGGATCAGGAATACAAGCGGTCGATCCGGCGCTTCTTCACCGAGGTCTTCGGGCGCTGAGCCTCGGGCCGCGGTACAGCCATGTGATAACATGTCATCAGAAGTGATGTAATAGTGGTCCGCACCCAGATTCAGCTCACGGAAAAGCAGGCCCGGCGGCTCAAACAGCTTGCCGCTGCGCGGGGCCGATCGATGGCCGACCTGATTCGTGGCAGCGTCGATGCCCTGCTGGCCCAGCCGGATACGCATGACGACGAGGTGAAACGCGCGCACGCGCTTCGCGCAGCCGGGCGCTTTCGGTCCGGCGTGCGCGACCTGTCATCGCGGCACGACCGGCACCTGTCCGAGATCCTTGGCCGGTGAGCACGTTCGTCGATACAAGCGCTTTCCTGGCCGTGCTCGACGCCGATGACGCGCAGCACACCCGCGCGAGTCGCGTGTGGAGCGACTTGGTCCGTGGCGAGGACGATCTACTGACGACCAGCTATGTGCTGGTCGAAACATCCGCGCTCGTGCAGGCGCGGCTTGGGCTCGGAGCCACACGACTCCTGAACGACGATGTCGTTCCCATTCTGCGCGTGGCGTGGGTGGACGAAGGGCTGCATCGCGCGGCGATGACGGCCCTGCTGACCGCGCAGCGGCGGGACTTGAGCCTCGTCGATTGCGTCAGCTTCGAAGCCATGCGCCGCCTCGGCGCCGAGCGTGCCTTCGCGTTCGATCGACATTTCCGCCAGCAGGGATTTACCACCATCCCGTGAGGCGGGGGGCACCCGCACCCGAAAGTACCGTGGGAGGAGCCGCTTCAGCGCGGCTGCTCCCACGGTGTCACAGCGCTGTCAGTTCGTGCCCGGTTTGGCGCTCGTGACGAATTTCGCGAACTCCGCCCACGGGAACGTCCGGCCCCCGTGGATCGGCGCGATCGTCGCCACGTCGAGCTTCAGCCGCTGCACGTTGTTGTAGAAGGTCCGGTGCGACGCGCTCAGCGCCGGCATCGCCGCGTTCGGCGCCGGCGGCGTGAACAGATCCGCCTCGACGACGATCTTTTCCTTCGGCAGATACGCCATCAGCATCCCCTGGGCGTGCGCGAGGCCCTGGACGTTGTAGACCTCCATCACCTTCGTCCCGTCGGTCAGCACGTATTTCTGGCCGACCTTCTCGAAGGTGTAGCCCTCGGCCACCTCCTCGGGCGGAAAGAGCGCCAGCCGGTCGGGCTTCAGCGTCCACGGCTTCACCGTCAGCACTTCGGCGTAGTAGGAGTGGTTCGCCTCCTGCAAGACGATGGTGACGCCTTCCTGGTGGACGTAGGAGCGGACGCCGCCGAGGTGGTCCCAGTGGTGGTGCGTGCTCACCAGGTAGCGAATCGGCTTGTTGGGGATGAGTTTCTTCACTTCGGCGATGACCGCGAGCGACCGCTCCTCATTGAGCGGCGCCTCGACGACGGTGATGAAATCCCGGAATTCGACGGCGACGCTGGCGTGCGACCCGCCGCCCACGTACCAGACGCCGTCGGCCGCCTTCTGCGACTCGACGCGCACGGGCGGAACTGTCGCCGTCCGCGCAGCGTCGGGCACCGTCAGCGCCGCACCGGCCACGTTCACCTGCACGCTGGTGACGGTCAGGCCGAACTGGTTGTGGCCGCCGCTCACGTTCACGCCCTCGCCTTCGAGGTCGTCATCGAGGTCGTGGTGCGCGTGGAACGTGGTGGGGAACATCACGCCGCCGAAGTCCTTGTAGTTGGTCAGCACCAGTTCGTAATACAGATCGCCGACGACCGGATTGGGAAACCATGTCTGGATCCGCTCGACGAGGTTCTTGTCGTTGATCGCGCACTGCACCCGGTATTTCCCGAGCGCCATGAACGAGACGGCCCTGATCCGGCCCTTGCCCTGTTCGTTCCGCGTGACGGCGATCGGGTTGGCGCCCGGCGCCAGCGCGGCCTTGAGGCAGCCGTGCGGGGTGAGCCAGATCTCGAGCTGCCGCGGCTCCCCATCGGCCGGCGCCGGCACGACGGTGGTGCCCTGCAGGTTCCAGGCAACGTTGCCGCTGACCATCCAGATCCGCCGCTGGTCCGCAAGGAG
>JACQZV010000058.1 GCA_016213695.1 Acidobacteriota bacterium | reverse complement strand
TTGTGAATATTTATCGACAAGATGGTTGTTTTTAAACACACCTGTGCCCGTGTGGAACCTGCCCGAATCAGGCAGCTCCTGATCGAGCCATCAGGAGCTATTCCGCGGGCGGCGAGCAGATCCCCGCTGAGGCGGCTGCTCGACGACAGCCGAGATTGCTGGCCCCGATCCGGTATGCGAAGCTGAGACATGCTCTGCCCCAGCTGCGGACAGCGGAAGGCGCGCCGCGCGTGTCCGGCGCTCGCGCAGACCATCTGCGCGACCTGCTGCGGCACCAAGCGGCTGGTGCAGATCCAGTGCCCCGCGACGTGCGCCTACCTGGCATCGGCACGCGAGCACCCCGCCTCCGTCGTGCGCCGGCAACAGGAGCAGGATGTCGCGCGGCTGCTGCCGACGATCCGCCATCTGACGGAACGGCAGTATCAGCTGTTCTTTCTGTTCCAGTCCGCCATCACGCGACACCGACCGGAAGGCTTCGCCCGGCTGATCGACGCGGACGTGGCCGACGCCGCCAGCGCGGTTGCGGCAACGCTCGAAACCGCGGGACGCGGCGTCATCTACGAGCACACTCCCCAATCGGCACCCGCCCGGTCGCTCGCCGCAGCTCTCACAGCGCTGCTCGCGCAGATTCGCGAACAGGGCGCGAAGGTGTATGACGGCGAGGCGGCCATCGCGCTCAGGGCGGTGGAACAGGGCGCACGGACGCTGCGGGCCGGGGCGCATGACACGACGTACGTCGAGTTGGTGGGACGCCTGCTCCAGGGACAGGCCGCCGACGAGGCGCGGCCGGAGTCACCCGTCGCGCCCTCGCTCATCCTGCCCTGAACCTGTTAGAATCGGGGTTTCGACACTCGACGAAAGGCTCGACAACCATGGCAAAGCGGTGCGAACTCTGCGGCAAAGGACCGGTAGTCGGCCGGACCGTCTCTCACGCGCACAACGTCGGTCCGCGCCGGTTCGAACCCAACCTGCAGACCGTGCGCGCCCTCATCAATGGTGGCGTCAGACGGATCCGCGTCTGCACGCGCTGCCTGCGCAGCGGCAAGGTAACGAAGGCCGCCTGAGGTGCGCCGAGCCGTCGCTTCGCCGGACGCGCCGCAGCCCCTCGGCCCGTACTCGGCGGCCGTGCTCAGCGGGAATCTGCTGTTTGTCTCGGGCCAGGTGCCGGTTGACCCGGCCACTGGCGCCGTCGTCGGCACCGACATCACGGCACAGACCGAACAGGTCATGCGAAATATCGGCGCGCTGCTGAAGGCGGCGGGCCTGGGCTACGAGCACGTCGTCAAGATGACCGTGTTCCTCGCCGACCTCAACGACTTCACCGCAATGAACGCGTGCTACGGGCGCTTTCTGGCGGATCCGCCGCCCGCGCGGGCGACCGTGCAGGTGTCACGGCTGCCCCGGGATGTGAAGATCGAGATCGACGCGATCGCGAGCCTGCCGCACGCCTGACGGCCCCCTGAGCCTGGCAGGCGGGGTCTCCCGGCTACGCCCTGGCCGCTCGTTCGACTCCGAGCACGCCATCCACGGCTTTGATCGACTTGACCACCCGCTCGAGGTGCTTGACGTCCTTGATTTCGACCGTCATGTCGATCCGGGCCTGATGGTCCCCGCCGGTGCCGGTCCGGGCCTCCATGGTCGTGATGTTCGTGTTGATGCCGGACACGCGCGCGCTGATCTCGGCCAGCATTCCTTTCCTGTCCTCCACCTGCATCGTCAGACGAACCGCGTAGGGCGCGTGGTCGACGCCGGCGGCATCCCATTCGACCTCGATCCGGCGGTCGGGGTCGAACATGAGGTTGAGGACGTTGGGACAGCTGGCCGAATGCACCGACACGCCCTTGCCGCGGGTGATGTAGCCGACGATGCGCTCACCGCGGATCGGGTTGCAGCACTTGGCGCGGAACACGAGCACGTCGTCGGTGCCGCTGACCTTGATCCGGGTCTCGGCCGCCCCTGAGCGCAGCACGCGTTTGACCGCGGAGACGACACCCGAATCGGGCGGCTTCTCCTTGAGCAGCGCGGCCGGCACGGCCTTCTGCAGGACCGTCCGGGCGGACAGCTTGCCGTAGCCGATGTGCGTCAGGAGGTCGTCGACCTTCTGCGCGCCGTATTCCGACGCGAAGGCCGCCAGTTCCTCGCTGTCGAGAATCACCTTCGGGTTGAGCCCGTAGCGGCGCGCCTCCTTTTCAAACAGCCGGCGGCCCAGGTCGACGCTGCGGACGCGCTCCTCGGCCTGCAGAACGTGGCGGATCTTGCTGCGCGCGCGCGAGGTGGTCGCAAAGGTCAGCCAGTCGCGGCTGGGCGTGTGCCCCGGCTGCGTGATGATCTCGACGATGTCGCCGTTCTGCAGTGGCGTGCGGAGCGACACCATCTTGCCGTTGATCCGCGCGCCGACACACCGATGGCCCACATCGGTATGGACGCCGTATGCGAAATCCACGGCGGTGGCACCGCGCGGCAGCGACTTCACCTCGCCTTTCGGTGTGAAGATGTACACCTCTTCTGGATAGAGATCGATCTTCAGGTTCTGCAGGAATTCCTGCGGATCGCGGACCTCCTGCTGCACTTCGAGCAGCTGCCGCATCCAGTGGAAGTAGCGCTCGTCGCGGTGATCGCCGATGCGTCCCTCTTTGTACTTCCAGTGCGCGGCGATGCCTTCCTCCGCGCGCCGGTGCATTTCCTCGGTCCGGATCTGCACCTCGAACGGGAACCCCTGCTCGCTGACCACCGACGTGTGCAGCGACTGGTAGCCGTTGGGGCGTGGCATCGCGATGAAGTCCTTGATCCGGCCGGGCACCGGCGACCACGTCTGGTGAATGATGCCGAGCGCGGCATAGCAGTCCTTGATCGACTGCGTCACCACGCGCAGCGCCACGAAATCGTAGACGCGTTCGAGGTCGATCGTCTGGCGCTTGATCTTCTGGTGGATGCTGTACAGGCGCTTGATACGGCCGTCGAGCTGGATGATCGGCACCTGCGCCTCGCTGAGTTTGGCCTTCAGCGTGCGCGTGAGCTCCTCGATGACGCTGTCGGCGTGCTTCCGCTTGGCCTCGACCCTCGACCGGAGCGCCTCGTAGGCCCTCGGCTCGAGATACCGGAACGCCAGTTCCTCGAGTTCGTTCTTGATCTTGCTCATCCCCAGGCGGTTGGCGATCGGGGCATAGATGTCGAGCGTCTCCTGCGCGATCTTGGTCCGACGCTCGTCAGGCAGGTGATGGAGCGTGCGCATGTTGTGGAGGCGGTCGGCGAGCTTGACGAGCACGACGCGGATGTCATCGACCATCGCCAGGAGCATCTTGCGGAAGTTCTCCGCCTGGCGCTCCTCACTGGACGAGAACGAGATGGCGCCGATCTTCGTGACGCCTTCCACGACGTGCGCGATTTCGGGACCGAAGAGCTCGGCGATGCGTTCCGGCGTGGTCAGCGTGTCTTCCACGACATCGTGCAGCAGCCCGGCGGCGACGGCCACCACGTCCAGCCGCATGCCGGCCAGAATGAAGGCCACCGCGAGCGGATGGGTCAGGTACGGCTCGCCCGAATGGCGCACCTGGCCTTTGTGCTCCAGCGCAGAAAACACGTAGGCCCGCCGCAACAGCTCGAGGTCGGCCTCGGGGCTGTAGCTGCGAACGAGGTCGAGGAGCGTCTCGAAATGAATCATGGACGGATGGTGGTGCCGCCATCTTCATGATAGAAGTGGGGTTGTGGGGGGTCAAGAACGCCGCACGGTGGTTCTTGACTCGCCCGAAACGGCATCACTATACTGGCGCGCGTGCAGGGTGTGCGGCCGGGCTGGTTCCACAGCCCGTGGTGCGCGGCGAGAACGCGCGGCTCCGGCGTGCATGCGTGCGCGTGGGGGGCAGGTAAGCACGTAAGGGGGACAGGAGAGATGCGAAAGTTTTCGTTACAGGCGGTCGTCGTGGCGCTCGTGGCGGGCCTCGGCGTGGGGGTCGCGGGGTGCGGCCAGTTCAACATGCTGAAGGCCAGGATGGCCCTGAAAGACGCCCACACCGCGTACCAGCAGCAGGATTACCGTGGCGCGGCCCGGAAGTATGAAGAGGCGATTGCCGCCGACTCGACGCAGACTGAAGCGTACTTCTATCTCGGCAACAGCTACGACAACATGTACCGGCCGACGCGGCGGGGCGAGGCGGCCAACGACGCCCTGCTCGACAACGCCGTCGCCAACTACAGGAAGGCGGTCGAGCTGGAGCAGCGCCCGGACCTCAAGAAGCTCGCCCTCCAGTACCTCGCCAGCGCGTACGGCGCCGAAAAGCTCAATGATCCGGCCCAGTCCGAGCCGGTCGTCCAGCAGCTGATTGATATGGATCCGAGCGACCCGATCAACTACTTCGCCCTGGCCAGGATTTACGAAGACAGCGGCGACTACGAGCGGGCCGAGCAGACGCTCGTCAAGGCGCGCGAAGCCAAGCCGACCGAGCCGACCGTCTATACGACGCTGGCGGCCTTCTACAACCGCCAGGGTAACTTTGACGGGGCCATCGAGGCGCTGCAAGCGCGCGCCGAACGTGAGCCGAACAACCCCGAGGCCTTCTACACGATTGCCACCTACTACTGGGAGAAGGCGTACCGCGATTTCAGCCTGAGCGACGCCGCGAAGATGAAGTTCGTGCAGTCCGGTCTCACGTCGATCGACAAGGCCATCACCCTCAACAACCAGTACATGGAAGCGCTCGTGTACAAGAACCTGCTCCTCCGCGTGCAGGCGAACCTCGAGAAGAACCCGGCGCGGCAGCAGGCGCTCCTGAAGGAGGCCGAACAACTCAGCAACCGCGCCGAGGAAATCCGCAAGGCGAACGTGGCGGGCGCGGCCGCGGCGCCGAAGGGCACGAGCGGCCGAGGCGGCGACTGATTCCCGCGCGTACGGTGCACTCCAGGGCCGCCTCATCGGGGCGGCCCTTTTCATGTACAATTTCTTCAGCGCGCAGGGCCCATGCGCTCCTCTCACTCAGACGGCTCGCACGATCGTCATCGTTCAGCGCTTCCTTGCGCGATCGCCGCTCGTAACTCGTTGGAGAACAGACAGATGCACATCAGACGTTGGTTCGCTCTTCTCGCGCTCTGCGCGGCGGTGGCATGGCCTGCTGGCACGCTCGACGCCCAGGGCGTCACGACCGGTGCCATTTCCGGCATCGTGCTCAACCCGCAGCAGGAGCCGGTCGCCAGCGCGAGCATCATCGCGATCCATACCCCCTCTGGCACCGTGTACGAAGCGGTCACGCGGGCCGACGGACGCTTCTCGATCCCCGCGATGCGGGTGGGTGGCCCCTACAGCGTGACCGTGACGTTCTCCGGAGGTGGCGGGGCGGCATTCCAGCCCGAGACACAGGACGACGTCACCGTGAACCTCGGAGTTGCGACCGACCTGACGTTCACCGTGCGCCCGATTACCGTCACGGAACAGGTCACCGTCACGGCGCAGGTCGATCCGGTGTTCAGCTCGAGCCGCACGGGTGCGGCCACGACCGTCATCCGCGAGGAGATCGCGCTGCTGCCGACGCTGTCGGGACGGATCAGCGACGTGACGCGTCTGACGCCGCAGGCCAACGGCAGCAGCTTCGTCGGCCAGGACAACCGGATGAACAACATGACGGTGGACGGCTCGTCGTTCAACAATTCGTTCGGCCTTGGCGGACAGCCCGGCGACCGCACCGGCGTCGCACCGATTTCGCTCGAAGCCATCGAACAGGTTCAGGTCAACGTCGCGCCGTTCGACGTCCGCCAGGGGAGCTTCATCGGGGCCGGCGTGAACACGGTGACCCGCAGCGGAACCAACGGCCTGAGCGGCTCCTTCTACCACCGGCTCCGCAGCAATGACTGGGTCGGTACGGACGCCGCCGGCCAGGTCGTCAATCCTGGCACGTTCAAGTTCAGGAATACGGGCGGCTGGGCATCAGGGCCGATCATCAAGAACAGGTGGTTCGCCTTCGGCAACTACGAAGATGAAAGCGACACGCGCCCCCTGACGACGTATCGCGCCAACCAGGGCGGCGAGCCGGTGGGCGGCACGGTCACGCGCGTACTCGCTTCGGACCTCAGGAACCTCAGCTCGTTCCTGAAATCGAGCTTTAGCTACGACACCGGCCCGTTCGAGAAGATCGACGACGAGACGCCGGTCAAGCGGTTCCTGCTGCGCAGCGATTACAATATCAACAATGCGAACAAGGTCAGCTTCCGCTACAACCATCTGAACTCGTTCTCGGACACTATCCTTTCGAGTTCGACCTCCGCGCTGCGCGGCCGCAGCAATCTCACGTCGAGCTTCCTGAACTTCCAGAATTCCAACTACAAGCTCCTGGAGAACATCCGATCAGGTATCGGCGAATGGAATACGGTCATCGGCAACACGATGGCGAACTCGTTCCAGAGCGGCTTCACGTATCAGGACGAAAGCCGTGACTCGCGGGGGACGGTGTTTCCCCTCGTGGATATCTTTGAGGGCGGGACCTCCTACACGACGTTCGGCTTCGAGCCGTTCACGTACCAGAACGAACTGCGGTACAGCACGTTCCAGCTGCAGGACAACCTGACGAAGTTCAGCAACCGGCATTCGCTGACCTTCGGCGGCTATACGGAGAAGTACCACTCCGACAACGTGTTCTGGAGCTGCTGCCCGCAAAGCGGGTATTCGTACAACTCCCTTGCCGATTTTTACGCCGACGCCAACGGTGCCGTGGCCAATCCGAACCGTACGGTCTCACCGGTGGCGCTGGGGCGTTTTCACCTGCGCTGGAGCAACATTCCCAACCTCTCGAAGCCGCTGCAGCCGCTGGAGGTCTGGTACAGCGCAGGCTACGCGCAGGATGAGTGGCGGCCCAGCCGTACCGTCACGCTGACGGCTGGACTGCGCTTCGACGTGTCACAGTTCAAGAACACGGCCTACGCCAACCCGGCCGCCGACGCGTTGACCTTCCGCGATGAAAAGGGCAGCCCGGTCAAGTACGAGACCGGCAGGATGCCGGATACGAAGGTGCTCTACTCGCCACGGCTCGGCGTGAACTGGGACGTCAGGGGCGATCAGGCGACGCAGGTGCGTGGCGGCACCGGCCTGTTCAGCGGACGGCCGGCGTACGTCTGGATCTCCAACCAGATTGGCAACACGGGCGTACTGATTGGCGAGCGCATCGTCGACAACACGACAGCCTTCCCGTTCAACCCGAATCCGGACGCCTACAAGCCGGCCAGCGTGACCGGCGGCGGCGCCTCGAGCTACGCGCTGAACGTCACCGACCGCGACTTCAAATTTCCCCAGCTCTGGCGCAGCAACATCGCCGTGGATCGCAAGCTGCCGTGGGGGATTATCAGCACGACCGAGTACCTGTACGCGAAGGACGTCAACGGCGTCTACTACATCAATGCGAATCTGCCGGCTGCACAGTCGGCCTTCACGGGAGTGGATCCCCGTCCCCGATGGGTCGGCTCGCCGTGCGCGGCTGCCGGGCAGGCCGGCGGATGCGTCACGCGCATCAATAACGATCCAGGCAACCAGGTTACGGTCAACTACGTGCTGAAGAACGGCAGCCAGGGAACGTCGTGGAACGTGGCCGAGACGCTGTCGAAAACCACGTCGTTCGGGTTGTCGCTGCGCGGCGCCTATAGCTACGGTGAATCGAGGACGCTCGTCGACCCCGAGTCGACTGCCGCGACCAGCTTCGGCAGAGTCGCCACGCACGGGGATCCCAACAACGCCGGGGTCAGTTACTCCGCATGGTCGCCGGGACACCGGGTCTTCGCGCTGGCGAGCTACAGCCGCGAGTACTTCAGCTTCGGGCGCACGTCGATCTCGCTGTTCTGGGAGGCGCGTCACAGCCTGACGGCCGCGCTCGGCTCTTCGCGGCTCAGCTACGTGTTCGCCGGCGACATGAACGGCGACAGCGTCAGCGCGAACGACCTGATCTACATCCCGCGCAGCACCTCAGAGATGAACTTCGTCCCGTTCACCGTGGGGGCGCGCACGTTCACGGCGGACGAGCAGGCCGCAGCGTTCGAACGGTATATCCAGCAGGATCCGTATCTGCGCAAGCACCGCGGTCAGTACGCGGAACGGAATGGGGCCGTCCTGCCCATCCTGCGCCGCGCCGACCTCAGCATCGTCCAGGACGTCTTCCACAACGTGGGTGGCAAGCGGAACGCCTTTCAAGTCCGCGCCGATATCTTCAATGTGGGTAATCTCCTGAACGGTAACTGGGGCGTCGGCTCGCGGCCGGTGGCGGCCGTGAACAACAGCAACCAGGTGCAGATTCTGACCAACCCGGCTATCGACACACAAGGGCGCTCGACATACCGGCTGGCGCTTGCCAACAACCAGCCGATCTCGAACTCGTACCAGACATCATCCGGCACGTCGGACGTCTACCAGTTCATGATCAGCCTGCGGTATAGCTTCAACTGAGTCCGGCTTCGGGCTCTGAAATGTAGGGCAAAAAAAGGGCTGCCCCTCCTGGGGCAGCCCTCATCGGTTCGGTCGGAGACGCGGCGACCCGACTCTACGTGCCGGGCCTGCCGCCCGCAGCGCGCCGCATGCCTTCGGTGACAATGCCCACCTTCTCGACGCCGGCGCCCTTGGCGGCGTCGATCACGGAGATGATCTCGCCGTACCGGAGGGTGCCAGCCCCCATGATGAACATCGTCTTTTCGCGGCGATCCTCGAAGATGGTCCGGAGACGATCCTGGAGTTCCTGGAGCGCCACCGTCTCGTTATTGATGGAAATACGCTTGTCGGCCGAGTAGTTGAGCACGATCTGGCCGACCGGCGGCGGGGTGTTCTGATTGGCCTGTGTCTCGGGCGGCAGGTTGATGTCGATGCCGCGCTGCGACAGGGGAAGGGCGGCCATGAAGATGACGAGCAGCACGAGCAGCACGTCGATCATCGGCGTGACGTTCATGTCGCACGACGCTTCGAGCTTCTTGCCCCTGTAGACGCGCTCGGCGCCGAAATGCTGGTGGGCGTGGGCCATTATTCGCCCCCGCCCTGGCCCTGCGTCCGGCGCTCGGTGATGAGGCCGATGTCCTCAAGGCCGGCCGCGCGCAGCTGGTCCATCGCCTCCATCACGGAGCTGTAGGCGGCGTCCTCATCGGCGCGGATGATCAGCAGGCGCTGTTTCTTCTGCTCGAGTGCCTCTTCGACGCTGCGGCGCAAATCGCCCTCGGGCACCGCCTTGCCGTTCACGTGGAAGCCGCCGTCGGCCGTAATCGCGACGACCGTGTCCTCCTGCGTCTCGGGCTTCTCGGAACTGTTGTTCGCGATCGGCAGCGTCAGCGCCACGCCCTGCTGCAGCAGCGGCGCCACGATCATCATGATAATGAGCAGCACCAGCATGACGTCGACGAGCGGCGTGACGTTGATGTCCGACTTCGGACCAGTGCTGCCGGTGCCGCCAACTTGCATTGCCATAGTTGAAACTCCGTCGTTGTCCGGAGGCCCGACGGCCTCCGGCTGCCTACTCACTCCCTACGACCGACTCCCAGCGACCGCCCGGCCGGGCGGCCGCCGCACTACGCTGCCGTCTTCTTGATGAAGTAGTCCACGAGCTCCGACGAGGAGTTGTCCATCTCCACGTTGAAGTACTCGAGTCGGTTCTGCAGGTAGTTGTAGAACCAGACCGCGGGAATCGCGACGAAAAGCCCGAGCGCGGTCTCGATGAGCGCCTCGGCGATACCGACCGACACCGCACCGATGCTGCCCGTGCCGGTGGCGCCGATGCCGACGAACGCGTTGATGACACCGATGACGGTGCCGAGCAGTCCGACAAACGGCGCCGTCGATCCGATGGTGGCGAGCGCCGTCACGCCCTTCTTGAGGTCCGAGGCGGTGAGCGCGGTGGCGCGCTGAATCGACCGGCGCACGGTGTCGAGCACGTCCTCACGGTTGAGCTGCGCCCCGCCGCTCTCCTGCTGGAACTGGTACTCCTGCAGGCCGGCGAGCACCACCTTGGCCAGGTGGCTGTAGCGGTAGTCCTTGGAGCCCGACATGGCGATGGCTTCCTTCAGACGACCGTCCTTGAGGTGCTTGGCCACCTGCGGGGCATAGAGCTTCGACTGCTTGCGCGCCTGGCCAAAGGTGTAGAAGCGCTCGATCGCGACACCAATCGACCAGAACGACATCACAAACAGGATGATCGCGACCGCCCACGCGTAGATCGTCATCTGGCGGAACATTTCAACTACGTCCATTACAGCCTCCGTGAAGTGTGAATCGAACTCGCGTTAACTCAACGTGAACTGAACCGTCACCGTCATGATGACGGGCACGGGCACGCCGTTCAGCAGCGTCGGCGTGAACTCCCACTGCCGCACGGCGTCGAGCGCCGACTGATCCAGCAGCGGAATCGAGCGCAGCACGCGCGCGTCCTGCACCTTGCCGCCAGGTCCAATCGTCGCCTCGATGATCACCACGCCCTGCACCCGGGCGGACTGGGCGATCGGGGGATACTGCGGCCGGACATCTTTCGTCTTGACCGGGGGCTTGATCGCGCCGCCCACACGCACCGGCGCCGGCGGGGGCGGTGGGGGCGGCGGGGGCGCCTCCGGGATGCCGCCGATGATGCCGCCGATGACGCCGCCGGGCACGCCGGCCACTGCGGGGCCACGGTCGAAACTCGTATCGCGCGGCGGCTCGGGGGCAATCTCCTTGGGCTCTTCGACGGGCGCCGCGGCCGGGTTCACCTCGACGACCGGCTTGGGGGGCGCCGCTTCAGGCGGCGGAGGCGGCGGAGGCGGCGGGGGGGGCGGGGGCGGCGCCGCCACGAACGCGCTCATCATCGACGGCGGCGTCGGCAGCACGTCATACGCCATCAGGGGAATAATCACCACCGACAGGACGACCGCCGTGTGGACCGCGATCGACAGTGGAATGGTGTACCACTGTTTCGTACCCACTTTGATGGACGGATCGACGACGTCCCCGAACATCTTTTCTACGCGTGGCACCGGTCTTACCCTCCTCACGTGCGCCCGATTGGCGGTGCGAACCCGTGCGGTTCGCAAGCGGCCCCTGCCGGCCCGCTCCGTTGCTCAACCAAAGGCTGCCGATTATATCGACCCCGAAAAAAACGTGTCAACGAATCACAGGCGGCGTCGGGCCGCGCCGATGACCCGACGAAGGCTTAGACACCGCGACCGGCGAAGTGCTCCGTGAATGCCCGCAGGCGGACCGGGGATTCTACCCCGGTTTCAGCCCGGCGCAACGCGAAAAACTACCCGGCCCGGCATCCCCTCTCGACAGGACCCTCACTCGGCTGTTCGAATCCGCATCCCGTAGAACGACCGGTACACGAACACCAGCGCCACCGCCAGGAAGACTGCCGCCAGCGCGTGGCTGACGCCGGTGCCCATGTCGGCCGACAGCTCCACAGCGAGCTCCACGGCCAGCAGCCCGAACAGCGTCGTGAACTTGATGACCGGATTGAGCGCGACCGACGACGTGTCCTTGAACGGGTCGCCGACCGTATCGCCCACCACCGTCGCCGCGTGCAGGGGCGTGTTCTTCATCTTCAGCTCGGTTTCGACCACTTTCTTCGCGTTGTCCCAGGCGCCGCCCGCATTGGCCATGAACACCGCCTGATAGAGCCCGAACAGCGCGATCGAAATCAGATAGCCGACGAAGTAGTACGGCTCGACGAACGCGAACGCCAGCGTGGCGAAGAACACCGTCAGGAAGATATTGAACATCCCCCGCTGCGCGTACTGCGTGCAGATCTCCACGACTTTCTTGCTGTCGGCCACCGAGGCCTTCTCGACGCTGTCGAGGCGGATGTTCGCCTTGATGAACTCGACGGCACGATACGCGCCGGCCGTCACCGCCTGGATCGACGCGCCGGTGAACCAGTAGATGATCGCGCCGCCCGTGATGAGGCCGAGCAGAAACGGCGGGTGCAGCAGCGACAGCTTCTCCGTGTTCTGCGTGAGGCCGTTGGTCAGCAGCACGATCGTCGAGAAGATCATCGTCGTCGCGCCGACGACTGCCGTGCCGATCAGCACCGGCTTGGCCGTCGCCTTGAAGGTGTTGCCCGCGCCGTCGTTCTCCTCGAGCGCGGCCTTGGCCTGCTCGAACCGGACGTCCACGTTGAAGTCGCGCTTCAGTTCCTGCTGAATGCCCGGGATCGTCTCGATCACCGACAGCTCGTACACCGACTGTGCGTTGTCGGTGACGGGGCCGTACGAGTCCACCGCGATCGTCACAGGACCCATGCCGAGGAAGCCGAACGCCACCAGGCCGAACGCGAACACCGCCGGCGCCAGCATCAGCGTCGACATCGTCACGCTCGAGGCGCTGACGAAGTAGGCGATCGACATCAGCGCGACGATGCTGAGGCCAATCCAGAAGGCACTGAAGTTCCCGGCCACAAGCCCGGACAGGATGTTGAGGGAGGCCCCGCCCTCCTTGGACGACGTCACGACTTCCTGCACGTGGCTCGACTCCACGGACGTGAACACCTTGACGAGCTCGGGAATGATCGCGCCCGCCAGCGTGCCGCACGTGATGATCGTCGACAGCTTCCACCAGGCCGTGCCGTCGCCGAGGCCGCGAATCAGCAGGTACGACACGATGTAGGTGAACACGACCGACACAATCGACGTGAGCCAGACCAGCTGCGTGAGCGGCGCCTCGAAGTTCATCCGCTGTGCCGTGGCGTACCGCGCCTGCGCGAGGGCGTGATTGATCAGATACGAGCCGCCGCTCGCGAGGACCATCATGATGCGCATCACGAAGATCCAGACCAGGAGCTGCACCTGCGTGGCCGCCTGCGGCACCGCCGTCATGATGAACACGATGAGCGCCACGCCGGTCACGCCGTAGGTCTCGAACCCGTCCGCGCTCGGACCGACCGAGTCGCCCGCGTTGTCGCCCGTGCAGTCCGCGATGACCCCGGGGTTCCGCGCGTCGTCTTCCTTGATGTTGAATACGATCTTCATCAGGTCGGACCCGATGTCGGCGATCTTGGTGAAGATGCCGCCGGCAATCCGCAGCGCCGCGGCGCCGAGCGACTCGCCGATCGCGAACCCGATGAAGCAGGGTCCGGCGTAGTCGCCGGGAATGAAGAGCAGGATGAAGAGCCTGATGAGCAGCTCGACGCTGATGAGCAGCATGCCGACGCTCATCCCGGCCCGGATCGGAATCTCGTACACGGGATACGGCCGGCCGCCGAGGCTGGCAAACGCCGTGCGGGAGTTCGCGTAGGTGTTCACGCGGATCCCGAACCACGCCACGCCGTAGCTCCCCAGGATGCCGACCACGCTGAACAGCAGGATGATGCCGACGCGCATGGCATCCATGCCCGACAGCAGGCCGAAGTAGAGGACGATGATCACCGCGATGAAGATTTCGAGCACCGCCAGGAACTTGCCCTGCTGAATCAGGTAGGTCTTGCACGTCTCGTAAATGAGCTCCGACACCTCTCGCATCGATCGATGCACCGGCAGGTTCTTGAGCTGGGTGAGGATGACCAGCCCGAAGACCATCCCGAGCAGCGCGACCCCGAGGCCAATCATGAGCAGCGTGCGGCCGTTGTAGCCGCCCACGTCCACCAGATCCAGCGCCGGCAGCACCAGGGCCGCTTCACCGCCTCCCGCCGCCCGTTCGACCTGTCCCGCCGGCGCCCCCGGCGCCGGCTGTTGTGCCGCCACGGGCACGGCGTACACGGCCAGCAGCAACGCCAGGGCGGCTGCGACCCTTCCCCATCCATTCAACCCATTCAACCCATTCAACGACGCGATCATCAGCTCATGACTCCTTCTCGTTCGGCCACACCCGCCCGGAACCGGGGCGGCCGTCGCTTCCCCGGCCGCCCACGCGGTCCGGCAGCGACATGCCGCCCGTCAGAAAAATCCGGACGCCTTCTTCGACCGTGACGTCCGGAAAAAACACGCTGCCCCTCGGACACAGCACGACATCGCCGAGGTACAGGTGGTTCGTCGGCACGTACACCGCCACCAGCGACTCGACGCCGCCGCCGCGGTCCACCGCGAACTCTTTCGTCAGGAACCCCAGCACCATGCCGCGACGGGGATCCTCGACCATGACGACGCGCTTGAAGCCATATTCGTTGTCGGGCGAAAACGCCGCCACGAGCTGCTTCACCGGCGCGTAAATGGTCCGGAACACCGGCACGTGCATCAGCCACTCCTCGCCGCGGGCGAGGACCCGCCGGCCGATGACGTTGGTCGCGAGCGCCCCCACGGCCAGCACCACGAGAAGCGTGATCAGGATGCCGAGCCCCGGGACCTCCCGCCCCAGCACCCGCGTCGCCAGCGGCGCCGTGAAACCGTCAATGATACCGACGATCGACACGAGCGCGGCCACGCTGATCACCAGCGGACCGGTGACGAAGAAGCCCGTGATGAACCGCCGCCGCAGCCACTGCATCGCGCGCTATCCCGCCGGAAACGCCATCAGCAGACCGATGCCGCACGCAATCCGGTACCACGCAAACGGCGCAAACCCCGACCGCCGCACGAACGCGAGAAACGGCCTCACGACGAACGCCGCGGCGGCGAACGCCGCGACGAACCCGATGGCAATTTCCGCCGCCTGCGCCGCCACGAGCGACGCGCGCACCTCGACGAGCGAGTACACAAAAGCTGCCGTCATCGTCGGCATCGCGAGAAAAAACGAGAACTCCACCGCCGCCGGCCGATCGAGGCGCAGCGCCATCGCGCCCACAATCGTCGCGCCGGAGCGCGACACGCCCGGCACGAGCGCCAGCACCTGGCACACGCCCACGCCGAGCGCGCGCCCGAGGGACGTTCGCTCCGCATCGAGCACCACGGGAGCGGGCCTGAACCGCTCGACCGCCAGCATGACGAGCCCGCCGGCGATGAAGGTCACGGCGATCACCCGGATGCTCTCGTAGAGCACCGTCTGGACGTAGTGGCCCAGCAGCGCGCCCGCCAGCACCGCCGGCACGAACGCCACCAGGATCATCGCCGCGAAGCGCCGGGCGCCGCCGTCGGACGGCAGCCCGCGGAGGACGCCGATGATTCTGGCGCGGTAGATCCACATGATCGCCAGCACCGATCCGAGCTGGATCATGACCGTAAACGCCGGATCCGCCACGCCGAGCAGCCGGCCGGCCACGAGCAGGTGCGCCGTGGACGAGACCGGCAGGAACTCCGTGAGCCCCTGAATCACACCGAGCAGCGCGGCGATGAGGTACGTCACTCAGTGGGCAGTCGGCAGGCCTACGAGGCCTGCGCCCCGCGCGCCTTCCGGCCCGGCCGCGCCTCTGGCCGCCCCGGTGCCGCCGTCATGGCGGCGCGCCGCCGCTGGCTCAGGATGATCGCGATGGCCGACGCGATGAACACGGTCGAATAGGTGCCGCTGATGATGCCGACGAGCATCGTGAACGCGAATCCGCGCAGCACCTCGCCGCCGAACAGATAGAGCGACAGGACGGCCAGAAACGTCGTGCCCGCCGTGATCACCGTGCGCGCGAGCGTCTGATTGACGCTGGTGTTGACGACCTGCTCCAGCGAGTCGCGCCGCATCGACCGCAGATTCTCGCGCACGCGGTCGAAGATGACGATCGTATCGTTCACCGAGTAGCCGGTGATGGTCAGAATCGCGGCCACCACGTTGAGCGACAACTCGTACCCGAAGAACGTCAGGAACGCGAACGTCACGAAGATGTCGTGCAGCGTCGCGGCAATCGCTCCGACCGCAAAGGAAAACCGGAAGCGGAAGGCGATGTAGAGCGTGACGGCGATGATCGACGCCAGCGTCGCGTAGATCCCGCGGCGCTGCAGGTCGGCGCCGATCACCGGTCCGACGATGTCGGTGCTGATCACCTGGAAGCTCGGCAGGCCGGCCTTCCGGAGCAGGTCGACGATCTGCTGCGAGCCCTGCTCCAGGGCGGCTCCCTGTTCGGGCGCGCGCGTCTGGGGCAGGCGGATGAGCCATTCCCGATCCGCGATCTCGCCGAACCGCTGGACGCCCTTGTCGCCCGGGATGCTGTCGACGGCGCGGCGGACCTGGTCCTCGGTCACCGCCTGGTCGAACCTCACGACCACGGCCGTGCCGCCGGAGAAATCGATGCCCAGCGACAGCCCGCGCGTGGCGATCATCACCGCGCCGGCGACGATCACGACCGTCGACAGGACCAGGGCCTGCCACCGCCAGCGGATGAAGTTGAAGTCGGGAGTCTTGAATAGCTGCATAGAAGGGCCTAAATGCTCAACGCCTGCGGCTGCGCGCGGCGCGACAGCACCAGCTCGAACATCGTCCGCGACACGAACACGGCCGTGAACACGTTCGACGCCAGACCGATGATGAGCGTCGTCGCGAAGCCGCGGATCGGGCCGGTGCCGAAGTTCAGCAGCAGCAGCGCGCCGATGAGCGAGGAGACATGCGTGTCGACGATCGTCCACCAGACGCGATCGAACCCGGCGTTCACGGCCGCCCGCACGCCCTTGGCGGTCGCCAACTCCTCTTTAATCCGCTCGAAGATCAGCACGTTGGAATCCACGCCCATGCCGATCGTGAGCACGAACCCTGCGAAGCCGGGCAGCGTCATGGTGGCGCCGAGATACGCCATCATACCGAGCAGAATGACGAGATTGACGACGATCGACGTCAGCGCGTTCAATCCCGAGAGCCGGTAATAGAACAGCATGAACAGCACGACGAGCGCGAGGCCGCCGACCGACGCCGTGACCCCGGCCCTGATGGATTCGGCGCCGAGCGACGGGCCGACCGTGCGCTCCTCGAGAAAGTCCATCGGCGCCGGCAGCGCGCCGCTGCGCAGCACGAGCGACAGGTCCTGCGCTTCCTGTGTGGTGAAGCTCCCGGTGATCTGCCCCTGATCGGTGATCCGTGACTGAATCACGGGCGCCGAGACCACGCGGCTATCGAGCACGATCGCCAGTTGCCGGTTGATGTTCTGCTCCGTCAGCTGGCCGAAACGCACCGCGCCGTCGCCGCTGAGGGAGAAGCTGACGGCCGGCAGATTGTTCTGGTCGATGGACGGCCGGGCGGTTCGCAGGTCGCGCCCGGTGATCGGCGGGACGCGTCGGACCACGTAATACACGGTCGTGGGCGTGCCGCCGCCGGAGACGGCCGCGTCGGACCCGGGCACGATCATGAGGTCCGGCGGCACGCTGTTGTTATAGGCCTGCCTGGCCGCCTCCTCGGTCGGAAACGGCCCCATCTCCACGATCTTCAGCTCCAACAGGGCCGTCGACCGGATGATCTCCTTCGCGCGCTGGACGTCGGTCACGCCCGGCAGCTGCACGAGGATCTGGTTGATCGCCCCCTGCCGGGCGACGATCGGCTCGGCGACGCCGAGCTCGTTGACGCGCCGCTCGATCGTCTCGAGCGCCTGCGTCACGGCCTCTTCACGAAGCTGGTTGGCGATGTTCGGGCGCATCGTGTACGTGTAGCGCCCGGCGCCGGGCGAGCGGCTGTAGACCGCGTCGGCCTCGGTGGCGGCGGTCCGGAACCCCTGGTCGTTCTGAATCCCCTCGGCCACGAACTCGGTCGGACCGGTCACTTCAAGCTTCGCGTACTGCACGGTCGCCCGGCCGAGCGCCTCGCGCAGCCGCTCGACGGTCGTCTGCGTCTCGATGCGCAGCGCCGCGTCGGTCTGCACCCGCATGACGAGGTGGACGCCGCCCTTCAGATCGAGCCCGAGGTTCACCTTCTGGCCCGGCGGGTAGAACGCCCAGACGGCGAGCGCGACGACCGCGACGATCGCGATGATTCTCCACTGCAGATTCTTGGTCACGACTGATTCTCCGTCGCCACGGGCTGCTGGCCCTGATACCCGACGATCGCGTTCCTGGAGACGTCGACCCGCACGTTGTTGGCGATCTGGACCTGCACCGCGTCGTCACCCAGGCGCGTGATCGTGCCGAACAGACCGCCCGAGGTGACGATCCGGTCACCCACCTTCAACGCGGCCAGAAACGCCTGCACCTTCTGCTGCCGGCGCCGCATCGGCAGCAGGATGACGAAATAGAAAATTCCCAGCACGAGCACGAAGGGCATCAGCTGCACCCACGCGCCCGGAGCGCCCGTGGACGGGGTGCCCATGGCCAGCACAACGGGTATGAACGAGTTCATGAATCGAGCGACAGGCGGGAAGCCGACCGAAGAAACTCCTGCCTGAAATTCTCAAAGGTCCGAAACGCTATAGCGTCTCTGATCCTCCGCATCGTGTCAAGGTAGAAGCTGAGATTGTGCAACGTGTTAAGGGCGCCTGCCGTCATCTCGCCCGCCATGTACAGGTGCCGCAGATACGCCCTGGAGTGGTGCCGGCAGGTATAGCAGCCGCACGCCGGATCCAGCGGGCCGTCGTCCTCGGCATACTGCGCGTTTTTGATGTTGATTCGCCCCTGGCTGGTGAAGAGCTGGCCGTTCCGGCCGTTGCGCGTCGGCAGCACGCAATCGAACATGTCGATGCCGCGGGCGACACACTCGACCAGATCGTCCGGCGTGCCGACGCCCATGAGGTACCGCGGCCGGTCGGCCGGCAGGCGCCGCGCCGTGTCGCCGGTCACGGCATACAGCTGGTCGAGCGGCTCGCCCACGCTCAGCCCGCCGATCGCGTACCCCTCGAACCCGATGCGCAGCGTCCGGTCCGCGCTCTCGTCGCGCAGATCCTGGAAGACGCCGCCCTGAATAATCCCGAACTGCGCCTGCGCCGGAGTCGACACGACCACCCCGGAAATCGCGCCGCGCCGGAGATCGAGGAGCCGCCGGCGGCAGCGCTCGGCCCATCGTACCGACCGCAGCATCGCCTCGGCGGCCTGGTCGCGCGTGGCGGGGAGGGCGACGCACTCGTCGAGCACCATCGCGACATCCGACCCGAGGTGCGCCTGCACATCTGTCGCTCGCTCCGGCGTGAGCAGATACCGGGCGCCGTCGAGATGCGACTGGAAATCGGCCCCCTCCTCGGTAATCACACGGCGCCGGGCCAGGCTGTAGACCTGGAAGCCGCCGCTGTCGGTCAGGATCGGCCGTGTCCAGCCGGTGAAGCGGTGCAGGCCGCCCCGCCTGGCGATCAGGGCATCACCCGGCCTGACGAGCAGGTGATACGTGTTGGCCAGAATGATTTCCGCGCCGGCTTCTTCCAGCTCGCGGTGCCGCATCGCCTTGACGGCGCCCTGCGTCCCGACCGGCATGAACGCCGGCGTCTGGACGATGCCGTGGGGGGTCTCGAGCTCGCCGAGGCGCGCGGCGCCGTCGGTGCTTCTCAGCCGGAACGAGAACGGGAGCACGCTACTATTGGTACCCGATTCTCATCGTGACAAGACTCCGCGTCGGCGTCATCTACGGTGGCCGTTCAGGCGAGCACGAGGTGTCGGTGGCCTCCGCCGCGTCGATCTTCAGGCACCTTGACGCCGCCAGATACGAAGCCGTCCCCATCCGAATCGAGAAGACCGGTCGCTGGACGCTCGGCGCGCAGGTTCCTCGCGTCCTGTCCGCCGGTGGCGACCAGGGCCAACGCGCCGAGGCGCTCCAGCCGGTCGAGCCATCGGCCGCTGTGGCAGCCAGCAGCCTGGACGTCGTCTTCCCCGTGCTGCACGGGCCGTACGGCGAGGACGGCACGGTCCTGGGGCTGCTCGAGCTCGCCAACGTGCCCTACGTCGGCGCCGGCGTGCTCGGCTCGGCTGCCGGCATGGACAAGGCGGTGATGAAGACGCTCTTCGCCGCGCGCGCGCTGCCGATCGTCCCTCACCTCGTGGCGCTGCGGCACGCGTGGGACCGCGACACCGCCGGCATGACGCGGCAGGTCTCGGACACGCTGCACTACCCCGTGTTCGTCAAGCCGGCCAACCTGGGATCGAGCGTCGGCATCTCAAAAGTACCGGCGGAGGCGGACCTGGCTGGCGCGATGGGGATCGCGTTCGAGTTCGATCGGAAGGCCGTCATCGAGGCCGCCGTCCCGGGCGCGCGCGAGCTCGAGTGCGCCGTACTCGGCAACGACGAGCCGCGGGCGTCGATCGTCGGCGAAATCATCCCTTCGCGCGAGTTCTACGACTACGAGGCCAAGTACGCGGACAGGGGGTCCGAGCTGCTCATTCCCGCCCCGCTCACCGCCAGGCAGACCGCCGAGATCCAGCGGTTCGCCATTGACGCCTTCCGGGCCGTGGAAGGGGCCGGGATGGCGCGCGTTGACTTCCTGATGGCGCGCGACTCCGATGAGATCTTCGTCAACGAGGTCAACACGATTCCGGGCTTCACCACCATCAGCATGTATCCCAAGCTGTGGGAGGCGTCCGGCCTGGCCTACCCCGCCCTGCTCGACCGCCTGATCGAGCTGGCACTCGAGCGCCATGCCGAAAAGCAGCGCCTTCGCACCAGCCTCACGTGAACGGCGCTGCGACGTACCACCGAGGCCCCGAGACACCGAGTAAGACGTTTCTGGCTTCCCGGGGCCTCGGAGCCTCGGTGTTTCGTGTCGTGATTCCGGTGTGCGCGCTCGGTACGCTGCTTTCGGCCGCCGTCCAGGCGCCCCCGGCGCGCGGCCTGACGGCCGCGCCGGGGCTCATCCGCGCGTACGACGCGATCCTCGACGCGCGCTTCGAGGCGGTACCGGCGCTGCTGGCGCAGGCCTGCCCGCCGGCGCCTCGCGAAGCCTGTGCCGTGCTCGAGGCGGCACACCTCTGGTGGCGCATGCAGCTCGACCCGTTCAGCACGGCCCACGACGCGGCGTTCCAGTCGCGAGTCGAGGCCGCAATCGCGGCCACCACGGCATGGACCGGGCGCGAGCCGGCTCGCGCCGAGGCGTGGCTGTATCTGGGCGGCGCGTACGGGGCCCGCGTGCAGTGGCGGGCGTTGCGCGGGGAGCGCGTGTCGGCGGTACGGGACGGCTCGCGGATCAGGGAGGCGCTCGAACGCGCGCTGGCGCTCGACCCCGCGATGGCCGACGCCTACTTCGGGATCGGCCTGTATCACTACTACGCCGACGTCGCGCCCAGGGCGCTGAAGCTCCAGAGCTGGCTGCTCCTGCAGCCGGGCGGCCACCCCGCCCGCGGCCTCGACGAGAAGCGACGCGCCCGGGAGGCCGGCCAGCTCTTCCACAGCGAAGCCGACTATCAGCTCCACATCGTCTATGTCTGGTACGAGAAACAGTTCCAGCGCGCTATCGAGCTGCTGCGCGAGCTCGAGGCGCGGTACCCGCACAACCCGCACTTCCCGCAGGCGATCGCCGAGATCCAGGACTTCTACCTCGACGACACCGAGGCCAGCCTGCGCACCTGGGAGGCGCTGCTCGAGGCCGCGCGCCAGGGCCGGGTGGCCGAGCCGGCGCTGGTGGAAGCGAGCGCCCGGCTCGGCGTCGCGTCGCAGCTCGACCAGCTCTCGCGCAGCGAGGCGGCCCTCGACCCGCTGCAGGCGGTGATCGCGGCGCGACCGGCGGCGCCGGTCGGCGCGGTGGCGCGCGCGCAGTACCAGCTCGGGCAGGCGCTCGAACATCTCGGCCGCCGCGCCGAGGCCGCGGCCGCGTACCGCGCGGCGATCGACGCCGCGGGCGCGAACGATCCAACCAGGAGCGCCGCCCGCGCGCGCACCGCGCTCCGCGCGTTCCGACGGTAGCGCGCGCTGCAGTCCTGCGCGCCTGGAACCGACACTCTCAACAGACGCGCGTTTTTGACAACGGTGCGCTTTTGTGCTTGACATCAAGGAAATCTCACCCATAATCTACATCTGGTATGAGGGTGGATGGCTCAGCCCACCCGTTGTGACGGTCACGCTGGCTGTCAGAGGCTGAGTCACGACAACCTGAGGAGAAAACAATGGCGAAGAAGGCTGCCAAGGGAAAGAAGAAGGCCGCGAAGAAGCGGTAACTCTTCCGACCGAACTGCAGGGGTGCTCGTCGAGCACCCCTTTTTTCTACCTCGCCCACGTTTCCTGAGTTGCTGCTCTCCGCATCACGTTCGTCGCGGGAGAGCCCACGAAGCGAGACCGCCGATGCCCGGGCCGACGTGCCAGGCGGCAGAGTGCGCCGGGTGGTCGGGCGGATTCACTCGCAATCACAGCACCGAAAGGGGGGATTAAGCGATGGCGAAGAAGGCTAAAGGCGGCAAGAAGAAGGCGGCGAAAAAGAGATAACGCCCGTCTCGCCACGAGAAGGGGGTGTGCCGGTGCGCGCCCCCTTTTTTTGTACAGTTGTCAGTTGTCGGTTGTCACCCCATCCCAGATCCGCACGCGCCGGATCACATCGCCCGGCACCAGGCGATCCACCACCTCCATCCCGTTGACGACACTTCCGAACACGGTGTAGCGGCCATCCAGGTGCGGCTGGGGTGCATGGGTGATGAAGAACTGGCTGCCGCCCGTGTCCTTCCAGTCGAGCGCCATGCCCACCGTCCCGCGCAGATAGGGACGCAGGTTGATCTCGTCACGAATCGTGTAGCCGGGTCCGCCCTCGCCGTCGCCGCGCGGGTCGCCGCCCTGGACGACGAAGTCGGGAACGACGCGATGAATGACGAGGCCGTCGAAGAAGCGGCGGCGCGCCAGCGCGATGAAATTCGCCGCGGTCAGCGGCGCGTCGAGGATGGCCAGCTCCAGCTCGATCGCGCCGCGGTCCGTCTCGATGTAGGCGTGCGGCGAGAACGGGGGGCTGATGAGGCCGTTGCGCTCCTCATCGGTCAGCGTTCTCCCGCCAGGCACCGGACGGATGGCCGCGTCAACCGCGCCGTCGGGGCTCCCCCGCTCCCGGTACAGCGCGGCCGCTCGCACGCGAACCGCCCACTCGCGGTCGCGAAGCGCCTCCTGGAGCAGCGGCTGTGCGGCGGCCGGGTCGAGCCGGTTGAGCGCGGCCAGGATGGCGGCGCGCGCCACGTACGTACCGTCACCGGCAGCCGCGCGATAGGCCTCGACGAGCGCGGGGCCGGCGCCGGTCGCCTTGAGGTCCGCGAGCCCGCTGGCGGCGGCCATCCGGATGGCGACATCGTCGGCTTTCAGGCGCGTCACGAGCATCCTGTCCGCATCCGGGGCCTTCGCCGCCACGAGCGCGGAGAGCACGGCGGCAATCACGCGGGAATCCCGATCCGCCGACAGCACCGTCAATGCCGGAACGCCGCGCGCCGCCGGCAGCGATCCGAGGGCAGCGGCCTGCGCCACCCGGACGGTCGCGTCCTTGTCCGGATCGAGGCCGGACAGCGTGAGGAGGAACCCATCGGGGTCGATCCGCGCGAGCGTTCGAATGGCGAGGCCGCGGATGACCGGCGAGTCGTCCGAGAGCAGGTCGATCATCAGGTCGAGGCTCTCGGGCGTCGCCACGGCGCCGAGGGCCGTCATCGCCTCCGCCCTCAGCAGCGCATCGGTCTTCGCGTTCGACACGATGCGCGTCAGCGCCGGCGCGGAGGGCGCGTCGCCGATGGAGGCGAGCGCGCGGATCGCCTGCATCACCACGGCCTCATGCGCTGTGCGCTGTTCGACGATCTGCCGTAGCGCGGGCGCCGCGGCGGCCGCCTTGACGACGCCGAGTCCCCGGGCCGCAAAGGACGCCGTATAGCGCCCCGGCGTGTTCAGGAGCGCCGCCAACGCCGGCGCCGCGCGCGCGTCGCCCAGCCGCTGCAGCGCGTAGGCGACCGGCCACCACCGCGATACCGGCTGGCCGGCGCTGTCGAGCGCGGCGGCCGCCAGCGCCTCGTACGCGCCGAGTCGAACCAGCGCGTACAAGCCGAGCCGAGCCGCCTCCACGGGCGGCCCCAGCGGATACGCGAGGTCGTCCGGCTCGATCGAAGCAATCGCGCCCGTGCGCACATGGCGCTGGACCATCTCGCTGACCGCCGGGGCGTCCGCGCGATCACCGATCAGGCCGAGCGCTTCGGCGGCCCGGCCCTGCGTAAGCGGATCCCGGTCGGCCAGCGCATCGACGAGCGCCGTGCGCGCTGCGGGATCCCCGATCAGGCCGAGCGCGAACGCCGCCATCTGCCGGACGTCGCGCTCCTCGTCGGAGGCGAGCAGCCTGGTCAGCGGTTCCACGGCGTCGGGTAGACCCACGCGGCCGAGCGCCAGCGCCGCACGCCGGCGGACGCGCGCCTCGCCGTCGCCGAGCAGCCGGATGAGGTCGGACGGCGGCGGCGGCGCGACGATCGCCGGCTGCGTGTTCGTCGCAGGGACGAGCGTCACCGGAGGCGGCGGGTTGGGATCGCGGAGGATCCGCTGATCCTCCAGCCGCAGGATCCAATCGAGCTTCTGTTCCCAGGAGACGACGGGTGGTTCGACGGGGGTCGCAGGCAGCGGAACGGTGGCGCAGGCGGGGCCAAGGGTCAACGACACCAGGGCGCACGTCACAAGGCACAAGTCACAAAGGGTCACGTGGATTGTGCCTTGTGCCTTGTTCATAGTCGGCCGGATGATAGCATGCAGGCGCCGGCGCTCCCGGCCCGGCCCGAGCCATGGCATTTCAGTACATCGCGATCGAGGGGCCGATCGGTGTCGGCAAGACGTCGCTGGCCGAGCGGCTCGCCGCGCGTCTCGACGCCGCGCTCGTGCTGGAAGAGATGGAGAACCCGTTCCTCGCCGATTTTTATGCCGGCCGGGCGGGCGCCGGGCTCCAGGCGCAGCTCTTCTACCTGCTGAACCGCCACCGCCAGCAACTGACGCTGCGGCAAGGCGACCTGTTCGCCCAGACCACGGTGGCCGACTACCTGTTCGACAAAGACAAGATCTTTGCGTACCTGAATCTCGACGACAACGAGCTGTTCATCTACCAGCGCCTGTTCGATCTGCTCGCGCGCGACGTCCCGTCACCCGACCTCGTGATCTATCTGCAGGCGCCGACCGACGTGCTGCGGCGGCGGATGCGCGACCGCGCAACCGACGCCGCCCTGGAGACCCCGGCCCCCGAGCCGTCGTACCTGCGCGAGCTCAACGAGGCGTACCAGCACTTCTTCTTCCACTACACCGCCACGCCGCTGCTGGTGGTCGAAACATCGCAGGTGGACCTGGCGGCCAGCGACGCCGCCGTGGACGACCTGCTCCGCCAGATCCGCACGATGAATCGCGGCACCCGGTACTACGTCCCGAGGACGTAGAATGATCCGCCATGGCCTGGTTCAAGAAGGCCCGCAAGCCGATGGGCTCGGCGACGGCCGAGAAGCCGAGCCGGGTGCCCGAGGGGCTCTGGGTCAAGTGTCCGGGTTGCGCGCAGGTGCTGTACAACAAGGACCTGGAGAGCAATCTGCACGTCTGCCCCAAGTGCGCCCATCACTTCCGCATCGGCGCCACCGAACGGCTCCGCATCCTTTTTGACGAGGGGCGCTGGACCGAACATCACACCGGGCTGGCCTCGACCGACCCGCTGCACTTCACCGACACCAAGGCGTACCGCGATCGCCTGCGCGCCACCATCGACGCCACGGGCATGACCGATGCCGTGGTCGTGGCCACCGGGCGGCTCGAGGGTCTCGACGTCGTCGTCGCCGCGATGGAGTACGCCTTTATCGGGGGCAGCATGGGAGTGGTCGTCGGCGAGAAGATCACGCGGGCGATCGAGATTGGCGTGGATCGCCGCCAGCCGGTGATTGTCGTCTCGTCCTCGGGCGGCGCCCGCATGATGGAAGGCGTGCTGTCGCTGATGCAGATGGCGAAGATCTCGGCCGCGCTGGCGCGGCTCGACCGGGCGCGCGTCCCCTTCATCTCGGTGCTCACCGACCCGACGACCGGCGGCGTGACCGCCAGCTTTGCGATGCTCGGCGATCTGAACATCGCGGAGCCGAAGGCGCTCATCGGCTTCGCCGGGCCGCGCGTCATCGAGCAGACGATCAAGCAGAAGCTGCCGGACGGCTTTCAGCGCAGCGAGTTCCTCCTCGAGCACGGCATGCTCGATCTGATCGTCGATCGCCGCGAGATGAAGGCCGTCCTCGCACGCCTGCTGCGCCTGCTCGGCGCCGCCCCGGCGCCGGTCGAACCGCCCGTGGAGATGGCGACCGCCGTTGAGGCCGACCAGCGCTGAGGTGCTCGACCGCCTCTTCGCCCTCGAATCGTTCGGCATCAAGCTCGGGCTCGGGAACATCTCCCGCCTCTGCGAGGCCCTCGGGCACCCGGAACGGTCCTTCACGGCCATCCACGTCGCGGGCACCAACGGCAAGGGCTCGGTCACCGCGATGGTGCATGCCGCGCTCGTCGCCGGTGGTATCCGCGCCGGGCGCTATGTGTCCCCACACCTGGTCGACCTGGCGGAGCGATTCGTCATCGGGACCGCCCAGGTGTCCGACGCCGATCTCGAGCGCGCCGCGGGTGACGTCCTCGACTGTGCGGAGCGCCTGAGAACCGCCGGCGATCTGGCCGCGCACCCCACGTTCTTCGAAGCGACCACCGCTCTCGGATTCGAACTGTTCCGCCGGGCGGGCGTGCAGGCCGCCGTGATCGAGGTGGGGCTCGGCGGACGCTTCGACTCGACCAACGTGGTCCCGGCGCGGGTCGGGGCCATTACATCCGTCGGCTTCGACCACCAGGATCTGCTCGGGGACACGATCGAGGCGATCGCGTTCGAAAAGGCCGGGATCGTCAAGCCCGGCATGACACTCGTCGCCGGCACCCTGCCAGACGCGGCCCGGCAGGTGGTGGGCGCGGTGGCGGCCGATCGACAGGCCGAGGTCGTCGACGCCTCCGCAGGCGTGCGCGTCGACGCCGACGTTCGCGACGGGCGGACGGTCGTCACCATCGACACGCCCGACGATCGCTACGGACCGCTGACGCTGGGGCTGCGAGGCGAGCACCAGATCGGCAATGCGCTCGTCGCCGTCCGGCTGCTCGAAGCCGCGCGGCGGCGGACGAGTCTCGACGTGTCGCGCGAAGCGATCGAGCGCGGGCTGACCGACGTCGACTGGCCCGGGCGGCTCGAACAAGTTGAGATGCCAGGCGACGCACGCGTCCTGCTCGACGCGGCGCACAACGTGGACGGGGCGCGCGCGCTCGCGCGCTATCTGCAGCGATGGCATCCGGAACGGCCGCCGCTCGTGATCGGGATGATGCGCGACAAGGACGTGCCGGGCATCGTCGACGCGCTGCTGCCGTCGGTGTCCACGGTTGTCGCCACCGCCGCCGCCACGCCGCGTGCGATTCCGGCGCGCGAGCTGGCCGCCCGCATCGCCGCGTGCGGAGCCACCGGCGTGCGCGCCGAGCCGGATCCGGCCGCCGCGGTCGAGCTGGCGCTGTCGATCGCGTCCAGCGTGTGCGTCACCGGGTCGATTTTCCTCATCGGCGCCGTTCGCGACCGTCTCCGGCGCCGTGCTATCCTGCGATGATTTCCCCAACAGACGCATGGGTCGTTCGCGGATTCTTCTCTGCTGTGTGCTCGCCGCGTGCGCGTCGCCGGCCTTCGCCCAGGCACCCGCGCCGGCCGTGCCCGGGGCCGTGCCGGGCGCCGTCGCCGGCGCCCTCAACGACCCGTTCTTCGGCGCCTGCACGCGATCGACGCAGTGGCAGTTCGAACGGATATCGGCCACTCACCTCCGCCTCACCGGGCAGGTGCAGGTGGAGTGTCCGCAGATGGGCTTCTTCGCCGACGTCATCGACATGTACACCGATCCCGAACTGCGGCTCGTCGCCAGCGGCAACGTGGTCTTCACGAATCCCGAGGGCCGCATCGCCGCCGAGAGCGTGGAGTTCAACGTGGCCAGGGGCACCGGGACGTTCCACATGGCGTCGGGCATCATGTCGCTCGGCACGAAGGGGAACCCGGCTGAGTTCGCCAACCAGGACCCGGAGGTCTACTTCTACGGCCAGACGATCGACAAGCTCGACCAGCGCCGGTACAAGCTGACGCGCGGCGGCTTCACGACGTGCGTCCAGCCGACGCCGCGCTGGGAGGTGACGAGCAACTCGGTGGTCCTCACGCTCGACGAGTACGCCGTGGCGCGCAACACGGTGCTGCGGGTGAAGGGCGTGCCGCTGATGTACCTGCCGGTGCTCTACTACCCGATCAAGAGCGACGAGCGCGCAACCGGCTTCCTGCTCCCCACCTACGGCGCCTCGACGCTCCGCGGACAGACGGTGAGCAACGCGTTCTTCTGGGCGATGGGCGACAGCCAGGATGCCACCCTCTTTCACGACTGGTTCACCAACGTCGGCCAGGGCGCGGGCGCTGAGTATCGCTACGTGGCGAGCCAGGAGTCGTACGGCACGTTCCGCTTCTACCGGCTGAACCAGCGGCAGGCGGAGTTCCGGCAGAGCGGCCGCATCGCGCGCCTGCCGGCGCAGTCGTCGTTTCAGGTCAACGGGACCGGCAACCAGATGCTCGGCACCTCTCTCCGGCTGCACGAGCGGATCGACTACACGACGAGCATCATCACCCAGCAGCTGTACCAGCAGAGCCTCTACCAGGCGTCGAACGCGACGCGCACGATTGAAGGCGGGCTGGCGGGACTCTGGGGGCCGCTCACGGCCAGCGCCCTCTTCCAGCGGACCGAGACGTTCACCGCCGCCGACACGTCGCAGCTCTACGGCAGCACGCCGCGGCTGGCGGCGGCCATCGCGCCGACGCGTCTGTTCGGGGCGCCGATCTACGCGTCGGTCAACAACGACTTCAGCTACCTCCCCTTCCGCCAGATCACCAACGGCCGGGTCACCGGGGACCGGAGCCTCGCACGATTCGACATGGCGCCGTCGGTGCGGGCGGCGCTGTCGCGTCTCACGTTTCTCACGATGAATACGAGCGCCTCCTACCGGACGACCTACTACTCGCGCAGCGCGGATCGGAGCGGCCGCGTCACGACCGACCCGCTGACGCGCCGGTACTTGCTCGTGCGAACCGACGTGGTCGGCCCCGTGCTGTCGAAAATCTGGGACACGCCCGACAGCGCGTACAGCGAGCGCAAGAAGCACCTGGTCGAGCCGACCTTCGCGGTCGAGTACGTGCCGGCGATCGACAACGCGTCGCGGGTCCTGACGCTCATCGACACGACCGACGTGATCCTGGGCGACACGATGCGGGTGACCTACGGCGTGAACAACCGGCTGCTGTACCGGGCGCGCGCCCTCGACGGGTCGGCCGGGTCGACGATCCAGTTCCTGACTGTCGGCGTGCAGCAGACGTACTACGCGACCCGCCGCTCGAGCCTGAACGATACGCAGTACGTGAGCACCAGCTTCCGCAACCGCGCGGTCGATCTCTCGGACGTGGCGCTCACCGCGAAGGTGTCGCCGTCGGCGGCGCTGGAATCGACGACGCGGCTCGAGTACGACGTGAACGGGGACGGGCTGCATCTGCTGACGACAGGAGGCACCACGCAGTTCGCCGCGGGATCGACAACGGTGAATTACAGCCGGCAGCGCCGCAATCCCAGGGTCAAGCCCGAGAGCTCGCTCACATGGTCGACGGCGCTGAAGCTGCTCCAAGGCCGCGCGACCGGGGCCTATTCGCTCACGTGGGACATCGGACGCGCCGGCATTCTCAATCAGAACATCGGGTTCGCGTACCTCGCGCAATGCTGCGGCCTCCAGGCCGAGTTTCAGAAGTTCAAGTTTCCCCAGTCACGCTCCGACTTCCCGATTCCGTCCGACCGGCGGTTCAACGTGTCGTTCGTGCTGGCGGGCATCGGCACGTTTTCCAATTTTCTCGGCGCCTTCGGCGGCCTGATGGGGTCGTGACGTGAAAGGCCTGATCCTCAGCGGCGGCAAGGGAACGCGCCTGCGCCCGCTCACCTATACGAGTGCCAAGCAGCTGGTGCCGGTGGCGAACAAGCCGGTGCTCTTCTACGGGATCGAGGCCATCGCGGCCGCCGGCATCCGCGACATCGGCATTGTCGTCGGCGACACGCAGGCGGAGATCCGCGCCGCCGTCGGCGACGGCTCCCGCTGGGGCGTGCGCGTCACATATATCGAACAGGATGCGCCCCGCGGCCTCGCGCACGCCGTCAAGATCAGCCAGCCCTTCATCGGCGCCGACCCCTTCGTGATGTACCTCGGCGACAACCTCCTCAATAAGGGAATCACCCACTTCGTGGAGGAATTCGCGCGCGAGAAGCCGGCGGCGCAGATCCTGCTGGCGCATGTCCCCGACCCGCAGATGTTCGGCGTGGCGGAACTGCGCGACGGCCACGTCGTCCGCCTGGTCGAGAAGCCGAAGGAGCCCATCGGCGATCTGGCGCTCGTCGGCGTCTACATGTTCGGGCCGGAGATTTTCGAATCGGTGAACCGGATCCGCCCGAGCTTCCGGAATGAGCTCGAGATCACCGACGCGATCCAGGATCTGATCGACCGCGGCCTCACCGTCCGGCCGCACATCGTCGACGGATGGTGGAAGGACACCGGGAAGCTCGAGGACATGCTCGAGGCGAACCGGCTGATCCTGGACACACAGGAGCGGCGCATCGAAGGCACCGTGGACGAGGAGAGCCGCGTCGAAGGAAAGGTCGTGATCGAGCCGGGTGCGGTCGTGGAGCGATCGGTCGTCCGGGGGCCGGCGATCATCGGCCGCGGGGCGCGCATCCTGCACGCGTACGTCGGGCCGTTCACGGCGATCATGAACGACGTCGAGATCCGCGAGTCGGAAATCGAGCACAGCATCGTCCTCGAGGGCGCGTCGGTGTGCGACCTCGCCAACCGCGTCATCGACAGCCTGATCGGCAAGAACGTGAAGATTTACCGCATGCCGGTGAAGCCGAGCGCCTATCGCTTCATGTTGGGCGACAATTCGGAAGTCGGCATCAAATGGTGAGCGCATGACCAATCCCACGGCGTACGCGGCCGCGACCGCGAAGCACCCCCGCATTCACGACGTGAAGACGAAGGCGCTCCGCCTGATTCCCGACGAGCGCGGGTGGCTGCTCGAGATCCTGCGCGCCGACGACTCCGACCTGTTCACGACGTTCGGGCAGGTCTATGTCTCGGCCACCTATCCGGGCGTCGTCAAGGCCTGGCACTACCACAAGGCGCAGGTGGATCACTTCGCCTGCGTCGCCGGCATGGTGAAGCTCGTGCTGGTCGATACGCGGCCCGACTCGCCGACGAGCGGCGCCGTCAACGAGTTCTTCATCGGCGCGCAGAACCCGACGCTCGTGCAGGTGCCGAAGCTCGTGTACCACGGCTGGAAGTGCATCAGTCCTGAGGCCGCACTCGTCATCAACGTGCCGACCGAGCCCTACCGGTACGCGGACCCGGATGAATTCCGGCTGGCGCCCCACGACACCCTGCCCTACGACTGGACCCGCCGGGATGGTTGAGGTCCTGGTCACCGGCGGCGCCGGCTTCATCGGCAGCAACTTCGTGCGCCACGCCCTCCGCCGCCACACGGACTGGCGCGTCACCACGCTCGACAAGCTCACCTACGCCGGCCGCCGCGAGAACCTCCACGACGTCATCGACGACCCGCGCCACACGTTCGTGCACGGCGACATCCTGGACGCGGCGGTGAGCGGCCCGCTCGTGGCCCGCGCGGAGATCGTCGTCCATTTCGCCGCCGAAACGCACGTGGACCGGTCGATTCTGGCCGCCGGCGAGTTCATCCGCACCGACGTCGAGGGCACCTTCGTGCTGCTCGAGGCCGCCCGCCGGGCGCCCCGGCTTCGCCGGTTCGTGCAGATCTCCACCGACGAGGTGTACGGCAGCGTGGCCACCGGCGCCAGCCGCGAGACCGACGAACTGAAGCCGCGCAATCCGTACGCGGCGAGCAAGGCAGGGGCCGACCGCCTGGCCTACAGCTACTGGGCCACCTACGGCGTGCCCGTCGTGATCACGCGCGCGTCGAACAACTACGGCCCGTACCAGTTTCCCGAGAAGGTCATCCCGCTCTTCGTGACCAACGCCATCGACAACCGGCCGGTGCCGCTCTACGGCGACGGAGGGAACGTCCGCGACTGGCTGCACGTCAACGACCACTGCCTGGCGCTCGACCTGCTGATCGCCAGCGGGGTCAACGGTGAGGTCTACAACATCGGCGGCGGCAACGAGGTGACCAACGTTGACCTCACCCACCGCATTCTGGCGCACGCCGGCAGGACGGCTGCTCTCATCACGCCGGTGCCGGATCGGCCCGGGCACGACCGCCGCTACTGCCTCGACACGGCCAGACTGCGCGCGCTCGGATGGACGCCGCAGGTCCCCTTCGACGAAGGCCTGCGCGACACCGTCGAGTGGTACCGGAAGAACGAATGGTGGTGGAGGCCGATCAAGGAGCAGGATCCGGCATTCCGGTCGTACTACCAAGCGCAGTACGGCCGCACGACGTGAGCGGCAGGCCGCAGGTCGTCCTCGTCACCGGCGCCGCCGGGTTCGCCGGCAGCCACCTCATCGAACAGCTGTCCGGATCGTGCGATCTGGTCGCGTGGGCGCGGTCCGCGCCTCCTCCCGGCATCGCGGGGCTCGCCCGCTGGACCTCCGTCGACCTGCTCGACCGCGACCGCGTGCGCCGCGAGATGGGCGCGCTGCGGCCCGCGGCGGTCTACCACTGCGCGGGCGCGCCGCACGTGGGCGCCTCGTGGCGCGACACGGCCTATCCGCTGGCGCACAACGTGCTGACCACACACCACCTGCTCGACGCGCTCCGGCGCGCGGGCGGCGGCTGTCGCGTGCTCGTGACCGGGTCCGCCACCGTCTACGCGCCGTCCACGAAGCCGCTGCGGGAAGACGATCCGCTGGCGCCCACAAGCCCGTACGCGCTGAGCAAGCTGGCCCAGGAGCAGCTGACGCTGCGCAGCCTGGCCGAAGACGGCCTCGACGTGCTTCTCGTCCGTCCGTTCAACCACACGGGACCGCGGCAGCGGCCCGACTTCGCGGCGCCCGGCATGGCGCGCCAGATCGCGCTCATCGAGCGCGGCGCGCTGCCGCCAGTGATCAAGGTCGGCAATCTCGACGCCGCGCGCGACCTCACCGACGTGCGCGACGTCGTCCGCGCCTACGCCCTGCTCATGGAGCGCGGCGTCGCGGGCACGGTGTACAACATCGCCTCGGGCGTCGCTCGTCCCATTCGGGGCGTCCTCGACGCGCTCGTGCACCGCGCGCAGGTACGCATCGACGTCAGCATCGATCCCGAACGATTCCGCCCCCAGGACACCCCCGTCATCCTCGGAGACGCCTCGCGCCTCCGCGCCACGACTGGCTGGACGCCGCTCATCTCTTTCGATCGGATGCTGGACGACCTGCTGGCGTACTGGAGAGCGTCAACCGACGCCCCTCCCGGCCGCTGAGATCCCCCAAGGCGCCTCCAATCCGTCGCAGCTCAACAATTCACCCGGGCGTGTTACGATGGCGAACATTTATCGAAAGATACTTGGATTACGTTGGAAACAGCCCCTCTTCTCTTCGATTTCGGTCGCCGCGCCCCGACCACGCGTGACATCGCGAACCGCGTGAAGGCCGGCGGCGCCGCCGCGCTCACCGAGGCCGAGCGGCGGGCCGACGCGGCGCGCTACCAGGAGGTGCGGTGCCGCTCCGCACTGAACCCTGTCACCGGGATGCCGTTCAAGTGGACGCTCAACCCGTACCGCGGCTGCACCCACGGGTGCCACTACTGCTACGCGCGGCGGTATCACACCCAGTTCGAGCTCGGCGCCGGCGACGAGTTCTCCTCGGTCATTCTCGTGAAGACCAACTTCGTCGAGGTGCTGCGCCGCGAGCTGGAGCGCCCCTCGTGGGCGCGCGAGGACGTGGCGCTCGGGACCGCCACCGACGGTTATCAGCCGATCGAAGGGCACTACAGGCTGACACGGCGATCGCTCGAGGCGCTGCGCGACGCCAGGACTCCTGTGAGCGTCGTTACCAAGGGGCCGATGATCGTGCGCGACAAGGACATCCTCTCGGACCTGGCGAAAGGTCCCGGCTGCGGCGTGTACATCAGCGTGCCGACGGTGGACGAGGAGGCGTGGCAGCAGCTCGAGCCCGGCACGGCGCCGCCCCTCCAGCGGCTTCGAGCGGTGCGCGAACTGGCCGACGCCGGCATTCGCGCGGGCGTGCTGATGAACCCGATCGTGCCCGGCATCACGTCGAAGCCGGCGCGGCTCGAGCGCACGATGAAAGCGATTGCCGCCCACGGGGCGCGCTTCGTCGGCTGCAACGTGATGTACCTCGAGGGGGGCACCCGCGATCATTTCATGCGCTGGCTGTCGCAGGAGTTCCCGCACCTGGTCGAGGGCTACGAGGGTCTGTACGCGGGTAAGTACGCCCCCTCGCCGTACCGCCAGGAGGTGCGAGACGTCGTCGGTCTCCTGCGCCGGAAGTACGTCCTATAATCATTCCGTGCGACGGGTGTGCGTCCTCGTCACCGGTTGTGCCGTGCTCGCCACGGCTGTCCTGGCGCAGACGCCGCAGCCGTTTCCGCGGCCCGGGTCGCCGCCGGC
>JACQZV010000001.1 GCA_016213695.1 Acidobacteriota bacterium | reverse complement strand
GCGCGAATTCCGCGAACAGCACGGCTTCACCGGCGGCGTGATCATCCGCACCGCCGCGGCGGGCCGCCCCAAGGAGGACATCGTCTCGGACCTGAGCTACTTCCATCGGGTCTGGACCGACATCCGCCAGAAGTCCGAGTCCTCCCGCGCGCCCGCCGTCGTGTATCAGGAGCAGAGCCTCGTCGCCAAGCTCCTGCGGGACCTGCTGACCGAGGAATTCTCCGCCATCCGCATCGACAACGAGCTCGAGTACCGGCGCGTCTGCGAGCTCGTCGAGCGCATCATGCCGCCGCTCGCCTCGCGGGTGAAGCTCTACGAGACGGAGTACCCGATTTTCGAGGAATACGGCGTCCAGGCGGAGATCGACCGCGCGCTCCGCAGCAAGGTGTGGCTGAAGTCCGGCGGGTCGATCGTCATCAACCAGACCGAAGCGCTGGTCGCCATCGATGTGAACACCGGCCGGTACGTGGGCAAGAAGACCGCGGGCCGGCTCGAAGACACGATCCTGAAGACCAATCTCGAGGCCGGCAAGGAAATCGTCCGCCAGATCCGGCTGCGCGACCTCGGTGGCATCATCGTCCTCGATTTCATCGACATGGAAGAGAAGAAGAACCGCCAGAAGGTCTTCCAGACGGTCGAACAGGAGTTGCGGAAGGACCGCGCGCCCTCGAAGGTCCTGCAGGTCTCGGACTTCGGTCTCGTCATCATCACGCGCAAGCGGGTCAAGCAGAGCCTCGAACGCGTGCTGACCGAGCCATGCCCGTACTGCGCCGGAAGCGCCGTGATCAAGTCGAGCTCGACGATCTGCTACGAGATTCTGTCGGAAGTGAAGAAACTCAGCGGCGATCTCGACGGCCAGACGCTCGTGCTGCGCGTGAATCCCGACATCGCGCGCGCGCTGCGCGACGAGGAGCGCGCGGTGTTCAGGGATCTGAAGCAGTCGCTCGGGCGAGAGATCGCTATCCGTCCCGACGCCCAGCTGCACCACGAGCAGTTCGATCTGATCGCGGTCGGGTAGCGCCGCGGCCCGGGTAGACGAGGGCGGCCAGGCCCTCCAGATCCGCGGCGTCGAGCAGGCGCCAGCAGTCGACGATCGTGCGCGGCCGCCGGGGCCGCGCGCGCAGACGCGCCGGAATCTCGCGGAAGGCGGGCCACGGCACCATGATGACCGCCAGATCCACGGCGTCGAGGCAGTCGTCGAGCGACGCGGCGCGCGCGATCGCCGGCCCCAGCGCGGTCCCGCCTTCGCCGAGCGCCGCCGGATCGAACACCGTCGTCGCGAACCCGTCGGCCGCCAGCCGCGCGGCCAGCATCACGCCCTGGCTTTCCTCTACGACCGGCGTGTCGGGTTTGTAGGAGAGTCCCAGCACGCCGACCCGGTCGCGTCCCGGCTCGGCATGCTCCCGGACGATGGCCGCGATGCGCGGTACCTGGCGGCGGTTGATCGCGTCGGTGGCGAGCGCGATGTCGGCGGACGCTCCGATCTGCGCCGCCACGGTGGCCAGCGCCGCGTTGTCGCGCGGGAAGCACGGTCCGCCGTAGCCCACGGCGCCGCGGAGATAACGGTGGCCGATGCGCCGGTCGATGCCGATGGCGCCGGTCACCACGTCCACGTCGCCGCCTGGCAGCTGCTCGCACAGCCCGGCGAGCATGTTGGCGTAGGAGATCTTCGTCGTGACAAAGGTATTGACGGCGATCTTGGCGAGTTCCGCGTTGACCCACGTCATGCGCCGCACCTGGCTGGAGGCCGCGATGACGCTGCGGTGGATCGCCTCGACGAGGGCGCCCGCCCGTGGATCGGACTCGCCGATGAGCACCAGATCCGGATGTTCCATGTCGTGGATCACGGTGCCGAGCGCGATGAATTCCGGGTTGTAGCAGAGGCCCACCGTCTCGCCGACCACGCGGCCCGACGCCGCCTCGAGCGCCGGCGAGATCTCGAGCGAGGTGGCGAGCGGCATCACCGTGCTCGTCACCGTGACCACGTGGTAGCGGCTCGTGCGCCGCAGGCCCTCGCCGATGGCCGCGACGGCGTCGAGCACGAAGCGCGTCGAGAAGCCGCCCGAGGCGAGGCTGGGCGTCGGGACCACGATGAACGAGGCGTCCGAGCCGGCGGCGGCCGCGGCGGCGTCGCCGGTCGCGCGCAGCCGGGGCCGGTTGCGCGCGACGAGTTCGGCGAGTCCGGGCTCCTGGATCGGCGTGCGGCCGTCGTTCAGCAGATCGACCAGCTCGGGGCGGGCGTCGACGCCGACGACGTCATGGCCGCGATCGGCCAGAACGGCCGCGAGCGGCGCGCCCAGCTTGCCGAGTCCGACGACCGTGATCTGCATGTGAGGCGGTATTCATAGTATCGGAGCCTCTGGCGCGATTCATCACGGCCGGCGTCCACCTGACCTCCCGAAAACGCCGGACGCGCGCGACCCCCACCTCGACCCCTTCGGCGCGGAGCAGGGCGCGTTTGAGCGGGAGGTTGCCGCCGTAGCCGCCGAGCGCGCCGCCGGCGCCGACAACGCGATGGCAGGGCGTCGCGGCGTCGGCGCAGCCCCGCAGCACGTTGCCGGCCGCGCGCCATGCCCGGGGGCGCCCCGCGAGCACGGCGACATCGCCGTAGGTCGCGACGGCTCCCGGCGGAATCCGGCGGACCACCGCCAGCACTCGTCTTTGGAAATCAGAACTCGGCAATCCCACCGCCCGGAGCCCGAAGCCTGATGCCCCTCAGCCTTACCGGCCGACGACGACTTTGACGCGAAACGTCGCGCTCCCGAGATCCGATTCGTGGAACTCGTGCGACACGCTGTTGGGGTCGCGGCCGAGCGCGTCCGGCACCCTCGACCAGGCGGTCTCGAACGCGGCGCCGATCCAGCCTGCGATGTGCAGCTCCGCGCCGCCGAGCAGCTCGTAGCCCTGGAACCGCTCCGTCAGGTTTTCACTCGCGTCGGCGAACGCCGACGTTTCCTCGTAGCGATGCCAGCCGAGCCCGGCGCCGGCGTACGGCACCACCCGCCACCCGTAGTCGAATCGATATCCGCCCAGCAGTTCGAGCGGTGCGACGGTGACCGTCACCGGAATGCCGAGGTCGAACCGCTCGCTGTTGAAGAGAAACACGCGCTGGCCGGTTCGCCGGAACCGCGACGCGCGCAGCTGGACGAAGAGGCGCTGCGGCAGGACGGCCTCCACGCCGCCGCCGAACACCGGGCCGCGGGGGCTTCCCGTGACTGCCGTGAAGCTCCGCCCGGCGACAAATGCCGTCGACCCGACGTCGGCGAAGCCGCGGAGCATGAAGTCGCGGGTCTGCGCCTGCCCGGCGTGCGGCCCGACGAGCACGAACGCGGCCGCGCACACCGCCGCCACGTACCACCGAGACGCCGAGACGCCGAGACCGGGAATTTCCCTGATGACCTCGGTGCCTCGGTGCCTCGGTGTGTCGTGATCGGTGAACAACGCTTGACTCATTTCGCCAGTCCCAGTCCCCGCAGCGAGGCGCGCGGGTTGATGAGGCCGTACCCGTATTCGTTGTCGCGCCCCGGCGCGCCGAGATCGGTGGCGTACCGCTTCATCACGGCTTCGATCGCCGCCGGGCTGGTGATGCCCTGCTGGATGAGCAGCGCCGCGAAGCCCGCCACGTGCGGCGCGGCCATCGAGGTTCCCTGGAGGAACTGGTACGTGAAGGCATCGAACCGCGGCGCCTGGTACGCGGCGGGCCCCCGGGTGTAAGTTTCCACCAGGTCGAAGTCGAGGGTCTGCTGAAGGATTTCGCCCTGGGTGCCGCCGGCGCGGCTGCTGCCGCCGGGCGCGGCGAGTTCGATGTACGCCCCGGTGTTCGAGTAATACGCCCGGCGCCGGTCGCGCCCGACGGCGCCGACCGCGACCATGCCGTCAACGTCTGGGGCGAACTCCGCCAGGCGTTCGACGTCGTTGCCGCTCTCGAAATCGTTGCCGCCCGCGACGGCGACGAACGCGCCGTGCGACACCGCGTACACGATGGCTTCGCGCACCGCCGGCGCCGGAGACCCTGACCGGCCGATGCTCAGGTTGAGCACCCGGGCGCCGTTGTCCACTGCATACCGGATCCCGCGCGCCACGACGTCGTCGGTGCCCATCTGCGGGCTGCCGAAGATCTGATCCCAGAGGCTGGCGATGACCTTGACCGGCATGATGCGCACGTTGAACGCCATGCCGGCCGCGCCGACGCCGTTGTTGGTCGACTGGCCGATGGTGCCCGCGACGTGCGTGCCGTGGCCGTCGAGATCGAGCGGTGTGGTGGTGTCCCAGATGAAATCGCGCGGCGCCACGAAGCGGTCGGCTCCGCCGAGATCGGGCGCCGCTGCAAACGGCACATCGATCGCGCCGAGCGCGCGGAACATCGGCCCGGGTACGCCGTTGCTCACGAACCGGAACGGGCGCGCGGTGTAGCGGACGATCCCGGCGCGGAAGGCCACGCCGCTGTCGATCACGGCGACGGTCACCGACGGCGCGGCGCCCGGGTTGATGTCCCACGCGCGCTCCATGTCGATCGCCGGGTAGTTCCACTGCCGCGGATACTCCGGGTCGTTGGGCCTGAACCGCGGGAACACGCGATAGCGCGCCTGGGCGTACGCGACATCCGGTTCGGCGGCCAGGCGGCGGGCGATCGCTTCGGGATCGGCGCCGCGATCGATCGCCACGAGATCGAAGTCCGCGTAGGACGGCGCGCGGGGCGCCTGCCCGTCCACCTGCGCGAGCAGCGCCCGCTGCGCCTCCGGCGTCGTGCCGGGCCTGAACTTGACGATGACGCTGCCGCGCAGGAACGGCTCGTCATCGGCGAGGGCGGGCGCAGCGTCGCCCTGGGGATCGCGGGGCGGATCCAGATCGCGCACGCCGCGGTCGATGGCCGGCGGCGCCGTGTCCGACACGAAGACCGGCGGCGACGGCACGAGCTGCGCCTGCGAGATCGCGGTGAAGGCCGCGATGAGCGCCGCGCCGACAGCCAGGTGTCTCACAGGCTTACAGGTAGGTGAGCGGGTCGATGTCGTACGCGGCCGGATCGAGCGGGGCGTCGATCGACTCCGGCTCGCCTTCGCGCGCTTCCCAGAGATTCAACTCCAGCGGACGTTCCACTTTCCTGCCCGTGCGGTCGAGCAGGACCCGGACGCGCGGGCGGTACGGGTCCGGTGCGTAGGTCTTGAGCACCACCGCCACATCGCCGGTGTTCAGGCGGACGAGATTGCCGGCGGGATAGATGCCGACGAGCTGCACGAACCGGCGCACGAGGTTCTGATCGAACTGCTTGCCGTCGTTGCGCTGCAGGACCGCCAGAATGCGGTCGGTGGGGAACGCCTGCTGGTAGACGCGCTGTGACCGCATCGCATCGTACACGTCG
>JACQZV010000056.1 GCA_016213695.1 Acidobacteriota bacterium | reverse complement strand
CGGGCGCGCGGCTCAGATCTGCATCAGGACCGGCCGCGCGCGGCGGCCGAGCGCTGTGCCGACGGCCGCCGCGTACACCTGAACCTGCCGGCGGTAGATGTCGAGCGCGCCGTCGAGTTCTCGGTCCGTCTTGAAGTCGACCACGATCACCTCGTCGCCCGCCACGAACGCCAGATCGACATTCCCCTCGACGATCACCTGCGCCGACACACGCCAGGTGACGGCCGTTTCGCGGTAGCAGCGTCCCTCCGCCGCCGCCTCCGCCGCCGCGGCCATCAGCGGATGCTGCAGGACCCGCCGGGCGACGGCGTGCGCCGCCGCCACTTCCTCCGCGGTCGCGCCGAGGATCCGCCCCTGCGCGCGGGCCAGGCGCAGGAGCGCGGCGTCATCCGGCGTCAGCGGCGCCCCGGCAAGCAGCGCGTGCACGAGCGTGCCGAATCGCGCGCCGCCCGGCCGCGGCCCGATCGGAGCCACGCGCTCGATCGTGACGTCCGCATCGGGGATCCCGGCGTCTCCGGACAATCCCTCCTGGCCGGCCCGCCTGGCCCAGTCCGTTGCGGTCACGACCTGAATCGACGGCCGTTCGCCCGCGCCAATCGCCTCCTGCCGCGCCCTCTTCCAGGCCTCGTACGCGTCGAGCCGCTGCCGCAGCACCTGCGACGACACGTCCTTCACGATCAGATCATCCCGGCGCAGGCCGAAGGAGGCCTGCGCGCCAAGCGACAGCGCATCCGGCGCCCACCAGACGACCGATACCCGTGCGCCGGCATCGCCGCCGATGCGGTGCTCGCCCGGACAGACGGTACGGGGAGATGCGGGATCGCCGTCGGGCCGCAACAGCACCGTGTCCCGGCTCTTGAACAGCGGGCAGCCGCGCGCCGGCGTGTACTGGCGTCGGGCGTCCTCGGCCGGATAGACCGCGCGGTTGAGCGGCGCCATCCACCCCTCCGTGTAGGGCTCGTCGCCAACCGCCGGCACGACGAGCAGATCGCGGGCGCGTGTGGCGGCTACATAGGCGATGCGCTCCCCTTCGGCCCGGTCGCGGTCCAGTTCCTGCTCCCGGTGGTCGTTCAAGTCGCGCGGAGACCAGCCGCCGATCCTGAGCGCGCACACCTGCCTGGCGGCGTCGATGTGACGCGCCGCTTCGTACGGCGTCAGCCGCGCCGTGATGTCGGCCAGGATGACGACCGGAAACTCCAGCCCCTTGGCCTTGTGCACCGTCATCAGGCGCACGCCGTCGCTGCCTTCCTCGAGGATCGGAGCTTCGGCCGGCCGGTATGTCGAGGCCTCGCTGTGCAGGCGATCGACGAAGCCGCGGAACGACATGCCGCCCTCGATCTCGTACTGCCGCGCGAGCTCCGCGACGTGCAGCACGTTGGCGAGCGCCTGCTCACCGCCGGGCCGCAGGACGAACCCCACGTGCGCCCGCGTCGCTTCGAGCAGCGTCGAGATCGTGTCGGCGACCGGCCGGCGGTTGCGAAGCCGGTGCAGCGACGCCAGCAGCGCCAGCGCAGCGCCGACCGGCTGCAGGTGCGGCGCGAGCGCGTCCGGCACGCGGAACGGGTGGAACCCCCGCGCGGCCTGGTGATACTCGAGCAGGTCTTCGTCGCCAAGCGCGAACAGCGCGCCGCGCAGCACGGCGAACACCGACAGCTGGTCGTCCGGCCATTCGATTGCCATCAGCGCGGCGCGCAGCGTCTCGATCTCCTCGCGGTTGTGGAAGGTCCGGCCGCCGACCAGCAGGTGCCGGATCCCGCGCGCCTCGAGCGCGTCCACGTAGGGCCGCGTCACGTCTTCGCCGTAGCTGAGGAAGCGGCGGAACAGGATGCAGATGTGGCGCGCCTCGAGGGGAACACGCGTCTCGCGGGTGACCCGCTCGGTTACCGTCCAGCCGCTCTCGTTGACGAGCCAGGCGACGCAGGCGCCAACGGCGTCCGGCAGCGACTCCTCGATCTTCCTGGCGGCGATGTAGCGCCCGGAGTACGGCTCGGGCACCGGGAGAACGACGACCGACGGCTGTTCGGGGTGATCCTCCCGCGACGATTCGAGCGGCACATAGCGCGCCTGGAGCCTCTCCGGATCGCCGTCCATGACGGGCTGGAACGCCAGATTCACGGCGCGCTGAATGTTGGGCACGGCGCGGAAGCTGCGGCGCAGTTCGATCGGCCGCGCGCCGGTTCGCCGCAGCTGCTCGCACACGCGCACGTAGGTGGCGACGTCGGCCCGCCGGAAGCGATAGATCGACTGTTTCGGGTCGCCGACGATGAACAGCTTGCCGGGCACGGGGGAGATGCGGCGCCAGTCGGCCTCGTCCGGGTCGTCGGCCGCGAGCAGCAGCAGCAGTTCCGCCTGCAGCGGATCGGTGTCCTGAAACTCGTCCACGAAGATGCGCGCGAACCGCGTCTGAAAATGTCGCCGGACTGCGTCGTCATCCCGGACCAGATCGCGCGCGCGGACCAGCAGGTCGAGAAAATCGAGCGCGCCTTCGCGCGTCTTCAACGCCTCGTACTCGTCAACGCAGCCGAACAGCTCGCCGTGGAGCACGGCGGCGAGGTCGGCGTCGGCGCGCTGCTGAAAATCGGCGAGCGCCTCGGTCAGGGCGTCGCGGGCCGCGAGCACCTGCGCGCGGGTAACCCCCTTCTTGTAAGTCGGCCCGCTGCCCTTCCGTCCGCGCTTGAAATCCCGGTTCCGGCGCAGCTCGATGAGTTGTCCCTCCAACCCGTCGAGATCGGGGGTGAGACTCCGGTCCCGATCCCCGCCGTACGCAGGGCGGGTCCCGCCGAGCGGACCCGCCGCAGCGAGCTCGCCGCTCAATCGCCGCACAGGCGCCGTATCGACAAACAGGTTGTCGCCGGCGTACGACGGATCGGCGGACAACCCGGCGCAGGCGTGCACCAGGTCGGTGAGCCTTTCGATGGCGCCTTCGCGGTCGAACCGCTCGCGCGTCCAGGACCCGCGGAAGTCGCGCCATCCGCTCAGATCGAGGGCGGCGCGGCGCATCCGTTCGATCGGCCCGTCGTCGTCCGTCTCGCCCGGCCTGAACGCGCGGCTCCCGCGGCGCAGCGAGCGGCGCACGCCCTCGGGCGGATCCGCCAGCTGCCCCTGCAGCCAGATCTCGAATGCCTGCGTGAACAGGCGCTCGGCCTGCCCCTCGGTCAGCACGCGAAACAGGGGATCGACGCGCGCCTCCACGGGACGCTCGCGCAGGAGATCGGCACAGAACCCGTGGATCGTACTGACGTGCGCCTCCTCCAGGTTCTGGACCGCGGCCAGCAGCCGGGCGGCCACCGCCGGATCGCCCGCGGCGCGCCGCTCCTCTTCGAGGCCCTGCCGCAGCCGCAGTTTCAGTTCGCCGGCCGCCTTTTCCGTGAAGGTGACGGCGACGATCTCGTGCACCTCGGCACGCCCCTCGGCCAGCACCTGCAGAATGCGGCGAATCAGCTCCGACGTCTTGCCGGTGCCGGCGGCCGCCTCGACGATGAGCGTCTCGTCGAGCGCGGTGGCAATCCGACGCCGCGACTCCTCGTCCGAGTACTGCCGGCCCGTGCTCATGGACGGCTCCGCAGCGCGGCCAAATCGGCGAGCCGATCCTGCGGCTTGCGGCCCACGCGGCGGAACACGTCGGGACCGCACACCGGCCTGAAGTCGCACCGGCCGCACGCGTCCTCGGTCGGCGCGGCTGCGAGGAATCCCTGTTCGACGGCTCGATCGATCACCTGCAGGACCTCGATGCCGGCCGCACGCGTCCGGGCGTGGAGGGGAATCTCGTGCTCGGCGTAGCCGCCGGCGGAGGTGCAGTAAAACAGACGCCCCTGCGAGACCGTCCGGCCGAGCGCCGCCTCGACCGCGACGCCGTAGAGCACCGGCTGCAGGACGGTCCCGCCGCCGACAATGACCTGGCCGATGCGGTCAGGTCGCCGCCCCGTCTTGTGGTCGGTCACGCGCAGCGCACCAGACGACCGGTGCTCCTCGATCAGGTCGACGGCCCCACGCAGCCGGAAGCCACCGTCGAGCACGACGTCGTCACGGACGCTGGACGGATCGCGCTCGCCCGGCACCGACCCGAACCCGAACTCGAAGTACTGCGGCCGCCAGTCCGCCCCATCGCGGACGAGGTACTGCAGCCATCCATGGAGATCGCGACGGATGGACGCGATCTCGTCGTGCCAGACACGATCGACCGCCGGCGCGAGCTCGTCGTAGCTGCGGTCGGCCACGCGCGCCATCACGTCGTCGAGCGCGCCGCTCGCCGCATCCATGTTCGCCTCCGTGACCGGCAGCATCCCGCGCCGATCGAGCGCGCGGAAGAACTCGGCCTGCACGGCGTGAAAGATGCTGCCGCGCGTGAGCGGATCCATGCGTTGGAGCGGCTCGGGCTGCTCGAGCGGCTGCAGCCGGTACACCGCCGCCAGCAGAAACTGATACGGGCACGCGCTAAAGCGCTGCAGAGCCGAGAGCGAATACGGCCGCGCGGTGAGGCGCTCGGCGGCAAGCGCCGCCCTCGTGTCGTCGGTCACCCGAATCAAGCCGTCGTTGACCGACCAGCGCGGCTCGCCTCGAGCCCACCGGTCAACGACTGACCGGCGCAGGGACTCGTTCAGCTTCAGCAGGTAGTGCGCGTGCCCCTTCACCTGCAGGCGGTCCGGGTCATCGACGAGACGCCGCAGGACGGAGAGGTCGTGCTCGAGATCGTCGATCGCCCGGTCCGGCTCGGACGGCGCCGGTCACGCCAGCATGGCGTTTCCGGCCTGGCGCGCGCGCTCCTCGAGAAATTCGTAGTCCGGGATGCGGCCGGTGGCCGCGCGTATGACGTCAAGCGCGTAAAACGACGGCACGCGCGCGCGCGACTCGGTGAGCTCCATCCGGGGATACGAGACGTACAGCCGCTCCGACGCCGCCCCGGCAGCCAGCTGCAGGAGCAGCCGCTCGGAAGCCAGGCGATGCGGCTGCCTGCGGAGTCCGGGCGCCGCCGTCGCGCGCAGCTCGTCGAGCAGCAGCGGATCCTCGCGCGGCTTCTGCGGAAACATCCGCTCGGCGAGCCCCGGCACGAAGACCACGCGGAAACTGCGGCCGCGCGCCTGCTGGGGTGTTCCGACGAACACGCCGCCGAAGCGGCGCGCGGCCGGCCCCGATTCGAGCGTCAGCAGCCGGTCGCTCAGGACGCGGCGCGCCTCGTCCAGATCGATCGGACCGACGCCGGCCCTCGGCCGCAGATCGGCGAGCACGCGCAGCACATGCGCCGGCGTGCGCAGCACGCGCGGCACGAGGCGGCTGAACGCGTCGAGCCACACGCCCCATGTCGCGGTCGTGGGCCAGCCCGCCAGTTCCTCGATGATCGGCAGCGCGAAGCTCTGCAGGTGCTGCAGCTGTTCCTCGGTGCGGCGCAGCCCCAGCACGCGGCCGCTGTCGGCGCCATCCTGGCGCGACGCTTCGTCGATCTGGAGGCGCAGCTCCGCAGCCTTGCCCGCAAGCCGCCGCGCCCAGCGCGCCGCGTCGCGGCCGATGACCGCCGCCTCGACCAGCAGCTTCTCCCAGCGCCACGGGGCGCGCAGCGTGCCCCCGACGATCGCCCCATCGCCTCCGGGTTCGAGCGGCTCCTCGTCGTCGCCACTCGCGTCGGCCTCAGGCGGCAGCCCGAACACTTCGTCCGACGATGGCACGGAGGGCGGGTCCCGCGGAGGCGCCCCGTCCGGCGCGGCGGACCCGCCATCCATGAGCGACGCGGACCCGCCGGTCGCCGGCACCTGGCCGAGCGACAGGTACTCCGCAAACCGGGCGGCGGACAGCTGTTCGGCCGCGCACGCGAGCAGCGCCAGAAACGCGCGGCCGGCCGGATGCGGCCGCCTCGTACCGCGGTCGAACCACGCCGGCACGCCCGCGCGCCCGAGCGCGTGCTCGAGCAGACCGTAGTAACTTGCGGGCGAGCGGACGAGAATCGCCATCTCGTCGAAGCGGACGCCGCGCCGTGCCTCGGTCAGGAGACGACGCGCCATCTCCACGCATTCGCGTCCTTCGCCGGGCGCCGAGAACAGCTCGAGCGAGCCGTCGAGCGACCTTTCCTGGGGCTCCTCAGCGATGTTGAAGAGAAACCGACGGAGGCAGGCGAGATCGCCCGTGCCCGTGCCGGCGCGTATCTCGACGGCCGCGCCCATGCCAGCCAGGTGATCGATCGTGTCGTGGTCACCCTGCGGCACGGTCGCCACAACCGACGCTGCGCTGAGTCGCAGCGCTTCAACCAGCTCGCGTTCGGCAGCGTCCTCGATCGGCACGTCGAGAAGCACGACCAACTCGTACGTAGGGCGGGTCCCCGCCACATCCTGTCGCAGGACTCTCGCCGCCGTTCGAAACAACTCCGCGCGATCGACGGATGCGGCCGCGGCAAACCCCTGCTCGACGTGTTCGAGCAGCCAGGCCAGATCCGACCCGGCGGGCGCGAACGGCGACAGGCGCTGCGCGTCGATGCCGGCCAGGCGCAGCTCGTGCAGCGTGCGGGCCAGCGCGCGCGGGAAGCCTGGCGTCGAGGCGACCGGCGCGAAGTAGCCGAGCGCGGCGTCGCGCGTGGCGTCGAAGACGGCGCGCGCCGCGACGGCTTCGGCGCCAAGCCGGGTGCCGGGCGTGACCCCCTGGTCGGCCAGCGCCGCGAGCGCGGTGCGCGCTGCCAGTTGTGTGAGGCTGAGGCGCTGCACGCCGAACGTGGCCGGCACAGCCGCGGCCACTTCGCGCGCCAGATCGTCAGCCGCGCCACGCGTCGCGCCGATGAGCAGAATGGGACTGCCGGCCGCGCAGCCGCGCACGGCGTCGCGCGCGCATGCCAGGCGATCGGCGGCAGAGGGAGAGACCAGAACCTTCATCGCGCTCACTGTCCCGGTCGTCGCGCCGGGTCTCCGGTACGGCAGCACCACGCCGCCGTCACGGGAACGATATCACGGGCCTGAACCGATCGGCATATCTGTTCAGAGCATCATTATATGGACATCACGGCATCATAGGGATAGCATCTGGTCATGCGCACGACCCTGACCCTCGATGACGACGTGGCCGTCCGGTTGGAACACGAGAGGCGGAAGCGCCGCACGTCCTTCAAGACAGTACTGAACGAGTTCCTTCGCGCGGGCCTCGACGCCGCACAGGCGCCGGAGCGGAAACGGCGGACATTTCACACCAGAGGGTTCGATCTCGGTCCCAGCCTGGTCGGCAGCCTGGACGATGTTGAAGAAGTGCTGTCGCGAGCCGAGGGCGAGGCCCATCGGTGATCCTCGTCGACGCCAACATCCTCGTCTACGCGGCCAATCGTGCCGCACCGGAGCACGAGACCGCTCGTCAGTGGCTCGACGGCCGTTTGAACGGTGCAGCCCGCGTGGGGCTGCCGTGGCCGTCACTGCTGGCGTTCGTGCGGATCGTCAGCAATCCCGCCATCCTGCGACGGGCCGTCGCACCGGCGGACGCGTGGCGCCAGGCGCGGGAGTGGTTGGCGTGCGAGGCCGCGTGGATTCCCCTGCCCGGGGCCCGGCATGCCGAGGTGCTCGGCAGCCTTCTCGAACCGCGGGCCGTGTCGAGCCGCATGGTGCCCGATGCCCACCTGGCCGCGCTGGCCATCGAGCATGGCCTGACGCTGTGCTCAACCGACGGCGACTTCCTCAAGTTTCACGGGTTGAAGTGGGAGAATCCTCTCGCGGCACGCTGACCGCGGGCACCGGGATGCACCTCGGTGCCTCAGCGCCTCGGCGTTCCGTCGGACGTCACGTCACTCAGGGTGCGAGCCGCTCCCTCACCCACGCCCCGTCAGGCGTCCTGCGATACTGGAGCCGATCGTGCAGCCGGCTCTCGCGTCCCTGCCAGAATTCGAATTCGTCCGGCGCGACGCGGTAGCCGCCCCACCAGTCAGGCCGCGGCACCTGGTCGCCGTACAGCCGGCGCGCCGCCTCGTAACGCGCCTCGAGCGCCTCGCGGCTGTCGATGCGCTCGCTCTGGCGCGAGGCGTAGACGCTCCAGCGGCTCTCGACCGGGCGCGTGGCGAAGTACGCATCCGACTCCTCCGCCGCGACCTTCGCAACCGTCCCGTTGACGCGCACCTGGCGGTTCACCGAACGCCAGACAAACAGCAGGCTCCCGCGCCCGGTCTCGTCCAGCTCGCGCGCCTTGCGGCTGCCGTAGTTGGTGAAGAAGACGAACCCGCGCGCGTCAACCGCCTTGAGGAGCACGGTACGGACCGATGGGCGGCCCTCCCTCGTCGCGGTGGCGAGCGCCATGGCCGTCGGATCCTGCTCGAGCGGGCGCACCTGCTCGAACCAGCGTGAGAATTGCTGAAAGGGATCGGGATCGGATCGCCGTTCGTCGAGCGGCTCGCCGAGGTACTCCCGGCGGATGTCGGACAGGCTCATGTGCGGAGCTGGATCCGGTCGTCCTCCAGCACGATGCGCACGGTGCCATCTTCCCCGAGCGTACCGAACAGCAGCATGTCGGAGAGCGGCTTCTTGATCGTGCGCTCGATGAGCCGTGCCATCGGCCGCGCGCCGAACGCGCGATCGAACCCCGTGGCGGCGAGCCACGTCCGGGCAGCCGGCTCCAATTCGATGCGCACGCGCTTGGGCGCGATGAGCGCCCGCAGCTCGTCGATCTGCTTGTCGACGACGCGTTCGATCTCGGGGGTGCCGAGCGCCTGGAAGTGCACGACGGCGTCAAGGCGGTTGCGGAACTCCGGCATGAACGCCCGCTCGAGCGCGCCGCGCGAGGACGCGCCGACGCCCGCCTCGCCGAACCCCATGCGCCGGTCCGACAGGTCGCGCGCGCCGACGTTGGTCGTCATGATGAGGATGACGTGCCGGAAGTCGGCCTTCCGCCCGTGCGAGTCGGTCAGCGTCGCATGGTCCATGACCTGCAGCAGGATGCTGTAGAGGTCCGGGTGCGCCTTCTCGATTTCGTCGAGGAGGAGCACCGCGTGCGGCGATCGCCGGACGGCGTCGATCAGCAGCCCGCCCTCCTCGTAGCCGACGTAGCCTGGCGGCGCGCCGATCAGCCGCGACACGGCGTGCTTCTCCATGTACTCGGACATGTCGAAGCGGAGGAACTCGACACCGAGAATCCGGCCGAGCTGACGCGCCAGCTCCGTCTTGCCGACGCCGGTCGGCCCCGTGAACAGGAAGTTGCCGATCGGCTTGTCCGGCGACCGCAGCCCCGAGCGCGACAGCTTGATGGCGGAGGCCACGGCGTCAATCGCGCCGTCCTGCCCGAAGATCACCTGCTTCAGCTCGACGTCGAGATTCGCCAGCGCCCGGCGGTCGTCGGTCGACACCGCCTGCACCGGCACGCGCGCCATCTTGGCGACGATCTCCTCGACCTCTGCCGGTCCGATCGCCCCCGCACGCGCGCCGGCCGGCTTCAGCTTCTGTGCGGCGCCCGACTCGTCGAGGACGTCGATCGCCTTGTCGGGCAGGTGCAGGTCCTTCAGATGCTTCGCCGACAGCGCCACGGCGCTCTCGAGCGCCGCGTCGGTGTAGGTCACGCCGTGATGCGATTCGTAATGCGGCCGAAGGCCTTTCAGGATGTCGAGGGTGTCGCTCTCGGACGGCTCGAGCACGTCGATTTTCTGAAAGCGGCGCGACAGCGCGCGGTCGCGGTCGAACGACTGCTTCACGTCGCTGAAGGTGGTCGAGCCGATGCACCGCAGCGTGCCGTTGGCGAGCGCCGGCTTGAGGAGGTTTCCAGCGTCCATCGCCCCACCGGAAGCCGCGCCCGCGCCGACGAGCGAGTGAATCTCGTCGATGAACAGGATCGCGTTCGGCTCGCCCTCGAGCCGCTCGATCACCTGCTTGACGCGCTCCTCGAAGTCGCCGCGATAGCGGGTGCCCGCGAGCAGTGCCCCGAGATCGAGCGCGTACACCTTGGCACCCTTGAGCGCGTCGGGCACCTCGCCCTGATGGATGAGCAGCGCCAGCCCTTCGGCCAGCGCCGTCTTGCCGACGCCCGGCTCCCCGACCAGCAGCGGATTGTTCTTCCGCCGCCGGCAGAGCACCTGGAGCATGCGCTCGAGCTCGAGGCGGCGGCCGATGAGCGGATCGATCCGTCCCGCCGCCGCGCGCGCGACCAGGTCGGTCGCATACGCCTCGAGCGGATCCTTCGGCGCGGGCACCACCGCGCCCTCGCCCTCGGCCGGCTGTTCCGAGGCGGGCTGAGGCGCGCCGCCATGCGAGATCACGCGCAGCAGCGTCAGCCGATCGACCCCCTGGCGCCGCAGGAAGTACGCCGCGTGGCTCTCCTCTTCCTGCAGCAGGAACACGAGCAGGCTGCCGGTATCGACGTGCTTCGCGCTCGAGACCGCCGCGTGCACGATCGCCTGCTGAATGACACGATCGAACCCCACCGTCGGCTCAGGCTCGCTCGTTCCGGGTGGCGGCACCGGCGTGAACGCTTTCGCCAGCACCTCATCGAGCTGCGTCGTCAGCGCGTCCAGATCCACCCCGCACGTCGCCAGCACCTGGCGGGCGTGCGGCTCGTCGGTGGCCGATCGCAGCAGGTGCTCGAGGCCGACGGCATCGTGCCGCCGCTCGGTGGCCAGCCGAAACGCGCGCTGAATCGTGTCGAGCGTCTCGGGCGCAAACGGCACAGGGGGTTGGGACATGTTATGGACTGACGTGTTCCGACTCCGGTTCGGGTTCCATCGTCACGAGCAGCGGAAACTCGTGCTCCTCCGCGACCTTCTCCGTGGCCTTCACCTTCGTCTCGGCGGCATCGTGGGTGAAAACCCCCGCCACGCCGAGGCCCGAGCGGTGCACGCTCATCATGATCTGGAACGCCTCGGCGCGCGGTTTGTGAAAGATCGTCTCAAGCACCCACACCACGAAGTCCTGCGTCGTGTAGTCGTCATTGTGCAGCAGCACGCGCCACATCCGCGGGCGCGCGACCTGCTGCTCGCTGCGCGTCTCCGCGAGGGTGAAGTCGCTGGGACCGGTGCTCACCGCTGCTCTATTTTCTCACAGGCATCCCCGCCAGATCCGCGTCCAGCGTCCACGGCGAGGGAACGGGGGGCTGCGTCACCAGCCGCTCGACGTGCCGCAGGAACTCCGTCCGCGGAATCTCCCGCGCGCCGAGCGACGTCAGGTGCGCCGTCGACATCTGGCAGTCGATCAGTTCAACACCCCAGCGCGTCAGCTGCCGTGCAAGACACGCAAGGGCCACCTTGGAGCCATCCGGGAGCCGGCTGAACATCGATTCGCCGTAGAACATCCGCCCGAGCGCCACGCCGTACACCCCGCCGGCGAGCTCCGCGTCGCGCCACACCTCCACGGAGTGCGCATAGCCCAGAGCGGCCAGGCGGTGATAGGCGTCGATCATCTCCCCGGTAATCCAGGTCCCCTCCTGTCCAGGCCGGGGCTCGGCGCAGCCGCTCACGACGTCGCGAAACGCCCTGTCGAGCGTCACGGCATAGCCACCGGAGCGCAGCGTCCGACCGAGCGAGCGCGACACGTGGAAGTCGCGCGTCCAGAGCACCATCCGCGGGTCGGGGCTCCACCACAGCAGCGGGTCGCCGTCGCCGAACCACGGAAAGATGCCGCGCGCGTAGGCGTCGAGCAGCCGCTCCGGGGAGAGATCGGCGCCTGCCGCCAGCAGCCCGTTCGGCTCGCGCAGCGCGCTCGTCACCGGCGGAAACGCGTCAGCGGCCGTCAACCACGGAATCACCCTGTCATGATTGTGACTTGGTTTAGGATTACGTCGATGCACTGGCGCCGTGCTGTCGCCTTGGCGCTCGGGGCCGCGCTGCTGGCCGCGGGCGCGGGAGCCCAGGGCCTGCCGACGCGCGCCGCAGCCGCCGCGCGCGAGGGGTGGGACGCCATCCGTGACAACCGCCATCAAGACGCGGCCGCGGCGTTTGCGGCCGCGATCGACGCCGAGCCGCGCGACCCGTCCCTGCACCTGGGCGCGGGCGTCGCGGCATTCCTGCTGGGCCAGCCGACCGCAGCGCGCCAGTCGCTCGAGCGCGCGCTGATGCTCGCGCCGTCGCTCACGCCCGCGTCGTTGCTCCTCGGCAGCATTCTCTATCGCGGCAGCGACGTGGCGGGCGCCATCCAGGTGTACGAAGCGGCGCTCCAGTACGCACCGTCCGACAAGACGCTGCAGGCGCGGCTCGAGGCCGCGCGGCGCGAAGCGGCCCTGCACGACGGCTTCTTTGCCTCGCGCGGCTCGCATTTCACGGTCCTGTTTGAAGGGCCCGCGGATGAAGCGCTGGCCGGCCGCGCGATCGACGTGCTCGAGGACGCGTACTGGCGCGTGGCCACGGCGCTCTCGATCTATCCCGAAGACCTCATCACCGTCGTGCTCTACACGCAGCAACAGTTCCGCGACATCACGCGGTCGCCCCAGTGGGCGGCGGCCGCCTACGACGGCCGCATCCGCGTCCCGGTGCACGGAACCGAAGCCGGCTCGCGCGAGCTCGAGCGGGTGCTCGTGCACGAATTCACGCATGCGCTCATCCAGAGTGCGGCGCCCCAGGGTGTTCCCACATGGCTGCACGAGGGGCTCGCCGTGATGTTCGAGCCCGACGGCGCCTCCTGGGCCGACCGCGAGCTGGCGAGCTCCGATGCACGCCTGCCGCTCGCGCGCCTCGCCGGGAGCTTCGGCACGCTGTCGACCGGTGAGGCGCGCGCGGCCTACGCACAGAGCGCCGCCATCGTCGGCGCGCTCTTCGAGCGCGGCGGCGCAAGCGCCGTCGGCGCGGTCCTGCAGGACATTGCGCGCGGCGAGCCGTTTGCGGCGGCCTTCGAGCGCCGGTTCCTGACCACGTATGCCGACTTCATCGACAGCCTTGCACGGTAGCTCGGTGGGTCCCGCCGACCTGGGATACAATCTCTAGGCCTTTTCGGGGGAACCTTGGGAGTCCGGCTCTTCATCGGCAACCTGCCTTACAGCGCGACGGAAGCGGATCTCCGGGCCCACTTCGCGCCGATCGCGGAACCGTCCCACGTTGTCATGCCGGTCGATCGCGAAACCGGCCGGCCACGTGGGTTCGCGTTCGTCGAGTTCGTCGAGCGCGCGCTCGCGGAAGAAGTGATCCGCAAATTCGACGCGCAGCCGTTCCAGGGACGGAATCTGGCCGTCAGCGAGGCGCGTGCGCGCGAAGATCGGCCCCCGGGCCCGCCCGGCGGCTTTCGCGGACCGCGACCGGGCGGCCCGCCCGGTCCACGCCCGGGTGGCGGCTTCGGCGGCGGCTTCGGTGGCGGTGGCTTCGGCGGCGGCGGATTTGCTCCGCGGCCCGGCGGTCCGGGTGGACCGCGCGATCGCTCCGCCAACTTCGGCCCCCCGGCACCACCCAAGCGCCTGCGCGGCAAGAAGGGCCAGCAGCAGGAATACAAGCCGCGCGGGCCCATCAAGGAACGGACCGGCGGGCGCATCTACGACGTTGACGACCTCGTCGGCGACGACGCCGCTGAAATCGATAACGTGGCCACACGTGCCGCGGACGAAGTGGACGAAACCCCCGCGGTGCCCGACGACGACGGAAGCGACGATCAGACTTAGTGGCTGAGTGATGCGGTCGGTGCCGCAGATCGTGTCGATGGTGGCCATTGTCATCGGCATCGTCCTCTTCATCGTCACCCTCATTTACATCGACCTCGAGGAGACACTCGACACCGCGAGCCGTCTCGGCCTCTCCCTGCCCGTCATTCTGGTGCCGGGCACGTTCTGGCAGGTGCTGCGCACCTGGGGCTGGGCCATCGCCTTCCCTGACGCCGCGCGGCCGCCGTTCACGCGCCTGCTCCGCGTGCGGCTGGCCGCCGATGCGATCGCCTTCTTCACGATTCGTGGTCTCGCCGGAGAGCCGCTGAAGGTCGTGCTCCTCTACGATCGCGTGGCGCCTGAGGTGACCACCGCAGCGGTGGCGCTCGAACGCCTCGCCTTTGCCGTGATCGGCATCGTCATCGCTGCGCTGATTTCGCTGGTGGCGGTTACCCGCCTGTCGATGCCGGGCGCGTGGGATACCGTGTTCAGGCTGCTGATCCTCGCCGCAATCGTCATCCTCACGATGGCCTGGATCATGGCGCGCCGCCGGCCGGGCGACTACCTGGGGCGGCTGGTCGCGGCCCTCGATCGCGCGACGCGGCGCCGGCTCGGGACCTCGCGTGCGATCCGGTTCATCCTGGCGGTGGAAGACGTGCTGCTGCAGCTGCTGCGCGGCGACCGCCGCCGGCTCGTCATCCTGACGGCGCTCGCGGTCTGCTGCTACGGCCTGATGGCGGTGGAGGTGTGGCTCGTCTTCTGGGCCATCGGCCGGCCGATCGGGATCATCGAGGGCCTGGCGGTCGAGACATTCGCGCGGCTGGCGAGCGTCGCGTCGGCGGCGATTCCGGGCAACATCGGCGCCCTCGAAGCGTCGAATGCGGCCGTGGTCGGCGCGCTCGGCCTGGCCGGCGGCGGCGCGCTGGCGCTCGCCCGGCGCATCCGCGCGCTACTGTGGGCGGCTGCCGGGCTGGCTGTGTACCCGCGGGTCCAGAAACGGCGCCAGTGACTCCCCCGGCAGGCGCCGGTACTCGAACCATTCAATCGCGTAGTCCACGACGAGCCGGCGCAGGAGCAGGGCGCGGCCGCGGCCGTCCAGGGTGAGCGCCGTCGGCATCCACACCTGGTCGTCCACGCGGCGCCGGGAGACGGTCGCCTTCGTGCCCGCGTTCAGCCGCGCGACCAGGCCCAAGCCATACGAAATATCGTCGGTCGACGTGGCCTCGACGCGCATCACCTCCGCGGCCGCTTCGTCCACCCAGATCGTCCCGGCGAACTTCTGCGCGGTGCGTCCCTGTCGTGTGACGGGCCTCGCGCCCGGCCTGGGCGCAAAGGCGATCACAATGGCGGGCGCGCCGCTCTCGGTCGTACGCCCTTTCACCTCGAACGCGAGCGCGTCGACGACGTCATCGATGGCGCGCTGGCGGCGCTGCCGCGCGTCTTCCGACTGTTGACCGAGGAGCCCTTGCACGTCGCCGCCGCTGTCGCGCTGCACGCCGGCCACGCGCTCGCGGTACTGTCGATCCTGCTCGGCGAGGTCCTCGCCGCTGACCGGCCTCCCGTCGCGCGCCACCAGTCGCCGGTACAGCAGCCGCCGCATCGGCGAGGGATACACCTCGTACAGGCTCAGCCCGCCGGTGCCCAGGCGACCGAAGGGATTGGTATGCACATCGGTCCGGCGTTCCTTGTAGGTGTAGAGGTGCGTGAGCCGTTCGGCACGCACGAGATTCTCGCGCACGGCGCGGTAGAACGTGTCGGGGTCCGGAAGCGGGCGATCGCTCTGAACAAGCCCTGTCAGGAGGAAGACGGACGGAGGAAGAAAGAAAAGGGCCCTGACCGCAGCCACCGTCATACCCGCCGGAGCCGTTCAGCCGCCGCTGCCAGCGTCTCGTCGCGCTTGGCGAAACAGAAGCGCAGCACCGGCCCCGGATCCACCCCTGCGAGAAACGGCGAAATCGGAATCGCGGCGACGCCGTGCTCGCGCGTGAGGCGAATCGCAAACTCCGCGTCGCGCTCGTCGGTGATCGCGGAATAATCCACGACCTGAAAGAACGTACCGCGACTCGCGAGCGGGCGGAAGCGCGAGTCTTTGATCAGGTCCAGGAACAGATCGCGCTTCGCCTGGTAGAACGACGTCACCTGCTCGCATCCGGGATCGCGCGAGACCATGTCAGCGTAGGCGCGCTGGATCGGTGTGTTGACCGCATAGGTCACCCACTGATGCACCCGCGCCACCTCGGCGGCCAGCGCCGGCGGCGCCGCGCAGTAACCAATCTTCCAGCCGGTCGTGTGATACGTCTTGCCGAAGGAACTGATCACCACCGCGCGCTCGGCAATCTCCGGATAGCGCGCCACGCTCTCGTGACGGGCGCCGTCGAACACGATGTGCTCGTAGACCTCGTCGGACACGACCACGGCGTCGGTCTGCCCGAGGACGCCCGCCAGCTCGCGCATGTCGCCTGCGTCGAGCACCATCCCGGTGGGGTTGTGCGGCGAATTGAGAAGGATCACCCGCGTGCGCGGGGTGATCGCGCGGCGCACCTCGTCCCAGTCGACGCGGTAGTCGGGCCGGCGGAGCGTGACGTACACCGGCGTGCCCCCACTCAGCTGAACGGCGGGCGCATACGAGTCGTAGGCGGGCTGGAACAGCAGCACCTCATCGCCCGGTCTGACGAGCGCGGTCAGCGTGCTGAAGAGCCCTTCGGTGGCGCCGGACGTCACGCAGATCTCGGTCACGGGATCGTACCGGCGGCCGTACAGCAGTTCGATCTTGCGGGCCAGCGCTTCGCGCAGCGGATACGCGCCAAGCATCGGCGCGTACTGGTTGTGTCCCTCGCGCATCGCGCGCGCCACGGCGTCGGTCAGCTCGGGCGCGCAGTTGAAGTCGGGAAACCCCTGGCCGAGATTGATGGCGCCCACCTCCTGCGCAAGCTGCGACATCACGGAGAAGATGGTCACGCCGGACGAGGCGAGCTTCGACTGGATGGCGTGCGTATAGGACACTGCGGCTATCTTACCTATTCAGTCCATTCCCAGAGCTTGAGCGCAAGCAGGCGGTAGCGGTTCCGCGCCTCGACGACGTGCGCGGAGTACTCGGGTTTGGGAATCTCGCGCCTGACGAGCCGGTCGCGCAGCCGCCGCAGCTCGAACCGGTACAGATCGTTCACGAAGTCGCGCAGCACCTCGGGGGCGGTCGTCGGCTTCGGTCGAACGCCGTGCCGCGCGAGCTCGTCGAGCACCTCGGTCTTGTACCGGTACTCCATCCCGCGCCTACCGACTCGGACTGGAGCAGCCGGCGGCGTAGACTCGAGCCTCGGCGATTTCCTCCGGCACCTCCGCGCGCGCCCCCCACGCCTCGAGCAGCCTTCTGTAGGCGCCGCAGGCGGCCGTCGCATCCATGAGGCGGCGCGCGGCCCGCGCCGTTCCCGAGAGCAGCCGCAACGTGGAGCCGAGCCGGCCGGCGGCGTCCGCGTAGGCGCGGCGCGCGTCGTCGTAGCGGTGGAGCTGCAGCCACAGGTCACCGGCGATCTCTGCCGCACTCACGAGCGGCGCTCCGGACTGCCCGGCGGCCTGCTGCAGCGACTCGAGCTGGACGGCCGAGTCGAGATACAGCCGCATCTCGTCGCGTTCGCTTTGGGCGGCGGCCGCGGCTGCGCGCAGGACCAGACGTGCGATGTCCGCCGGTCCCGGCCGCCCCGCCGCGAGCGCGTCAAGCGCCGCGATCGCCGCGCGCACCGGCGCGAGCGACTCCGTCGATCCGCCCTGTAGAAAGGCGTCGTTCGCGTCGAGCAGCCCGCGGCCGTACACGCGCGCGACCGCGACCGGCTCGCACGGCCCGTCGGCGGCCGCTTCGAGCTGCGCGACCGCGCCCTTCACGTCGAAAGCGGCCGCGCGCGCCGCCGCGCGGTCGAGCCGCACCGACGCGTCGCGCGAGCAGGCCGGCTGCACCGCCAGGACGGCGCCGATCAGCAGCGCGAGCATGGTGGACAGAATAATGCAGCCGGCGACTTACCAGCGCAACACGTCGAGGCCGAGGATTTTCGGAAAAGATCGAAGATCACGCGTCGCCACCGCCGCGCCGACGTGAACGGCCGTGGCCGCTATCAGCAGATCGTGGGCGCCGACGGCCGTCCCCTTCGACCGGAGCTCCGCCGAGAGCATCGCGTGCACGCGCGCCACGTCGAGATCGAAGGCGAGGGCCGGCAGCACCGCCAGCACCTGCTCCACGAGCGCCTGCGTCCGCGCGCGGCGCACGGCGCTCGGCAGACGATGGACGCCGTGCAGCAGCTCGGATGCCGTAATCGCCGCGATCCCCACCTCGTCGTCGGCGTGATCCCGCAGCAGCGTCTCGAGATTGAGCTGCCCTCGCTCGGCCGCGATGAGGACGCTCGTGTCGATCAGGACGTCCACGGGTCGCGCGGCACGGCCGGCTTGTTCGCGGCCTTGACGCCGGCCTCGACCCGGCGGAGGTACTCCTCACTCGCCCGCTCGCGCGTCCGCAGCATATCGACCAGCTCGCGGACGGTGCAGCGCGACGAGGCGACGGGGCCGATCTGGGCCACAGGCGTGCCGCCGCGTTCGATGACGTAGGTGACGCGCGCCTCACGCACGCGGTCGACGAGGCCGCCGAATGTCTTGGCGGCGTCGGTCGCCGAGATAGCGGACCGGGACTTCCGTGTCATGATCCAGATATTACGGATGTTACGGAATATGTGTCAAGGCCGGCAGTCTCAGGGGACGGGCACGCGCCGACGGAGCTCCTCGAACCAGTTCTGCACCACCACGATTCTCTGTCGAGCATTCTCACCAGGCTTCTCCGATGGTGCGGGCACAATCATCAGGAACCGCTGGCCGTCGCGTGACACGTCATAGTTGTGCGCGCCGACGTTCTCGAGTTCCTGCACGTACTCGCCTTCAAAGAGGACGCGCGGCGTGCCAGTGCGAAGGGTCTGCCCCGGCTCGACGGCGACCGCGATCATCTGCCGGCCGTTGCGGTAGAACAGCTCCCGGCCGTTGGACGACCACCGCGGGGAACGCCCGCCGCCCGTCGAAATCGCGGTCCTGCCACCGGGGCCGGGATAGCGCGTGACGTAGATCTCTGCCTGTCCTGTCTCGTCGGACGAATACGCCAGCCAGCGCCCATCCGGCGAAAACGCGGGGCCCTGCTCCCGAAAGGAGGTCTCCGAGAACCGCACGGGAGATTCTCCCGGCTTCACCGTGAAGATGTCGTAGCTCCCGCCCACGTCATAGAACGCCAGCGCCGTGCCGTCGGAGAGCCATGATGTGGCCCCCTGGTTTGTCGAGGCTTTCGTCAATTCCTCCACGGCGCCGCTGCCGTCCGCCGACATTCGATAGAGGGCGCTCGCGCCACCCGCACGTCCTGACGAGAACGTGATGTGCGTCCCGTCCGGCGTCCACAGCGGCACGGTGTCGATCCCAGGGTCGGACGTCAGCCGCGTGTGCGTCCCGCGTTCCACGTCAACCACCCAGATATCCTCGTTGCCGTCCGGGTTCTGCATCGCCACGGCCACTCGCGCACCATCCGGCGACACACGCGGCGCCCGGTACGGCGCCTGCCTGTCGCTCAGCGGCTCGGCCTTGCCGTTACGGTCCACCCACGCCAATGCTCCGAAGGATGGAGCCACGCTGCCCGTTCCGTAGACCAGCGTTCCCTCGTCGGACACACCGTAGTTGGCGGTCGCGGAAGCCGTTGCGCGAGTGTCCGCCCGCATGATTCCCTCGACCACGGACACCGGGCCGCCCGCGACTTCCAACCGGTCTGCATCGAACGCCACCGCCAGCAACGTCTCGCCCAGCGCGTAGACGAGATGGCCCGTCGGCAGATAACGGGCGTCACTGCCACCCCGAAGCACGACCTTTCGCTCGCCCGTGCGGAGCGACTGCGCCACAATCTGGGCCTGGTCCCACCGTGTCATCCCCTTGCCCGTCGTCACGCTGAACAGCACCGAGTCCCCATCGGGCAGCCACTGCGGACCGTAGACCTGTTCGCCCTCGCCGGCCTTGATCGCGAGTTCCGGCGTACCCCCGTTGGCCGACACGCGCATGATGCCCTCGGGCTGGCCGAAGAGAATCGTGTTGTCCGTTCCCCAACTGGCGCCAAACATTCCCCCCGCGGCACCACCCTTGACTGCACAGATGACAACCGGCGCCCCGCCGCTGATGCTCACGCGCTTCAGCTCGCTACCCTGCTCGTACGCGACGGTCTGCCCGTCAGGCGAGAAGAATGGATTCGTCAGACCCGCCTCGGTCCCGGGAATCAACCGGGCCTGCAGCTCGTCCATTGCGCGGAGGTAGAGTCCTCCCGTCGCGTTGTAGACGACGTAACGGCCATCCGGGGAGAACGCCACGGTCGGCCGACCGATGTTTCTGAACAACCGGCCTTCCGGAAGCACATAGTCGAACCGACTGATCTGGAGCGGGCGGGGGGCCGGCCACACGCGCCACGCGACGGCGGCGGCGGCTGCGGTTGTGACTGCCACGGCGACGGCATACGGCAACGCGCGACGCCAGAGCGGCCTGCGCGGTGCGGGCAGGGCGCCGTGTCCGGCTTCCCAGGCCCGAGCGGAGTCGGGGGCAGACGGACCCGACACCTGCGGCGCCGGCTGCCGCATGACAAAAAGCGGGGTCGAGACGTCCGCGATGCGCTGCCGCCGATCCTTCGTCAGACAGCCTTCGAGCAGCGCGCGAACGGACGCCGGCACGGTTTGCGGGAGCGCCGACCAGTCCGGCTCGGCGCGCAGCACCGCCGCCAGCGTGTCGCTGACATCCTCTCCCTCGAACGCCCGTTTGGCCGTGAGCATCTCGTAGAGCACGCACCCGAATGCCCAGATGTCGCTGCGCTTGTCGGCGGGCCTCCCCTTCGCCTGCTCCGGCGCCATGTACGCCGCCGTGCCGAGAATCACGCCGACGCCGGTCATCATGGCGGGCGTTGTGATCGTCGGCGACGCGGTCGCGTCAGCCCGGGCGAGCCCGGGCACGTAGTGTCCGGCTTCAGCCGGACCCGTCAGCTTCGCCAACCCGAAGTCGAGCACCTTCACCACGCCCTCGGCCGATACCTTGATATTGGCCGGCTTCAAGTCGCGGTGGACGATCCCCTGCTCGTGCGCCGCTTCGAGCGCTTCCGCGATCTGCCTGGCGATGCCAAGCGCTTCGTCGACGGGGATGGCACCGCGCGCAATCCGGTCGGCCAGCGTGTCGCCGTCGACCAGCTCCAGGACAAGCGCGCGTGTCGTCCGGCTGGAGCCGGACACTACGTCTGATTGCTCCTCGAGACCGTAGATGGCGCCAATGTTCGGATGCGTGAGCGCCGCCAGCACCTGCGCCTCGCGCTGGAAGCGTGCGAGCCGCTCGGGATCATCGGCGAACGTGGCGGGCAGCACCTTCAGCGCAACATCCCTCGCCAGCCGGGCGTCGCGGCCGCGATACACCTCTCCCATCCCGCCGGCGCCGAGCGTGCCGGTGATTTCGTACGGACCGATCCGGGTGCCGATGGAGAGCGCCATACAACAGGGGAATCGAAGCCGCGCGAATTATACGGGAAAAGAAAAAGGGCGGGTCCGACAGAACCCGCCCACTACCCACCGCCCACTGCCCACTGCCCACTAGTACCGATAGTGCCCCGGCTTATACGGCCCCTCGGCTGGCACACCGATATACTCGGCCTGCTCCGGCGTGAGCCGGGTCAGCCTCACTCCCAGGTGCTCGAGGTGCAGCCGCGCCACTTCCTCGTCCAGCGCCTTCGGCAGCATCGTCACCGTCTTGCCATACGTCTCTGCCTTGGCATGGAGCTCGAGCTGTGCCAGCACCTGGTTGGTGAACGATGCCGACATCACGAAGCTCGGATGACCGGTGGCGCAGCCGAGATTCAGCAGCCGCCCTTCGGCCAGCACCAGCACGCTGTGACCGTCCGGGAAGCGCCACTCGTCGTACTGCGGCTTGATGTTGATCCGCTCGATGCCCTTCACCTTCTTCAGGCCGGCCATGTCGATTTCGTTGTCGAAGTGGCCGATGTTCCCGACGATGGCTTTGTCCTTCATCCGCGCCATGTGGTCCACGGTAATGATGTTCAAGTTGCCCGTTGCGGTGATGAAGATGTCCGCGTCTTCCACCATCTCGTCGAGCGTCGTCACCTCGAAACCTTCCATCGCCGCCTGCAGCGCGCAGATGGGATCGATCTCGGTGACGATGACGCGGCAGCCCTGGCCGCGGAGCGCCTGCGCGCACCCCTTCCCCACCTCGCCGTAACCCATGACGAGGGCGACTTTGCCGCCCAGCATGACGTCGGTCGCGCGCGCGAGGCCGTCGGGGAGCGAGTGGCGGCACCCGTAGATGTTGTCGAACTTGCTCTTGGTCACCGAGTCGTTGACGTTGATTGCCGGGAAGAGCAGCGTGCCTGCTTCCATCATCTGATAGAGACGGTGCACGCCCGTGGTCGTTTCCTCGCTGACGCCGCGGATGCCGGTGGCCACGGCGGTCCAGCGGCCCGGATGCGTCTTCAGTTCGCGCCGGATTGTGTCGAGGATCACGCCCCATTCCTCGGGGTCCTTGTCCACGTTGAACGCCGGCACCTTGCCGGCCTTCTCGAATTCCGACGCCTTGTGGACAAACAGCGTGGCATCCCCTCCGTCGTCCACGACGAGTGACGGGCCGGCGCCATCGGGCCAGACGAGCGCCTCGACCGTGCACTCCCAGTACTCGGGCAGCGTCTCGCCCTTCCAGGCAAACACCGGCGTCCCCTTCGGCGCCTGCACGGTGCCGCCCGTCTCAGGTCGCCCGACCACGACCGCCGCGGCGGCATGGTCCTGTGTCGAAAAGATATTGCACGACACCCAGCGCACGTCGGCGCCCAGATCGGCAAGCGTTTCGATGAGGACCGCGGTCTGCACCGTCATGTGCAGGCTGCCCATGATGCGGGCGCCGGCCAGCGGCTTTCGGCCCGCGTATCGCCCACGGAGCGCCATCAGGCCTGGCATCTCGTGCTCGGCCAGGCGGATCTCCTTGCGTCCCCACTCCGCCAGCTTCAGGTCGGCCACCTTGTACGGCACACGCCCCGCCTTCTGCGCGGCGTCGAATGCGTGCATCTTCTCGGTCAGTACTGTCGCCATGACTGTTTCTCCTCGGCGGATCCGTGTTGCGGCACCCGCCCTGCCTGCGAATGATCACATCGTGACGCGCTGCAAGGCGCACGCGTGATGTGTGCCTCCAGCTTACGGACGTCGTGTGGCCACGGCCGCGAATAGCGCCGGGCCCGTCGCATCCGGATCGGCCGGCACCGGCCGGATCCGGACGTTGCCAAACCCGGCGCCGGTCAGAAACCGCGTGATCTGGCTGTCGGAAAACCCCAACCAGACGTGGCCCATCTGCTGCTGATACTCCTCGTGCTCGTGCGGCAGCATATCGACGACGAGCAGACGGCCGCCCGGCTGGAGCACGCGCGCCACCTCGGCGAGCGCGCGCGCCGGCTCGGGCGAGTAATGCAGCACGAGCGACAGCATGGCGGCGTCGAGCTCGCCCGGCTGGATGGGCAGCGCCTCGAGCTCGCCGGCCCTGACCTCCACGTTGGCGAGATCGGCGAGCCTCGTGCGCGCTGCCGCCAGCATGTCGGGCGAGGCGTCCACCGCAATGACGCGGTGCACGTGCGGCGCCACCGTCGCCGTCAGCTGCCCGGTCCCGCACCCGAGATCGCCGACGGTCAGCGACGAGTCGATCAATCCGAGCATCGCCCAGAGGTGGAACTGATCGCCAAAGAGATCGCCGCGAAGACGGTCCCAGCTGGCTGCCGCGCTCGCAAAGAATTCCTTCGAGGTGGCGCGGCGCCGCGCGAGCACGGCGGCCAGCCGCTGCTCGTCCTGCCCCGCCGTCGCGGTCGTGGCCACCTGCTCGCGGATGAGCGGCCAGAGCCGGCTTGCGCCCGAGTCCAGATCGTTGAGCGGCATGCTGTAGAAGCGGCTCGTGCCGTCGCGCCTCGACGTCACCCAGTCGTCATCGGCCAGCGTCTTCAGGTGCCGGCTGACGCTCGACTGTGGCAACTGCAGCGAGCCGCACAGCTCGGACACGGTGAGCTCGTGCTTCTCGAGAAGCAGCAGAATCCGGCACCGGGTCGGATCGGCCAGTGCCGTCATGTGGTCGAGAATCGCGACCATATATCCGTCTATGCGGATGGAATCCTACACTAACAGCCGCAAGACGGTCAAGCTTGAGTCGACCCATCACCAGGGTCGGACCCGCGAACGGGTCGTTACACGGGTCCGACCCCAAGTTCGCCCGGCCGGCCGTCGAGCTCCGCCTCGAGGCGCGCGACGAGTCCGTCGAGTTCGGCGGACACGGCGCGCACCGTGTCGGGCTGGCTGAGGTCGATGCCGGCGCGCGCCAGCAGCGCCATCGGATAGTCGCTGCCGCCGGCGCGCAGCAGGTCGAGGTACCGCCCGACCGCATCGTCTCTCCGGGCCGGGGCCGGCGCCCGCAGGTCCTCCATCAGCCGGGCGGCCGACGCGAAGCAGGTCGCGTATTGGTAGACGTAATAGGGCGTGCTGAAGAAGTGCGGGATGCGCGCCCAGGTGACGGCCGATATCTCCTCCTCGTCGAGCGCGTCGCCGTAGTACTCGCGAAGCAACGAGGCAAACATGCCGTTCAGCGTGTCGGCGGTCACCGGCTGGTCCTGCTCCACCAGGCGATGCGCCCGCAGCTCGAAATCGGCAAACAACACCTGCGTATAGAACGTGCTCGCGATGCTGTCGATGGCATGCTGCAGCAGGACGACGCGCTCCTCGCGCGAGCGGGCGCGGGCGAGCATGAAATCGAGGAACAGCGCCTCGTTCAGCGTGGACGGCACCTCGGCGACGAAGATGGTGTAGCCCGCGTAGACGAACGGCTGCGTCTGGTGCGACAGCAGCGTGTGCATCGAATGCCCCATCTCGTGCGCCAGCGTAAACACCGCGTCGAGCGTCTCGTTGTAGTTGAGCAGCATGTACGGATGCGCTCCGTACACCGGCGCCGAGTACGCGCCGTGCCGCTTGCCCGCGTTCTCGAACACGTCGATCCAGCGTTCCTCGAAGGCGCGACGCACCTGCCGCTGGTAGTCGCGGCCGAGCGGCGCCACCGCCTCCACAATCCACTCCCCGACCTCGTCGTACGGGTAGCGAACGCCGTAGTCGACCAGCGGAACAAAGACATCGAACAGCCGGTACGTGTCCACGCCGAGCACCCGGCGGCGCAGGCGGTGGTAGCGGCGCAGAGGCTCGACGGCCTCGCGCGCGACCGCGATGAGGTTCTCGAGGACCGCCGGCGGGATGTTGTTGCCGTGCAGCGCGGCGTCGAGCGTGGTGCGGTAGTGCCGCGCCCGCGCATGGAACCAGTCGCGCTGCAGCACGCCGCTGTAGAGCGCCGCGTAGGTGTTCTGATTGTCGGCGTACGTGCGATGGAACGCGCGGTAAGCGGCGGCGCGGTCGGGCTGGTGCCGGTTGGTCTCGAGCACGGCGCGGTACTGGCCGTAACTCAGCGTCACCCGCTCGCCCGTGCTCATGGTGATCGACGGGAACTTCACGTCGGCCGTGGTCAGCGCAGCGTAGCTGTCGTGCGGCACGCTGTTGAACCGCCCGGCGTACGACAGCAGCCGCTCCCCCTCCTCGTCGAGCACGTGCTCCTGCTCGTGAAACAGGCTGTCGATGGCAAACCGGTACACCGACAGGTCGCTCTGCTGCGCGAGCCACCCGCGGATCGTCTCGATCGGGATGGCCAGCAGCTCGGGGTTGAACCAGGCGCTCGCCTGCTGCTGCCGCGCGAACAGGATCTGCACCTGCTGGCGGCGGGCGTTGACGTCGTTGTTCCGCTGATCCTCGTCGTACTGCAGCGCCGCGAAGTACCACACGCGGTAGCTCAGCGCGCCCATCTCATCCATCGCGCGAAAGGCCGCCAGGAGCTGCTCGGGACCCTGCGCGAGCGTGCCCCGCAGCGCCCCGAACGCCTCGATGGCGGCGTCGAGACGGCCGTAGCTGCCGGTCCAGTCGTCCCAGTCGCGGCAGATCCCCGCCAGGTCCCATTTGTACCGATCGGGGATCTCCTCGCGCGATCGCAGCGTCCCCGGCTCGGGCCGGAACAGGTCGACGGGGGGCATGGGTGTCAGGCTGTGGGCTTCAGGCTTCAGGCTTCAGGACCAGCTCGACAAGCGACGGATAGTCAACCTGGAGACGCACGCTGTGGCGCGGTCGCGCGAGCGCGTCGGCGAGCGTCGCCGGGAGCGGTACGGCCTCGCCAATCGCCGGTTCGACGACTTCGCGGAACTTGGCCGGATGGGCCGTCGCCAGGAACACGCCGGTCGCTCGCGCGTCTGCAGCGAGGCCCTGCTGCAGGCCGAGCCACGCGATCGCGCCATGCGGGTCGAGCAGATATCCGCGCTCCCGGTAGACCCGGCCGATTTCCGCCACAACGGTCGCATCGTCAAAAGCGGCGCCCGCCAGATCCGCGCGCAGCCGATCGAGATCGTCGTCGTACAGCGCCCGGATGCGCTCGAAATTGCTCGGCGACCCGACGTCCATCGCATTCGCGACGGTGCGCACCGAGGCACGCGGCGTGTAGATCCCCGACCGCAGGTACTCGGGCACCACGTCGTTGACGTTGGTGGCGGCGATGAAACGGCTGACCGGCAGTCCGATCCGCCTGGCGATCAGGCCGGCCGTCAGGTTGCCGAAGTTACCGCTCGGCACCGAGACAACCAGCGGTCCGCCCAGCCGGGCCAGGATGAAGTAGTAGATCACCTGCGGCAGGAGCCGCCCCAGATTGATGGAATTGGCCGGCGTCAGCCACACCTTCTTCCGGAGCTCGTTGTCGGCAAACGCCTGCTTGACGAGCCGCTGGCAGTCGTCAAAGGTGCCCCGGACCGCCACGGCGGTGATGTTGCCGCCGAGCGACGCCATCTGCGCTTCCTGGACGTCGGTGACCTGCCCTTCCGGATAGAGCACCACCACGCGGGAGTCGGGCACGCCGTGGAACGCCTGCGCCACGGCGCTGCCCGTGTCGCCAGAGGTCGCCACGAGAATGGTCAGCGGCGTGCCGTCCGTGAAGTGGTGCAGCAGCCGGGCCTGGACCCTCGCCCCGACGTCCTTGAATGCGAGCGTCGGCCCGTGGAAAAGCTCCAGCACCCAGACGCGGTCGGTCACCTGAACGAGCGGGATGGGGAAATCGAGGGCGTCGCGCACCAGGCGGCCCATCTCCGCCTCCGGAATGTCGCCGGCCAGCAGGTGGGATCCGACGACGGTGCCGATGGTGGCCAGATCGGCCGTGCGAAGCGCGGCCAGCGTCGCCGGCGGCAGCGGCTCTAAGCGCTCGGGAAAATAGAGACCCCCGTCCGGCGCGGTGCCGGCGAACAGCGCGTCGATGAACGGAACGGACGGCGAACTCCGCTTCGTGCTGACCCACCTCATCGCTCAGGCCTGCATCGGCTCGGGCCGGATTGGCACCGGCGTGCCACGGTCGTTGACGGCGACGAGCACCACGTCCGCCTCGGTGACCTTGACCACTTCGCCGTGGCCGCTTCCACGCGGCGCCACCGCACCCCACCGTTCGGCCTCGACGAGCACCCGCACCGTCAGCGATGTCCGCCCGACGCGCACCGTCTCGGTGTAGAAGCTGACGACGTCGCCTACGAAAACCGGCTCGTGAAACTCGACCTCGTGCATCGCCCGCGTGACGTACCGATGCGGCGCCGTCTTCCGGGCCTCGACCGCCGACGCCAGGTCGATGTGCGACAGAATCACGCCGCCGAAAATCGTTCCGTACGCGTTGGTGTCTTTCGGCAGCAGCACCAGCTTGATGGACGGCATCCGGTCGGGCACGGCGACTCTCATTCTTTCTCATTCCGCATTTTTTTTCTTGGCTCTCTGCAAGATGCGCGTATCATGACTCTCAGATGAGCACGGCGACCAACGGGCGGCCGGCGCCCGCCGTGGCGAGCACGTCGTCGACCAGAGCCTGGAGCGTCCACGACGCCAGCGAGCTCTACGAGGTGGCACGTTGGGGCCACGGATACTTCTCCGTGAGCGCCGCCGGTCACGTGCAGGTCCATCCGACCAAGGATCCGGCGCAGGCAATCGACCTGAAGGAGCTCGTCGATCGGCTGCAGCTCCGCGGCATCAGCCTTCCTGTCCTCGTCCGGTTCACCGACATCCTCCGCCACCGGCTTGGCGAAATCCACGCCGCCTTCCAGGCGGCCATCTCGCAGAACCAGTATCAGGGCACCTACAGCTGCGTCTACCCGATCAAGGTCAATCAGCAGCGGCAGGTCGTCGAGGAAGTACTCGACTTCGGCAGGCCGTACCGGTTCGGGCTGGAAGCCGGGTCCAAGCCTGAGCTGCTCGCCGTGGTCGCGCTCGCCGACAACGACACGCCGATCATCTGCAACGGGTTCAAGGACGCCGAATTCATCGAAACCGCGATGCTGGCCCAGAAAATCGGGCGAAACATCATCCCGGTCGTCGAGAAATACACCGAACTCGGCCTGATTCTCGAAACCGCGGAAAAAATCGGCGTCCGGCCGCAGATCGGGATGCGCGTCAAGCTGGCCGCCCGCGGCAGCGGGCGCTGGCAGTCCTCCGGCGGGTTCCGGTCCAAGTTCGGCCTCACCGTCACCGAAATCATGCGGGGGCTCGACGAGCTCAAGGCCCGGGGCATGCAGGATTGCCTCAAGCTGCTCCACTTCCACCTCGGCAGCCAGATCACGAACATCCGCATCGTCAAAGGGGCGCTCAACGAGGCGGCCCGCGTGTACACGGAGATCGCCCGCCTGGGCGCCGGCCTGCAGTATCTGGACGTCGGCGGCGGCCTCGGCGTCGATTACGACGGCTCGCAGACCAACTTCGAGTCGAGCATGAACTACACGCTCGAGGAATACGCCAACGACGTCGTCTACCACATCCAGACCGTGTGCGACGAGGCCGGGGTACCGCATCCGACGATCGTCTCGGAGAGCGGCCGCGCCATCGTTGCGTACCACAGCGTGCTCGTGTTCAACGTGCTCGGCGTGTCCGGGTTCGGCGACGAGAAGGTGCCGGGCGCCCCGAATCCGGAGTGGGAGCAGCCGCTCGTCGATCTGATCGAGACCTACAACAACGTCACGGCGCGCAACGCGCTCGAAGGCTTCCACGACGCCCAGCAGGCGCTCGACATGGCCATCAGCCTGTTCAACGGCGGGTACCTGCCGCTCGAGCAGCGCAGCATGGCCGAGAACCTCTTCTGGGCCATCTGCACGAAGCTCCAGAAGATCGTCGTGACGATGGCCGAAGTGCCCGAGGACCTGCAGAACCTGGACGAGCAGCTCTCAGATACGTATTTCTGCAACTTCTCGCTGTTTCAGTCGATTCCCGACAGCTGGGCCATCAAGCAGCTGTTTCCGGTGATGCCGATCCACCGCCTGGGCGAGCGGCCGACCAATCATGCGGTGCTCGGCGACATCACGTGTGATTCCGACGGCAAGCTGGACCGGTTCGTGGACCGGCGCGACGTCAAGAAGACGCTGCCGCTCCACACGGTGAACGGCGGGTCCTACTACCTGGGGGTCTTCCTGGTAGGCGCGTATCAGGAAATCCTGGGCGACCTCCACAACCTGTTCGGCGACACGCACGCGGTGCACGTCAGCCTCGACGCCAACGGCGAGGCGCGCCTCGACACGCTCATCAAGGGCGACACGGTGCGCGAGGTGCTCGACTACGTGGAATTCGACGCGGAGATTCTCCTTGGCAAGCTCCGGACCGACGTGGAAACCGCGGTCCGCGCCGGGCGCATCGACTACGAAGGCGCCGGCCGCCTGCTCCGCTTCTACGAAGACGGCCTGCACGGGTATACCTATCTCGAAGAGTGACCGTTCGGGTCGTTCGGCCCGTTCCACGGTATGACTGCACGACGTTCCGACATCACCGTCCGACGGTACGCATCTCACGCCGACGCTGATAAGGAGGACCTCGCCTACTGGCAGCAGCTCTCGCCCGCCGAGCGCGTCCTCCAAGCGTGGCGTCTCACCCAAGAGCAATGGACGCTGCGCGGCGAGTTCCCGCATGAACCCGGACTTTGTCGATCTGTTGCGCGCGTTCGTCGCCGCTGACGTCCGGTTCCTCGTCGTCGGCGCCTACGCCCTGGCGCTGCATGGGCGTCCACGCGCGACCGGCGACCTCGACGTGTGGGTCGAAGCGACGCCGGAGAACGCCCATCGGGTGATGACGGCCCTGCGGGCGTTCGGCGCGCCCATGCGGGACATCACGGAGTCGGATTTCGCCGCACCGGGAGTCACCTACCAGCTCGGCGTCTCGCCCGTCCGCATCGACGTCCTCACCGATCTGACGGGGCTGACGTTTGCGGACGCGTGGCCTCATCGAATGCGTGGTGCCTTTGGAGAGATCGAAATCGACTTCATCGGCCGTAGGGACTTCATCGTCAACAAGCGGGCCACGGGCCGGACGAAGGATCTCGTGGATATCGAAGGCTTCGAATAAGCGCGCCGACACGCAGTCACCGTGTCTCGGTGTCTCCGTGGCCCATGGGAGAAGGAGGCCTCCCGTCGCGGCGACAGCACCGACGCGCTACGAGGCCCGCTTCCGCTGCTCGAAGAAGCGGCGGCACGCGCGCTGGAAGCGTTCGTTGAGCGGCCCGGCGATGTCTGGCGGCACCGGACCGAGGCGCATCCACTGCGCCTGCGCCTGACGGACATCCTGCTCCGCGGCGCGCCACCGCGATTCCTCCGTCTCCGCGGTCCGGCCGCCGGCGATCGTATTGGCGGCCAGACGCTCGCGCCACTGGCGCGCGAGCAGCTCGGTTGGCGTGAGCGCCCTCGGGCTCTGCTGTGCCGACGAGCCGGAGACGAACGCCTCGACCCTGGCCACGAGCTTTTCCATCCGCGTGCGCGCCGCCTCCGGGTCGAGGTCCGTGCCCGCAAACGCCAACGGCCACGCGGCCACGAGCCGGCCGAGCGCCTCGTGGTACCGGGCCGCCAGCTCCTGCTGCATGTGTCGCGGCAGCTCCGGTGCCTGCTGCCAGCGCTCGCGTGCGCCCTGGATCACCGCATACAGCCCGTCAGGCGAATCGCCCGCGCCGGCCGCCGCCGGCAGCAGCTGCTCGAGGTCGCGAATCACCGCCTCGCGCGGCTGCGCCTTCGACACGAGCTCGATCTGGTCGCGATGCTTGTAGCGATCGAAGAACCGATCGCAGGCGGCGCGGAATCGTTGCCAGACCGCCTCTGATTTCGCTTTCCGAACCGGCCCGACGGTCTTCCAGTCGGCCTGGAGCTGCCGCACCGCAGCCGCCGCGGCTTCCCAGTCGGAGGAGTCGGCGAGCGCTTCCGCTCCGGCGCAGAGCTCCTCTTTCTTCGCGAGGTTGGCCGCCCACGCCTCCTTGCGGTCTTTCAGATCCTGCTGGCGCCGGGTAAAGAACCGGTCGCACGCGGACCTGAAGCGCTCCCAGACAGCTTTCTCCTGGCCGCGCGTGACCGGTCCGATCACCTTCCACTCGGCCTGAAGCGCCTGCAGCGCGACGGCGGTGCGCACCCAGTCGGTGGAATCGGCCAGCGTCCCGGCCCGCTCGCAGAGCGCCTGTTTCTTCTGCAGGTTCGCGGCGCGCTCGGCGGCCTGCGCGGCGAAGTACGATCCGGTGCGGGCGAACACCTCGTCCTGGGCCGACTTGAAGCGGCGCCACATCGCCTCGCCCCGGACTGGCGGCGCCAGCGCCACGTCCTTCCAGCGCGCCTGCAGCTCGCGCATCCGGCGCGCGGCGGCTTCCGCGTCCGGCTCCTCCTTGATCGCCTCCATCTGGACGCACAGTTCTTCCTGCACCTGCAGGTTCGCCCAGCGCTGCCATTCGTCGGCCTCCTGCAGCTGCTGGACCTTCGGCACGAGGAGCGCACGCGAGGCTTCCAGCCGCGCGTGAATCTCCTGCCAGTCCTTCTTCGCAGGCAGGGGCGGCCGCTCCTCGATGGCGGATCGAATCTCGCGGACCGCGCGGCTACCCGCCTTCAACGCGATCCGCTCGGCGGCTGCCAGCGACTCGACGTGGCGGCAGAGCTGCTGCAGGCGCTTGAGGTTGTCCTGCTCCTGCTTCGCGCGCGCCTCCGCCTGGCGGTGTTCCTTTTCCTCCAGCGCGGCCATGGCGCGATCCAGCCGCTCGGCGGCCTGCGGATTCGCGGCGGCGTGCTCGCGCAGCACGTCGGCGTCCCGGCGCAGCCCGCGCCAGCGGGCGACGATTTCCGCGGACGGCTGATCGGATGCGGCCAGCTGCTCGAGCTCGGTGGACAGCGTCTCGAGGCGCGCCGCCGCCGTCGCGGCCAGCCTGCGGCGCCGCTCGCCGTCTTCGAACATTCGGCAGCCGTCCTGGAACCGGCGGGTCAGCGGCGCCGCGTACTCCGACGGCATCGGCGGCAGGCTGTCCCATTGCACCTTCAGCTCCGCGATCCGGTCGGCGGCCTCCGGCCCCGAGAGGCGTTCGATCTGCTCGCAGATGGACACGCGATCCGCCTGCTCCCGCGCGAGCGCCCGGCTGCGCTCTTCTTCGGCCGCCCGTTCCTGCTGCCGCTCGGCAACCGCCTCGCGCACCGCGTCCCCGGCAGCGTCGAACTGCCGCACGAGCGCCGGATCGAGATCCACGTCTGCCTGCAGTTCCGCCCATTCGATCCGCACGGCGGCCAGCGTACCGGCCGCCGCGTCGGGATCCGCGACGGCGACGAGCCCCTCCGCGCGATGGAGCAGGGCGAGCGCGCGCGCGCGATCGGCGGGGCTCATGCGCACCTCGGTGGCCGCCGGCTGGGCCACCGCCTCGGCAATCAGGCGCAACCTCGCCCGCGCGCGCCGTGCCGCCACCTTGTTGCGCGCCCGCAGCGACACGTCGCTCAGCGCGTCGGCATCGCCAATCCGCTCGAGGGCGGCCACGGCCGCGTCGGTGTGCTCGGCCTTGAGCGCCACGTTCCGGATCTCGCCGGCATCGTGCAGCCGTGCGAGCGCGCGCAGCCGCGTGACGCTGTCGCGCGCCTGCCGGCTGATGGCCGCCAGCGCCTTCTGATCCTCGATGAGATCGACGAGCGCCGCTCGAACGTCGGCGCTCGATGTGTCGCGCGCGACGAGAACCAGTTCCTTCGTACGGCCGAGTGTCACGAGGAGCCGCGCCGCCGCGAGCGCGTTCTCGAGATCGTCGGCCTCGGCGGCGACGCCGGCGAGGCCGCGAATCGCCTCGCCGCGCACCTCGTTGTCCGGGTCGGTACTCGCCACCTCGGCGAGCACCGCCGCCGCGTCGACGCGCGACACCGCAGCGCGCCGCACGCGCGGCTCGGCGTCCTCGCGCGCCAGCGCATGCAGGGCCTCGGCATCCTCAGGCCCCAGATCGTAGACCGCCGCCACGCGGACAGCCGGGTCCGCGTGCTTCCACCGCGGCTGGGGCCGAAGCTTCTCGAGAATACCCATCACGTAAGTCGTTACTTATCCCGTCTGACCGCAGGCCCGTGGGCTGAATGCACTAGCGCGGGCATGCCGCCCTGCACCCCACGACGCTGCACGACATTTTGGATCGCGCAGAACGGCTGGCCGTAGATCCAGGGCCGCGACCCCACGCCAGTCGCATGTCAGCCAAAGTCAGGGCGTGTTCCTTGCAGGATGAGTACCAGGCGGCCGGCCGCCACGCCTGAGGAACCCCGGCGCGAACCTACCGCGAGCTGGTCACCGCCGGCGGCGCGTCTCCGGGATCGAGCGTGCCGATGCGGCCGTTCAGGAACTCGGTGAACCAGATCCGTCCGCGCGGGTCGATCCCGATGCCGAGCCGGGGATTGACGTTCCGGCTGGGAAACGGGTACTCCACGAACCGCTCGGTCCGGGGGTCGAAGCTGGTGAGATTGTTGCCGTTCAAATCGCCGAACCAGATCACGCCTCGGCGCCTGTCCTCGGCGAAGCTGTACGGCGCGGCCTTCAACGTGGGCGGCTGATACAACTTCATCTGCCCCGTCTTCGGGTCGAGCCTGCCGATCTTGTGACTGCCGAAGGCGGCGAACCAGACCGTGTCCCGCGAGTCGACGAAGACGCCCCGCAGGTGCGGCGTATCGGGCGGGAAGTACTCCCGGGTCTCGCCGGTCTTCGGGTTGACGCTCACGATCATGCCCATCGAGTAGGCCACGCCCCACCCTCGTCCTGTCGAGTCGACCTTCGCGTCGTACAGGCCGGCGCGCACGCTCGGAACCGGGTCCCCCTCGGCCGTGTCACGCAGCGCCTTGGCGCCGTCCGGGTACGCGGAGGGCAAAGGGTACTTGTAGCTGCGGAACTGCGCCGTCTTCGGGTTGTAGACGTAGAAACCCTCGTCGCTCTCGCCGAGCGAGGCGAACCAGACGTTCCCGTCGCGATCTTCCTGGCAGTTGTGCGTGCCCGGCGCCTTGGCGTCCCACGTGATCTCGACAAGCTCGTTCGTCCTCGGATCGATGACGGCCGCCTTCGCGGTTCCGCGCGCGTTCAGCGCCATCCAGACGCGGCCGTCCCTGGTGACGCACGGCGTGTGCGGCGTCGAATCGGGTGTGGGCACGGGATAGGTCCGGAACTGCTCGGTGGCGGTATCGAACCGGATGACCGCGTTGGTCGGGCTGTCCCAGCCGGAGATCCAGACGCGCCCGGCGGGATCGACGGCCAGACTATGCGGCATGCTGCGCGGGTTCGGCAGCGTGTACTCGTAGAAGGTCGCGCGCGCGACTTCGGGGGCCATCGCCGGGCGCCGCACCTGCGCGGGCGCCGGCGGCTCGGCGCCAGGACCGAAGTACCGCGCCTTGGGCCCGAATATGCGCTCGAGCTCGCCCGTCAGCTCCGTCCATTCCGCCTCGCTCGACGTATAGGGGCCGCGGCCGATGCGCAGCTGCATCTGCTTTTCGACGTAGGCACGCCACTGCGCGGCGGTCGATCCGCGCCGGCGCAGCATCACGTCGAGCGAGTGGCAGTTGATGCAGGTGGACTTGAGCAGCCTCCCTGCGTGATCGTCCGGGACGAGCTGGTCGATGTCGGCGCCCGTGAACTGCGTGACGCTCCAGCCCGGCGACATCGAGAAATTCACCGGCCCGGCCGCGGCGGTATCCACCGACCGGCGCTCCATCCGGAAGCCGAAGGCCTCGGCGGCGACGTCGTAGGTGCCGGGCGCGAGCGTCAGCTCGTAGCGGCCGTCAGGACCCGTGTACCGCGACACGCTCTTGGTACCGGCGTTCGCTTTGACGAGCGCACCCGCAATCGGCCTCCCGCCGGCGTCGCCGACGACGCCGCGGACCACGGCATCGACGGCACCCGGCCGGACCGGTGCCAGCAGCGCCACGATCGACACCGACAGGACCAGGGCTTTGATGGCTCGCATGACTGTCTCCTTGGGTGGGCAGTGGGCAGTGGGCAGTGGGCAGAAGAGGAACGGGCCCGGCGCGCGCCGGGCCCGTCCTTACCGCCTACCACCTTCAGCCGACAGCCGACTGCCTACTTCACAAACAACATCTCCCGGTACGTGGGCAGCGGCCAGATCTCGTGCGGCGTGAGCACTTCGATCTGATCGCCCAGCTCGCGCAGCTTGTGCATCGCCGGGATGACCTTGTCGCGCATGTACTTCGCGTGCTTCTCGGCCGAGGCGCCCCCGGCGTGGTTCGCGACCGCCTCGAGCGTGTCGGTCTGGGCCTTGAAGCGATCGACGAGCTTCGCGTACGCCCCGAGCAGCTTCTTGCCCTGCACGGTGGCCCCGCCGGCCGCGCGCACCGCCGTCACGCTCTGCCCGATGTCCTTCAGATACGCGAGGGCGGCAGGCAGGATGTAGCGGTTCGCCATCAGGACCATCAGGTTGGCTTCGACGTTGACGGTCTTGTTGTAGTTCTCGAGGAACACTTCGTAGCGGGCGTGCACCTCGCGCGGGTTGAGGATCTTGTACGTGTCGAGCAGCGTCACCACGTGCTTGGTCACGAGCTGCGGGAGCGCGTCCACCGTGTTCTTGAGGTTGAGCAGCTTCCGCTTGGCCGCCTCTTTCTCCCACGCGGGCGCGTAGTTGTTGCCGTTGAAGACGATCCGCTTGTGCGCCTTGATGATCTTCGTCAGGAGCCTCGCGACCGCCTTGTTCAACTCCTCGCCCTTGGCCGTCGCACCCTCGAGCTCGGTCGCGACGTAGTCGAGCGACTCGGCCATCGCGGCGTTGAGCGCGGTGTTCGGGAACGAGATGTTCTGTCCCGAGGACACCGCGCGGAACTCGAACTTGTTGCCCGTAAACGCAAACGGGCTCGTCCGGTTCCGGTCGCCCGCGTCGCGCGGCAGCTTCGGCAGCACGCTGACGCCGATGTCGAGCGTCCCGCCCTGCTTGGTCGACTTGGCGGCGCCCTTCTCGATCTGCTCGAAGATGTCGGTGAGCATGTCGCCGAGGAAGATCGAGAGGATGGCCGGCGGCGCCTCGTTCGCGCCGAGCCGGTGGTCGTTGCCGGCGCTCGCGATGCTCGCCCGGAGCAGCCCCTGCCACGTGTCGACCGCGCGAATGACGGCCGCGCAGAACACCAGGAACTGCATGTTGTCGTGCGGCGTGTCGCCCGGACTCAGGAGGTTGTTGCCGAACTCGTCGGAGAGCGACCAGTTGTTGTGCTTGCCGGAGCCGTTGACGCCGGCAAACGGCTTCTCGTGCAGCAGGCATTCGAGCCCGTACTTCGGCGCCACCCGCCGCAGCGTCTCCATCGTCATCATCTGGTGATCGACGGCGACGTTCGCATTCTCGAAGACCGGGGCGATCTCGTACTGACTGGGGGCGACCTCGTTGTGGCGGGTCTTGACCGGCACGCCGACCTTGAACAGTTCGAGCTCCACGTCGGCCATGCAGGCCAGGACGCGCTCGGGAATCGACCCGAAGTACTGGTCCTCCATCTCCTGCCCCTTCGGCGGCCTGGCGCCGAAGAGCGTGCGGCCCGCGTTGATCAGATCGGGACGCGCGAAATAGAACATGCGATCGATGAGGAAATACTCCTGCTCGGGCCCGCACGTCGCGAACACGCGCTCGGCGGTGGACCCGAACAGCTTGAGCACGCGGACCGCCTGCTTCGACACCGCTTCCATCGAGCGCAGCAGCGGCGTCTTCTTGTCGAGCGCTTCGCCCGTCCAGCTCACGAACGCGGTGGGAATCACCAGCGTGGCGCTGTTGATCGTCACGTGCAGCCAGGGCGGACTGGTCGGGTCCCACGCCGTATAGCCGCGGGCTTCGAACGTGGAGCGCATGCCGCCCGACGGGAAGCTCGACGCGTCGGGCTCGCCCTTGATCAGTTCCTTGCCGCGGAACTCGGCGATCGCCATGCCGTCGGAGGTCGGCGACAGAAACGAGTCGTGCTTCTCGGCCGTGATCCCGGTCATCGGCTGGAACCAGTGGGTGTAATGCGTCGCGCCATGCTCAACCGCCCACTCCTTGAGGGCGGTGGCGACCGCGTCGGCCGTGGTCAGGTCGAGCGGCTCGCCGCGCGTGATGGTGGCCCGCAGCGCGCGGTAGGCCGGCTTGGGCAGGCGTTCCTGCTGCAGTTTGTCGTTAAACACCAGCGAGGCATACGCCTCGACGGCATTGGGGAGAGCGGTCGCGGGGCGATGGTCGCTCAGCGACCAGTCACGGATACTTCTGGCGGCTTCAAACAATGCGGCTGATCCCATACGCAGACGACGTCCTTTCGTGCGGGGAAGGGGGGCCCGTGCGGGTCGATCGGCTTCGATTATGCGCGAAAAGACGCGTGCCGCGCAATTGGCGTTGACGATCTTGTATCAACATATGTAGATTCATAGATGTCATGCATCGGGCTTCAGCGTTCTTTCGCCTCCTGGCCGACGGCACCCGGCTGCGGCTCCTGCGGGTGCTCGCCCAGGATCGGTTCAATGTCAGCGAGCTGACGGCCGTCCTCGGCGTCGCGCAGTCAGGAGTGTCGCGCCACCTCGGACTCCTCAAGGACGCCGGGCTCGTGGCCGAAGAACGCGAAGCGGGCTACGTGTACTACCGGCTGGCCGACCAGGGGCGGGACCACGGCCAGGCCCCGTTGTCGAACCTGCTCGACGCCCACTTCGCGGCGGCCGCTGCGGAGCCGGCCGTCCTGCAGGACGAGGCCCGCCTCCAGGAAGTCCGGCGCCACCGGAAGGAGAACTTCGAGACCCACGGCGACCTGCGGCAGCTCGTTCCCGGCCGGAGCTGGGCCGCCTGGGCCCGCGCCCTCGGGCACCTGCTCCCGCCGCTCGATGTGGCGGACATCGGGTGCGGCGAGGGCTACCTGACCGTCGAGGCGGCACGCTGGGCGCGCCGCGTGGTCGGGATCGACCGCTCCGACGAAGTGCTCGAACGGGCGAAAGCACTGGCGGCCCGACGCCACGTCGGCAACGTCGAATGGAAGAAAGGGGACCTGGCGCACCTGCCGCTCCGCGATGCCTCGATGGACGTCGCGCTCCTCTCGCAGGCGCTGCACCACGCCACGACGCCTGAAGAGGCACTGGCCGAGGCCGTCCGCGTCCTGAAGCCGGGCGGACGCCTCCTCGTCCTCGATCTGCGCGCCCACGATCAGAAGTGGGTCAGCGCGCGCTTCGGCGACCGCTGGCTCGGCTTCAGCGACGCCGCGCTCGCCCGCCTGCTCGCGGGGGCCGGCCTGCGCGACGTCCGCGTCCAGGTCGGGACGCGTCAGAGCGGCGACCCGTTCGTCGTGCTCGTCGCCTCCGGCGTCACACCCGCAGCCAAGTCCCAGAGCCCGAAGCCGAGAGCCCGGACATGACCACAGCCCATCTCCTGCACGACCTGCTCGCCCGACGCATCCTGCTCCTCGACGGCGCCATGGGCACGATGATCCAGCGCCGCCGGCTGACCGAGGCCGATTTTCGCGGCGACCGGTTCCGCGCCCACCCCCGCGATCTGAAGGGCAACGGGGACGTGCTGGCCCTGACGCGGCCCGACGTCATCAGCGCCATCCACGGCGAGTATCTCGCAGCGGGGGCCGACATCATCGAGACCAACACGTTCAGCGGCACGGCGATCGCCCAGGCCGACTACGGCCTCGAGGCGCTCGCCTACGAGCTGAACCTGGAGGGCGCGCGCCTCGCCCGGGCCGCCGCCGACGAGTGGACGCGCCAGACGCCCGACCGGCCGCGGTTTGTCGCCGGCGCCATGGGGCCGACCAACCGGACCCTCTCGATCTCGCCCGATGTGAACAACCCGGCGCTGCGCGTGGCGACCTTCGACCAGATGCGCGACGCGTACCGCGACCAGGTCCGCGGCCTGCTCGACGGCGGCGTCGACCTGCTGCTCGTCGAGACCATCTTCGACACGCTGAACGCCAAGGCCGCCATCGCGGCCATCCTCGAGACGTTCGAGGAGCGCGGCACCGAACGGCCCCTGATGCTGTCGGCGACGATCACCGACCGGAGCGGCCGCACGCTCTCGGGCCAGATGCTCGACGCCTTCTACGTGTCGGTCCAGCACGCGCGGCCCTTCAGCGTGGGCCTCAACTGCGCGCTCGGCGCCGAGCAGATGCGCCCGTACCTGGCCGATCTCGCGCGGATCGCCGGGTGCTACGTCACCTGCTACCCGAACGCCGGCCTGCCGAACGCCTTCGGCGAGTACGACGAGCTGCCGCCGGACACGGCGCGGCTGCTGCGCGACTTCGCGGCGTCCGGCTTCGTCAACATCCTGGGCGGCTGCTGCGGCACGACGCCCGATCACATGCGCGCGGTCGGCGAAGCCATCCGGGATCTACCGCCTCGCCCGAGGCCCGACGCCCGAAGCCTGAAGCCCGACGCCTTCACGCAATACGCCGGCCTGGAAGTGCTGACGATGCGCCCGGACAGCAACTTCATCATGATCGGCGAGCGGACCAACGTCACTGGATCGAAGCGCTTCGCGCGCCTCATCACCGCCGGCCAGTATGTCGAGGCCGCCGACGTCGCGCTCGACCAGGTGCGCGGCGGCGCCAACATCCTCGACGTGAACATGGACGAGGGGATGCTCGACTCGGAGGCGGCGATGACCACGTTTCTGAACGTCATCGCGACCGAACCCGAGATCGCGCGGCTCCCCTTCATGATCGACAGCTCGAAGTGGTCGGTCATCGAGGCCGGCCTCAAGTGCGTGCAGGGCAAGGCGATCGTCAACTCGATCAGCCTCAAGGAGGGCGAGGACGACTTCCTGCACAAGGCGCGGCTCGTCCGGCGGTACGGCGCGGCGGTGGTCGTCATGGCGTTCGACGAGCGGGGCCAGGCCGACACCGTGGCGCGCAAGGTCGAGATCTGCCAGCGCGCGTACCGCTTGCTCGTCGAGGTCGCGGGCTTCGACCCGCCGGACATCATCTTCGACCCGAACATCCTCGCCATCGCCACCGGCCTCGAGGAGCACAACGACTACGCGATCAACTTCATCGAGGCGACGCGCCTCATCAAGGCCGCGTGCCCGGGCGTCAAGATCAGCGGGGGCATCAGCAACCTGTCGTTCTCCTTCCGCGGCAACGACCTGGTCCGCGAGGCCATCCATTCCGCTTTCCTGTACCACGCGATCAGGGCCGGCCTCGACATGGGGATCGTGAACGCCGGCCAGCTCACCGTGTACGAGGACATTCCGCCGGATCTGCTCGAGCGCGTCGAGGACGTCATCTTCAACCGCCGGCCCGACGCGACCGAACGGATGGTGCAGTTCGCAGAGACGGTGAAGGGCTCGGCGGCGCGCAAGGAGCACGACCTCTCGTGGCGCTCGCATCCGGTCGAAGAGCGGCTCGCGCACGCCCTCGTCCACGGCATCCTCGACTTCCTTGAGGAGGACGTCGAACAGGCCCGGCTGACGCTGCCGCGCCCGCTCGACGTCATCGAAGGGCCGCTGATGGGCGGCATGAAGATCGTGGGGGATTTGTTCGGTGCCGGGAAGATGTTCCTGCCGCAGGTGGTCAAGAGCGCCCGCGCGATGAAGAAGGCCGTCGCGTACCTCCTGCCGTACATGGAGGAAGAGAAGCGGACGAGCGCCACGCCGAACCGCGCCGCCGGCAAGATCGTGATGGCCACGGTGAAGGGCGACGTCCACGACATCGGCAAGAACATCGTCGGCGTGGTGCTCGGCTGCAACAGCTACGACGTGGTCGATCTCGGCGTGATGGTGCCGGCCGATCGCATTCTCCAGACCGCGATCGACGAGCGCGCCGACCTCATCGGCCTGAGCGGACTGATCACGCCGTCGCTCGACGAAATGGTGTTCGTCGCGCGCGAGATGGAGCGGCGCGGCTTCACGGTGCCGCTCCTCATCGGCGGGGCGACGACAAGCCGCCAGCACACCGCCGTCAAGATCGCGCCGGAATTCAGCCAGCCGGTCGTGCACGTCGCCGACGCCTCGCGCGCGGTCGACGTCGTCTCGAGCCTGCTGAGCGACGGGCAGAAACCCGGCTTCGTCGCCGCCGCGCGCGCCGACCAGGAGCGGCTCCGCCAGCAGCACGCGGCGCTCAAGCACCGGCCGCTGCTCCCGTGGAGCGCGGCGCGCGCGAACCATCTGCGCCTCGAATTCACGCCTGAGACGGTGGCCCGCCCGCAGTTCACGGGCGCCCGGCTCGTGGACGTCACGCTGGACGAGCTCGTCCCGTTCATCGACTGGACGTTCTTCTTCACCGCGTGGGAGCTGAAAGGGCGATTCCCGGCAATCCTCGACCACCCGCGGTACGGCGCCGCGGCGCGCGAGCTGTACGGCCACGCCCGCGCGCTGCTCGGCCGCATCGTCGCGGATCGCCTGCTCGCACCGCGCGGCGTCTACGGCTTCTGGCCGGCCTGCCGCGACGGGGACGACATCGTGCTGTTCGCACCCGAGACCCGAAGCCCGAAGCAGGAAGCCGAATTGCTGCGCTTCAACATGCTGCGCCAGCAGGAACAGATGCCCGAGGGCACGCCCAACCTCTCGCTCGCCGACTTCGTGGCGCCATGTGAGAGCGGTGCCGGCGACTTCGTGGGAGCGTTTGCCGCCACGGCCGGCCATGGGGCCGGCGACCTCGTCGCCGCCTTCGAGCGCGACCACGACGACTACCAGGCCATCATGGTGAAGGCGCTCGCCGACCGGCTGGCGGAAGCGTTCGCCGAGTACCTGCATGCGCGCGCCCGGCGCGACTGGGGCTACGGCGCCGGGGAGCACCTGGGCCAGGAGGACCTCATCGCCGAGCGCTACCGCGGCATCCGGCCGGCCTTCGGGTACCCGGCCTGCCCCGATCACAGCGAGAAGCAGAAGCTGTTCGACCTGCTCCAGGCCGATCGGGTGGGCATCACCCTGACCGACAGCTTCGCGATGGCGCCCGCAGCCTCGGTGAGCGGGATCTACTTCGCGCACCCGGCGGCGCGCTACTTCACCGTCGGCCGCATCGGCCGCGACCAGATCGAGGACTACGCGCGCCGCAAGGGCGTCAGCGTCGCCGCCGTCGAACGCTGGCTGACGCCGAATCTGGCCTACGAGCCGGTCGGCGCCTGACTCGTCCGACGTCCTGCGCTAGGATCAGACAGGACGGACTCCCCTATTGGAATACCTGATCAAGCAGTACCCGCTCGAACGCGGCGCGCTCGAGATCCAGTACATCGAAGAATTTTTCGGCGAGTTCCCGCGAAAGAAGACGGCCGACGAGATCACCGGGCGGCTCAGGGACCGCGAGTTCCTGATCCTGATGGCCGAGGCGCCGCTGCCGGACGACCCGGGGCTCGTCGTGCCCGTGTCGTTCAAGGTGGTGCACGAGCTGCGCGCCGATGAGCGGGAACCGAAGCTGCGCGATCTCATCGAGCGGCTGCGGGGGCACGTGCGCTTCGAGGGCCGCAAAGTCCTGTACAGCTGGATCGGCGGCACCCGCCGCGACTGGCGCGGCCAGGGACAGTTCCGCGCGCTGACCGAGGAGTCGGAAGCCTGGGCGCTCACGTCGGGTTTTCACGAAGTGGTCGTGAAGACGAAGAATCGCTTCTACGACATGCGCGGCACGCTCGACCAGCTCGAGTTCGACGTCGTCAAGTACGAGCCGCACGACAGCGACAACCGCGAGTCCAAGGTGTACCTGAGCAAGCAGCTCTCCTCCGACGTCGTCCGCGGGCATCGCAGCACGCGCACGGTGGTCTACGCGCACTAGGCGGGCATGCCGAACGTCGCACCTCCACGCGTCCTGACCGTCGGCGACCTGCGGCGCCTGGCGCAGCGCCGACTCCCCCGGGTGGTGTTCGATTACATCGACGGCGGCGCCGACGCCGAGGTCACGCTGCGCGAGAACGGCCGCGCGTTCGAGGAGGTGACGTTCAGGCCGCGGCAGGCCGTCGCCGTGCCCCAGTGCGATCTGGGCACGACCGTGCTCGGCACGCCGCTGCGTCTCCCTTTCCTGCTCGCGCCGGTGGGCAGCAGCCGGATGTTCTATCCGCGCGCCGAGGAGCTCGCGGCCCGTGAGGCGGGCGCGGCCGGCGCGATCTACGTGCTGTCGACGCTGTCGGGGTGCCGCCTCGAGGACGTCAAAGCCGCCACCGCCGGGCCCGCCTGGTACCAGCTGTACCTGGTCGGCGGCCACGACGCGGCGCGCGCCGGCATCGCGCGCGCGAAAGCGGCGGGCTTCTCGGCCCTCGTCGTGACCCTCGACACGCCGGTCGCCGGCATGCGGGAGCGCGACATCCGCAACGGGACGCGCGAGCTGGTCGCCGGCGGCGCCTCGATGCTGCCCTTTCTGCCGCAGCTCCTCGCCCGGCCGCGCTGGCTGCTCGACTTTCTCCGCGACGGCGGCCTGATGCATTTTCCGAATGTCGTGCCGCCGGGACGCGGGCCGCTGGCCTACCTCGATGTGACCGCCGCGCTGGAGCAGACCACGGTCACGTGGAAGGACCTGGCGTGGATTCGCGAGGCGTGGGGCGGGCCGGTTCTCGTCAAGGGCGTGCTCACCGGCGACGACGCGCGGCGCGCCGTGGACGAGGGGATGGCCGGCATCATCGTGTCGAACCACGGCGCGCGGCAGCTCGACGGCGTCTCGGCCACGCTGCGCGCGCTGCCCGAAGTGCTCGAGGCCGTGCAGGGGCGCGCGGAAGTGCTGGTCGACGGCGGCATCCGGCGCGGCGGCGACGTCGTCAAGGCGCTCTGCCTGGGGGCGCGCGCGGTCCTCGTCGGCCGCGCGTATGCCTACGGCCTGGGCGCCGCCGGCGGGCCCGGCGTGGCGCGCGCGATCGAGATTCTGCGCGCCGACATGATCCGGACGTTGAAGCTGCTCGGGTGCTCGTCGGTCCGCGAGCTCGATCGGTCGTATATCGACGTGCCTAGGTGACGAGCACGATCTTCCCGATGTGTTCGTTGGATTCCATCAGCCGGTGCGCGGCCGCCGCGTCGGCCAGCGGAAACGTCCGGTAGACGACCGGCTTGTCGCGCCCGCTCTCGAGGAGCGGCCACACCTCGCGGCGCAGCGCCGCGGCGATGCGCCCCTTCTCCTCGACGCCGCGCGCCCGCAGCGTCGATCCGGTGACGGTCAGCCGCCGGCGCAGGACCTGCCCGAGATCGATCGCGGCCGACGCCGACTTGCCGAGCAGCCCGATCACGACGAGCCGCCCGTCGACCGCGAGCGCCTGGATGTTCTGCGGCAGGTAATCGCCGCCCACGATGTCGAGGATCAGATCGACGCCGGCCCCGCCCGTCTGCTCCCGGACGACGGCGGCAAAGTCCTCGGTCCGGTAATTGATGCCGCGCGCGGCGCCGAGCGCCTCGCACGCGCGGCACTTCGCGTCGGATCCGGCCGTGGCGAAGACGCGGGCGCCGCGCGCTTCGGCCAGCTGAATGGCCGTCGTCCCGATGCCGCTCGTGCCGCCGTGGATGAGCGCCGACTCGCCGCTCGCCAGCCGCCCGCGGTCGAACACGTTGGTCCACACCGTAAAGAACGTCTCCGGAATCGCGGCGGCCGCCACGACGTCGAGCGACGAGGGAATCGGGAGGCACTGCGGCGCCGGCGCCACGCACAGCGTCGCGTAGCCGCCGCCGCTGACGAGCGCGCAGACGCGGTCGCCGACGCGCCATCCCTGGACCCCCTCGCCGACGGCGGCAATCGTCCCGGCCACCTCGAGGCCCGGAATATCGCTCGCGCCTTTCGGCGGCGGATAGTGGCCGCGCCGCTGCAGCACGTCCGGCCTGTTGACGCCGGCGGCGCCCACCGCAATCAATACCTCGCCCGCGGCCGGCTGCGGGTCGGGGCGTTCGACGGGTGTCAGCACCTCGGGCGCCCCCGGGGAAGCAATCTCGATGCAGATCATGGCGTCGGGCTACCTATCTTCCATATCGCTGCCGGATGGCGGGAATGAGGTACTCGTCGAAGGCGCGCGCGAAGTCGTGGCGCGGCGCGAATCCCCAGTCACGCCGCGCGGCGGAATCATCCACATCGGCGGGCCACGAGTCGACGATCCGCTGCCGCTTCTCGTCGGTGGTCCATGTCACGGACGTGTCCGGGAACGCGCGCGTCACGACCTCGCAGATGTCCCGGGCGGTCGGGCTGAACGCGGTGAGGTTGTAGGCCGTCCGCGTAAGCCGCGCGCGTTCCGCCGATGCCAGCCGCAGCAGCGCATCGATGGCGTCGGGCATCACCATGAACGGGATGCGTGTGTCGGCGCGGACAAAGCACGTATACGGCTCCCCGCGCGCCGCCGCGTGGATCATCTCCGGCGCATAGTCGGAGGAGCCGCCCGACGGCAGCGTCACCGCGGAGATCAGGCCGGGAAACCGGACGCACCGGAAATCGACGCGGCCCGCCGGGCTCTCGGCCCCAAGCTGCTTGTAGTGCCGCGCGTAGTAGCGCCCCAGATGCTCGCAGTACAGCTTGTTGCACCCGTACATCGTGGTCGGTGTGTTCCATTCCTCCTCGCGGACGCGCTTGGCGCGCATCTTCGTCTCCAGATCGGGCAGGCCGTACGCCGCAATCGACGACGGGTACAGGAACACCACCGGACGGCCGTGCGACTCGCCCTCGTGGTGGGCGAACTCCAGCAGGTTGAGCGTGCCGTCAACGTTGACCTGGTGGGCCGTGACGGGGGTGAACTCCGCCCGCGTCGACAGCAGCGCGGCGAGATGGAAGACGAGATCGATTTCGAACTCGGCGAGAATCCGCTCGAGCAGGGCACGGTCGGTGATCGAGCCGGTGAACTCGCGACGGACGAGCCCGGCGAGCGCCGGCTCGAGCGGCGCGACGTCAAGCGTGACGATCGAGCGGCCGTCCTCAGCGAGCCGTGTGAGCAGGCCGTGGCCGATCTCCCCGTTGGCTCCGGTCACCAGGACGGTCGTCGCGCGCATGGCCGTCTGCCGTCAGAGCGCCGTGCGCACGCGGGGCGGCGGCATCGCCGGCTTCTCCGGCTCGGGCGTGAAGTCCTCGCCCGGGTTGATGAAGCGATCGGCCTCGAACCGGTACTGCTTGTCGTACAGCTGCCGGTAGCGGCCGTTGAGCGCGAGCAGCTCGGCGTGCGTGCCGCGCTCGACGATCTCGCCCGCCTCGAGCACGAGAATCTGGTCGGCGCTGCGGATCGTGGACAGGCGGTGCGCGATGACAAACGTGGTGCGGCCGGACCGGAGGCGACGCAGGCCGTCCTGGATCATCTGCTCGCTCTCGCTGTCGAGGCTCGAGGTCGCCTCATCCAGAATGAGGACGCGTGGATTGGCGAGAATCGCGCGCGCGATCGACACGCGCTGCCGCTGGCCGCCCGACAGCCTGATGCCCCGCTCGCCCACCACCGTCTGGTAGCCGTCGGGAAACCGGGTGATGAACTCGTCGCAGTGCGCGATGCGGCACGCCTCCGTGATCTCGTCCAGCGTCGACCCCGGCCTTGCGTAGCCGACGTTGTCCGCAATCGTCCCGTCGAACAGGAAGTTGTCCTGCAGCACGGACGCGAGCTGCTCGCGGTAGTCGCGCAGCCGCAGATCCGCAAGGTCGCGGCCGTCAACGAGGACGCGCCCGCTGGCCGGACGGTTGAACGCCATGACGAGGCTGATGAGCGTGCTCTTCCCCGACCCGCTCGACCCGACAAGCGCCGTCGTCGTGCCCGGCGCCGCCTGAAACGACACGCCGCGCAGCACCGGCTGGCCGGCGGCGTACTCGAACCAGACGTCCTCGAAGCTCAGGGCGCCGCGGATCCGGCCGAGCGGCTGCCGGCGGGCGTCCTCATCGACCTCGGTGGGCATGTCGAGGATCTCGCGGATGCGGTCGAGACCGGCAAAGGCCTCCGTGATCTGCGTGCCGATTGACGCAATCGACACGAGCGGGGCGGCCACGAGCCCGATGAAGAAGATGTACATGATGAGATCGCCCAGCGTCATCTCGCCCGCGATGATCGCGCGTCCGCCGAGCCAGATCATGAGCACGCCGATGATGCCGACCACGACCGTACTGCCGGCCGTGGCGGCCGACACGCCCGTCATCGCCGTCGCCACGTTCCGGAAGAGCCGGTGCGCGCCGCGGGCAAAGACAATCGCCTCGCGCCGCTCCGCGGTGTACGACTTCACGATGCGGATGCCGCCGATCGCCTCGGTCAGGCGTCCGGTGACGTCGGCGTTGATCTTGCCGCGCTCGCGGAACAGCGGCCGCAACGTCCGGAACGCGTACGCCATGCCGCCTCCGAACGCCCCCAGCACGAGCAGCGTCACCGTCGTCAGGCGCCAGTTGAGCCAGAACAGCACGCCCATGCCCATCACGGCGGTCACCAGCCCGCCGACGAGCTGGACGAGCCCGGTGCCGACCAGATTCCGCACCCCTTCGGCGTCGGTCATGATGCGCGAGACGAGCACGCCCGTCTGCGTGGAGTCGAAATAGCGGACCGGCAGGCGCATGACGCGCGCCTGCACGCGCTTGCGCATCTCCGTGATCGCCCGCTGGGCGGCGACCCCGAGAATCTGGGACAGCGCAAACGCCGTGACCGCCTGCACGAGGGTGGCCGCGCCGGCGGCCAGGGCAATCGGCAGCAGCAGATCGGTGCGGTTCTTGCCGATGACCTCGTCGATCAGGAACTTCGAGGAGGCGGGCAGCACCAGCCCGGCCAGGCGGCCGGTCAGCATCAACGCCAGCCCGAGCCCCAGCCGGCGCCGGTGCGCCCAGACGAGCTCGCGCGACTCGCGCCACGCGGCCGACAGCGACGGCTTCTTCTTCGGGTTGGACTCCATCGCCTGAGCGGCTCGCACGGTATTGCCGCTCACGCGCTCGCCTCTGGGCATCACCCGAAAGTTCAGGTTCGCCATACAATCAGTTGGTCCACCCACCACGAACCAGCATGAGCGATACGACCACGCGCGGCATTCGTATTCAGGTCACGAGCACCTACGTGCCCGAACAAAGCTCCCCCCGGGACGGTCATTACCTGTTCGCCTACCACATCAACATCTCGAACATCGGTGAAGACACGGCCCAGCTCGTCTCGCGCGAATGGATCATCACAAGTGCCGACGGTGAGGTCGAGCGCGTCAAGGGTCCGGGCGTCGTCGGCGAGCAGCCCGTACTTCCACCGGGCGGGTCGTTCGAGTACACCAGCTATTGTCCGCTGAAAACGGCCGTCGGGTCGATGCATGGCAATTACCAGATGCTGACGGCCGACGGCGAGACGTTCGAGGCCCGGATCGCGCCGTTTACGCTCGCGGCGCCGTACGCGCTGCACTAGCCCGCCCGTCGCCCAACGCCCGCGCCCGGGCGCCTACCATACGACCGTGACAACTCCCGACGCCTGAATCGCGCCGTCGCGCGTGACAAGCGGCAGTTCCAGCGCCCGCGCGGCCGCGCAGACGAGCGCGTCGAACGGATCGCGCGTGAAGCGAAGCCCGTCGGCCACGAAGATCTGCTCCGGTGTCAGGTCGAGCGGGTGATACGCGGGATTGCTGAACAAGTCGTCGAAGAACGCGCGCGCCGTCCGCCGCAGGTTGACGCGCGCGACGCGCGCCAGCAGTGTGCACTCCCAGATCACCGCCGCGGGCACGTAGAGCACCACGTCCTGCCGCTCGCACCGCTCGAACAGCGCCGCCGCCCGCCGGCTCAGACCGCGGCCGCCATTGGCGTGATAGATCAGCGGGTGCGTGTCGATTACGGCCGCCGCGAGATCAGCCACGCCGCTTCCGCGGGCGTCCGCCGTACGCGGTCCGCTGCTCCTTCACGGGAAACGGCCGGCCGAGCGACTCCCCGAACAACGCGCGCACCGCGTCGTCCGCCTTCAAGAGCAAGGGATCGGACGAATCGACGTCAATCGTGCCGACGACGGATCGGGCCTCGCCGGCCGCGCCGAGCGTCCGCGCACTCGTGACGAGCCGATCGAGCACGTCGCTGACGCTCCGCGCGCCCCCGGCGCGCGCCCGCGCTCTCAGCCAGGTGAGGTTCCCGGCTTCCAGCGTCACGGAAATCGCACTCTTAGGCATGTACGTAATATATCATATGTTTATACGATAACCGGTCAGTCCAGATGCGCCCGCTCCGCGTCGCCCATCTCCACTTTCCCGGATGGGAAGTACTCGGTCCATCGCCGCGTCACGAGCTGCGCGATGTCGTCGCGGCAGGTCAGCTCGGCGGGGAAACCCGGCTTCAGGCGCGCGTCGATCGCCACCGGTCCGCGATACGCAATGTGATTGCGGACGATGCGCCGGTCGGCGGCGTGGATGTCCGCTGCCGGCTCGAACCGTGTAAAGGTCGTCCACAGGAAGTTCATCGGACTGGCCGCCGCACGCCGGGGCTCGTCAGTGATGACGATGAGCGGCCAGTCCGCAAACGCCGGCGCGGCCGCCAGTCGCGCAGCCGCTCCCGGTTCGACCGCATAGGCGGGCGCGCCCACGACGAGGCATCCCCCACAGAACACCCGCACGTCGGACACGCCCGCAGGGAGCGCCGCGTCGCTGAACTGCCGCGGCAGCTCGCGCACCGGATCGCCGAGGCCCAGCCACACCCCCTTGGAACCTTCGTTCACGGCAGGGCCCGTGTAGTCGAGCGTGTCCATCGACAGGTTCGACAGGACATAGAGGTCGGTCTCCGGATTGGTGCGCGCGAGGACGTGTTCGAGCGTCGCCTTGAAATCGTGCAGGTCGACGTGGCGGTCGGTCACCAGGAGGAATTTGGTCAGCGAGAGCTGTCCTTCCCCGAGGATGCGGAACGCGCTGGCCATCGCCTCGCGCGGGTAGCGCTGCCGGACGATGGCCGCGGCGAGCGAATGGTAGCCGGTCTCGCCGTACGACCAGAGCCGCTCCACGGCCGGCATGACGAGCGGGAACAGCGGCGACAGCAGTTCCTGCAGGAGGTCGCCGATGAAGAAGTCCTCCTGGCGCGGCTTGCCGACGACAGTCGCCGGGAAGATGGCGTCGGCGCGGTGCGCGAGCCGGCGCGCCTCGAATACCGGATAGTCGTGCCGCAGCGAATAGTAGCCGTAGTGATCGCCAAAGGGCCCCTCGGGCCGCCGCGTCCGCGGCGGGACGTCGCCGATGAGCGCAAACTCGGCGGCGGCGAGCAGGGGATGGGGGCCGTGCCCGTGCACCTGTGGCAGGCGCTCCCCCGCGATGAGCGAGGCGAGCAGCAGCTCCGGCACGTTCTCGGGCAGCGGCGCCACCGCCGAGAGCACGAGCGCCGGGGGGCCGCCAAGAAATACGGTCGCCGGCAGGCCCTGCCCGCGTGCCTCGGCGGCCGCGTAATGGAAACCGCCTCCCTTGCCGATCTGCCAGTGCATCCCGGCCGTCCGCGGCCCGTGCACCTGCATGCGATACATGCCGAGGTTGTGGCCTCGCCGGTCCGGATGCGTCGTGTAGACGAGCGGCAGCGTGATGAACGGCCCGCCGTCGTCGGGCCAGCAGGTCAGCACCGGCAGCCGGTCGAGCCGCACGTCGGACGTCACGTGCTCGAGCACGGGCGCCGTCGCCACGCGCCGCGTGCCGACCTTGAGCAGCTCGAGACCGACGTCGCGCGCGTTCCAGAGCCCCGCCGCCGTGGGCGGCAGGAGCGTCTCGGCCAGCTCGACGAGGCGGCGGACGAGCCGCATCGGCCGCTCGCCGAAGGCCAGCTCCGCGCGGCGCGCGGTGCCGAAGAGGTTGGTGGCGAGGCGGAAGTCGGAACCGGCGACGCGGGTGAACAGCAGCGCGGGGCCGCCGGCCGCAATCACCCGGCGGTGGATTTCGGCTACCTCGAGGTGCGGGTCGACGGGCGCCTCCACCGTGACCAGGTCGGTGTCGCGGCGGAGGCGTTCGAGAAACGCGCGCAGATCCGGAAAGGACGTCAAGCGGACTGGGGCTGCTCAGCGTCCGCGCTCGGTCCGTAGATGTTCGGCACCTTCGACCCGAGCGCCCGGAGATAGGCCGCAAGCTGGCCGCGATGGTGGATGCTGTGGTTGTTCGCCATGGCCACGAAATTGGCCCGCGGCATCTTCACCATGCCGAAGAAATCCAGCACCTCGCCCATCTTGTCGGCCGGCATGGCGCGCAGCGCTTTGATCTTTTCGGGAAACGTCTTCTTGTAGAACTCCACCACGTCGTTGACGTTTCTGAACTGGCCTTCGGCCCGCTTTGCCGCGGCTTCGTCGTATTCGAACGCGCCCTTGATGATGCTGTCGATGAACCAGATATCCGCGGTGGCCAGATGGGTCGCCAGCTCCCAGGCCGTCCGCGACTTCGGGTCCGGCTTGTAGTTCCGAGTGTCGTCCTTCACGGCGGCGAGCACCTGGCAGGTGGCGCGCTGCTCGCCCTCCCACATCGTGGCAATCAGGTCCGCGGCGGCTTTCGCGTGATCGGCAGTCATGGCGTCCTCCTTCACCGCGTCAAGCGGCGGTAAGTGATCCGATGCGGGCGATCCGCCTCGGCGCCGAGCCGGCGCTTCCGGTCGGCTTCGTAGTCCTGATAGTTCCCCTCAAACCAGACGACGCCGCTGTCGCCTTCGAACGCCAGGATGTGCGTGGCGATGCGGTCGAGAAACCAGCGGTCGTGGCTGATCACCACGGCGCAGCCCGCGTAGTTGAGCAGCGCCTCTTCGAGCGCCCGCAGCGTGTCGACGTCAAGATCGTTGGTCGGTTCGTCGAGCAGCAGCAGGTTCGAGCCCCGCTGCAGCAGCTTGGCCAGGTGCAGCCGGTTGCGTTCGCCGCCCGACAGCGTCCCGACCTTGCGCTGCTGCTGGGCGCCCTTGAAGTTGAACCACGAGACAAACGCGCGTGACGGCACCGGCCGCTTGCCGATCAGCAGTTCGTCCATGCCGCCCGAAATCTCTTCCCACACGTTCTTGGTAGCATCGAGCGCGTCCCGGCTCTGATCCACGTAGCCGATCTGCACCGTCTCCCCGAGCCTGAGCGTCCCGGCGTCCGGCCGTTCCTGTCCCGTGATCATCCTGAACAGTGTCGTCTTGCCGGCGCCGTTGGGGCCGATCACGCCGACGATGCCGCCGCGGGGCAGGGTGAAGGCGAGATCGTCGACGAGCAGCAGGTCGCCATAGGCCTTGCGGATGCCCCGGGCTTCGACAACCATGTCGCCCAGCCGGGGGCCGGGCGGAATATAGATTTCAACCTGCTCGAGCTTCTGCGCCGTGTCCTCATTCAGCAGCTGTTCGTAGGCGTTGAGGCGCGCCTTCCCCTTGGCCTGGCGCGCGCGCGGCGACATGCGAATCCACTCGAGCTCGCGCTGCAGCGTCTTCTGGCGCTTGCCCTCCGTCTTCTCCTCCTGGACGAGCCGCTCCTGCTTCTGCTCGAGCCACGACGAGTAGTTCCCCTTCCACGGAATGCCGGAGCCGCGGTCCAGTTCGAGGATCCATTCGGCCACGTTGTCGAGAAAATAGCGATCGTGGGTCACGGCGACGACGGTGCCCTTGTAGTCCTTCAGGAAGCGCTCGAGCCAGGCGACCGACTCGGCATCGAGATGGTTCGTGGGCTCGTCGAGCAGCAGCAGGTCGGGCGATCTGAGGAGCAGCCGGCAGAGGGCCACGCGCCGCCGCTCGCCGCCCGACAGCGTGGTCACGTCGGCATCGGGCGGCGGACAGCGAAGCGCGTCCATCGCGAGCTCGAGCTGCGAGTCGATTTCCCAGGCGTTGACCGCATCGATCCGGTCCTGCAGCCGGCCCTGCTCCTGGAGGACCTTGTCCATCTCCTCGGGCGACAGATCCTCGCCGAGCTTCATGTTCAGCTCGTCGTACCGCTCGAGCAGCGCTTTCGTCTCGGCCACGCCTTCCGAGACGTTCCCCAGCACGTCCTTGGCGGCGTCGAGGCGCGGTTCCTGCGGCAGGAATCCGACGGAAATGCCGTCGGCGGGAAACGCCTCGCCGATAAACTCGTGATCCTCGCCGGCCATGATCCGGAGCAGCGAGCTCTTGCCGGCGCCGTTGAGGCCGAGGACGCCGATCTTGGCGCCGGGGAGAAACGACAGCCAGATGTCCTTGAGAACGACGGTGTCGGGAGGATGCACCTTCCCGAGCCCTTTCATCGCGTAGATGTACTGCATCGATCCTTGGATGGGTTCCGAAACCCCGAGTATATCAATTGCCAGCCGGCGTCCTTCGGGGAAGACCGCTCACCGAGACGAGCCCCGGAGACACAGAGGCACGGAGGTGGTCGTGTACGTCGTGTCCGGCTTCAGCGCGGCGCGGATCAGCGCGCCGCGACGGGGCGCGCGGCGGCCTCCGGCATCAACGTCACCACGGTGTAGCGGTCGGCGGGGAAATACTTCCGGAACGCGGCGTGAATGTTCTCGACGGTCAGCGACTCGGTCCGCTCGAGGCGCTGCGGGATGCGCCGCGGGTCGCGCCCGAGCAGATGCGCCGCCTGCAGCGAATTGAGCCAGTAGCCGTTCTGCCGCAGCGCGGTTTCGAGCTCGCGCTTCTCGGTCTCCTTCACGATCTGCACGGTCGCCTCGGAGGGCCCGTCGCGACGCAGTGTCTCGAGCTCGGCCATCACCACACGCGCCAGCTTGTCGGCGTTCTCCGGCGAGCTGCCGAACTGGACGCTCGTCGTGCCGTAGCCGGGCTGCGGCGCCGTGTCCGAGTAGCCGACGCCCACCGAGTAGGTGCCGCCGAGTTCTTCGCGCAGGACGTCCCGCAGGCGCATCTGCAGCACGGTCGTGGCCGCGCGCAGACGATGGCTCTCCAGCTCGTCGAGGCCGGTGTCGGAGAAGAACGTGATCGCCGTCTGGCTGCGCGGCTCCTGGCCCTTGTTCACGGTCTCGCGCTCCACGGCGGCCGGGAACTGCATGTGGAGGTCGCGCAGCTCCGCTTCCGCCTTGCCCGTGGACGGCAGCGATCCCAGATAGGTCGTCAGCAGGGGCGTCACCTGTGCCTCGGTGAACGCGCCGACAAAGAAGAACGTGAAATCGGCCGCATTGTGGAATCGCGCGGTGTAGTAGGCCATCATCCGGTCGGCGTTCAGCCGCGACACATCCTCCGTATGTATCGACCGCACCGAGTAGTGGTCGCTCGTGTTCAGGCGCCGGACCTCGTCACCGAACACGCTCCCCGGACTCTTTCCCTGGTTCGCCAGACTCGCGTCGAGACGCCGCTTGAGCAGCGCGAACGCCTCCGGATCGCGATTGGGCGCCGTAAAGTAGAGGTAGACGAGCTGCAGCGCGACCTCCAGGTCGCGGGGCGTGCCGCCGCCGGAGATGCCGTGCGTGTAGGTCGAGAGAAACGAGGAGGCGCTCGCGATACGGCCGGCGAGCAGCTTGTCGAGATCGATCGGGCTGAATCCCCCCACGCCCGAGATCGCCACGAGTGCCGCGCTGATCGACGCGTCGAGATAGGCCTCGGGTGAGGCCAGCGACGTCCCGCCGCGCGAATAGGCGGTAAACGACACCTGGTCGTTGCGGAAATCGGTCGGCTTGAGCCAGACCTCCACGCCGTTGGACAGGGTCAGGACGGTCACGCCGATTTCGGGAATCTCGCGGCGCGCCCGGACCTGCCCCGGAGTCGGGCGCATGGCCAGCAGCTCGCGGCCCTCGAGCACGTCGCGCCACGGTTCGACGGCCGCCGCCGCGCCGGCGCCGAGCGCCGTCCGCAACCCCGCCTCCGTGGCCACCGCCACCCCGGCCTTCTCCGG
>JACQZV010000048.1 GCA_016213695.1 Acidobacteriota bacterium | reverse complement strand
TGAATATGACTGCTTCATGAGGTCACATGGAAGAAGCCGTATCTGCAGCCGACGCGAACCGCAGTTTTTCCAGGATTCTCCGCAGCGTTCGTGATGGCCACAGCGTGGTTGTGACCAGCCACGGGAAGCCGGTCGCCAGGAGTGTGCCGATCAGCGAACAAGAGGACCGGACTGCCGGGGCCGCACGCGCCGTCCTCCTGTCTCGTCTCTTCTCCGAGCCCGTCATCACTGTCGGCCGCTGGACGCGGGAGGAGCTCCACGAGGACGAGCGATGAGGGTCGCGCTGGACACGAATCCTGGCCGCGCTTCTTACGGACCGGTCCGGCTGAAGCCGGACACGACGATTCTGCAATCTACCGGACACCACGGCTCCTCCACATATGCGTAAAGTCTGTGTCGTCGTCGGCTCGCGCGCCAATTACAGCAGCATCAAGTCGTTCATGCGCGCGGCGAAGGCCCACCCCGGGCTGACGCTGCAGCTCATTGTCGGCGCCTCGGCCGTGCTCGACCGGTTCGGGTCGGTCATCGACATCATCGAGCGCGACGGCTTCACGCCGGACGCGCGCGTGAGCATGATCATCGAAGGCGAGACGCCGGCGACGATGGCCAAGTCCACCGGCCTCGGCCTGCTGGAGCTGCCGACGCTCTTCGACCTGTTGAAGCCGGACGTCGTGCTGAGCGTGGGGGACCGGTTCGAGACGATGGCCACCGCCGTCGCGGCCGCCTACATGAACATCCCGGTCGCGCACACGATGGGCGGCGAGATCAGCGGCACGATCGACGAGAGCATCCGCCACGCGGTCACCAAGCTCGCGCACATCCATTTCCCCGCCAACAGGCCGTCGGCCGACCGGATCGTCCGGATGGGGGAAGACCCGGAGACGGTGCATGTGGTCGGTTGTCCCCGCATCGACGTTGTCGCCGACATCGCGGCCGATCCGGCCGACGGCATGGACGCCGCGTGGCTCGAGCGGGAGGGCGTGGGCGGCCACGTGGACGTGGGCAAGCCGTTCCTGGTGGTGTCGCAGCACCCGGTTACGACCGAGTATGGCGACGGCGAGCGGCAGATTGCCGAGACGCTGGCGGCGCTCGGGGAGCTCGACATGCCGACGGTCATGCTGTGGCCGAATGTCGACGCCGGCTCCGAGGACGTGTCGCGCGGCATGCGCAAGTTCCGCGAGCGGCAGCATCCCGAACACATCCGTTTCTACAAGAACTTTCCCGTCGAGACGTTCGTGCGCCTGATGCGCCGCGCCGCCTGTCTCGTAGGCAACTCGAGCGCGCCGATTCGCGAGGGCGCGTTCCTCGGCACGCCCGCCGTCAATATCGGCACGCGGCAGGCCGGCAGGGACCGCGGCCCGAACGTCGTGGACGTGGGATACGACCGGCGGGAGATTGCCGGCGCGGTGCGCCGGCAGATGGCGCACGGGCCCTTCCCGTCGAGCCATCTCTACGGCGATGGGGGAGCGGGAGCCCGCATCGCCGACATCCTGGCGACGGCGACGCTCCGGCTGCAGAAGCGGATGCAGTTTTGATCGTCCTCGGCGTCATCCCGGCGCGGGGCGGGTCGAAGGGCATTCCCGGCAAGAATCTCGCGCCGGTCGCCGGCCGGCCGCTCATCGCCTGGACGTGCGACGCGGCGCGCGCGAGCCGGCTGCTGACGCATGTGGCCGTCAGCACCGATGACGAGCGCATCGCGGACGCGGCGCGGGCACGCGGCGTGGAGACGGTGCTCCGGAGGCCGGCGCCGCTCTCCGCCGACGACACGCCGATGCTCCCGGTCCTGCGTCACGCGCTCGCCGAGTTCGAGAGGACGGCCGGCCCGGTCGAGACGGTCGTGCTGCTGCAGCCGACCTCACCGTTGCGTCGCGGCGAGCATATCGACGCGGCGGTGCGGCTGCTGCGTGAATCGGGCGCCGACTGCGTCGTCTCGGTCGTGCCGGTCCCGCATCAGTTCAGCCCGGTGTCGCTGATGTCGCTGGACGCGGGGTCGCGGCTCTCGGCGTACGAGGGCGGCGCGACCGCCGTGCGCCGGCAGGACAAGCCGGCGCTCTATGCGATGAACGGCCCGGCGGTGCTGGCGATCCGCCGGGAGGCGCTCCTCTCCGGCGACTCGCTGTACGCGGGCGACTGCCGGGCGCTCGTCATGCGGTCGGAGGACTCGATCGACGTCGATACCGCCTGGGATCTGGACCTGGCCGCGTTCGCGCTCCAGCGTCGCACATCGTGAACATCACACTCGTCCTCAAACAGAAGAACTACGCTCGCGTGTTCGCGGGCACGGTGCGGGAACTGGCCGCGCGCGGGCATCACGTCCGCGTGCTCTGGCAGGACGCGGACACCGAGGTCCCGTCAGAGCTGGAGCACGACAACATCACGGTCGGTCCGGCGCCAACCCGTCGCAGGGACGACTGGGCGCCGCAGTCGTCCGTGATACGTCGCGCCGCCGATTACGTCCGATACCTGGAAGGACCCTACCGCGGCGCCGCGAAGCTGCGGGCCCGGGCGTTCGAAAAGATGTTCCGCTCCCTCAGCCGGTTCGCGCCGCCGCCAGGCTGGAGCGAGGGACCGCTCGCGCTCGGTCCGGCCGAGATCGAACGGCTCAAGGAGCTGTTCCGGGGGCTGGAGCAGCACATTCCGAGCGACCCGACCATCGAAGCGGTGCTGGCCGAAGGCCGTCCCGACGCGGTGCTCGTGTCGCCGCTCATCGACCTCGGCTCGTCGCAGGCCGACTTCGTGAAGAGCGCCAGGGCGCTCGGCGTGCCTGTCGGCGCGCTCGTCTTCAGCTGGGACAACCTGAGCACCAAGGGCAGCCTCCACGTACGGCCGGATCGCCTGTTCGTCTGGAACGAGCGGCAGCGCCGCGAGGCGGCGGAACTGCACGGCTGCGCGCCCGGCGATGTCGTGGTGACCGGCGCGCCGAGATTCGACGACTTCTTCGCGCAGCAGCCGACGCTGACGCGCGAGGAGTTCTGCGCGCCCATCGGCTTCGATCCCGCGCGGCCGATCCTGATGTACGTCTGTTCGTCGAAGTTCGTCTCTCCCGCCGAGACCGCGTTCATCGAACGCTGGATCGACGCCATCCGCCGCTCCGGCGCCGCACCGCTGCGGGACTGCCACATTCTCGTTCGCCCGCACCCGGACGTGATGATCGACGAGGCCGAGGGGCCCGCCGTGCACTTCCGCTGGCCGCGCATCCGGCAGAAGGCGTGGCTGACGCGGCCGTTCAGCGACGCCGGCTCGGCCGTCGTCAGGACGAGCTACGGCCTGCCCGAGGGGTTCTACGAGTGCCTCTTCCACAGCGCGGCCGTCATCGGGCTCAATACGAGCGCCGAAATCGAGGCGGGGATCGCCGGCCGTCCCGTGCTCACCGTGAAGGCGGACGACGACGTGGTGGACGGGCAGGTGGGGACGCTGCACTTTCATTACCTGCTCGAGGAGAACGGGGGATTCGTGCGGTACGCGCGGTCGCTCGACGAGCACCTCCGGCAGCTTGCGGCGACGCTCGCGGGCGGCGGCCCCGACCCGGCGCGCATCCAGGCATTCGTCCACGAGTTCGTGCGTCCGGGCGGCGCGGATCGGACGGCCTCGGCGGTCCTGGCGGAGGCGATCGAGCAGTTTGCCGCGCAGCCGGCGGCCGCAGCTCCCTGACCATGCGCATCCTGTTTCTCCTGCCGCTGACGTCGTATGTCCGCCATTTCGACAGCGTGGTGCTGGCGCTGGCGGATCGCGGGCATGAGGTCCGGATTGCCACACCCGGCAATGCGAAGGACTGGCCGCTTCCAGAAGCGCTCGAGGCGCATCCGCGTGTCTCGCAGGGGACCTGCCCGGCCGGGCGCGCCGACGCCTGGAACGGGGCCGCAACCGACCTCCGCCTGCTCGGCGACTACCTCCGGTACCTGGAAGAGCCGTTTGCTCCCGCGGGAAAGCTGCGGGCGCGCGCGTTCAGGGAGCTGCTCGAAGGGATCAGCCGCCACACGAAGCGGCCGGCGGCACGGTGCGGATCCTGCGGAACCAGAGTGTCGGAAGACGATCTGAGCGGGATGCTGCGCGTGCTCGGCGACAACGGCGTCGCCAACCTGCGGCGGCTGTTCGAGCTCACCGAAACGGCCATCCCGAGCGATGACGGACGCGAGCGGTATCTCGCGGCGGAGCGTCCTGATGTCGTGCTGGTCACGCCGCTCGTCGGTTTTGGATCCGACCAGGCCGACTGGGTGAAGAGCGCGCGGGCGATGGGCATCCCGGTGGGCTTCCCGGTGTTCAGCTGGGACAACCTGACGACCAAGGGGGTGGTCCACGTGCGGCCCGATCGCGTGTTCGTGTGGAACGACATTCAGAAGCACGAGGCGATCGAGCATCACGGCATCCCCGAAGCGGCGATCGACGTGACGGGCGCGCCCCGGTTCGACGCCTTCTTCGACCTGGCTCCAGCCTCCGATCGCCGGCGGTTCTGCGCGAAGGTCGGCCTCAACCCGGACGCACCCATCGTGACCTGGCTCTGCTCGTCCGAGTTCGTCGCCCGGCGCGAGGTGGAGCTGGTGGACGAGTGGATCCGGGAGATCCGCACCGATCCGGCGCTTGCCGCATGCAGCGTGATCGTCCGGCCGCATCCGCGGGGCCTGAGGCAGTGGGAGGGGGTGGACGCCGGGAGGTGGGAGCGCGCCGCCATCACGCTGCCGCACCATTTCAATGCCGACCGCTGGCTCTACAACACGCTCTTCCACAGCGCGGCCGTGGTGGCCCTGAATACCAGCGCGCAGCTTGAGGCCGCGATTGTCGGCCGTCCCGTCTACACGATGCTCGCGCCAGGATTCGAGCCCGGACAACAGGGGACGCTGCACTTCCGGTACCTCCTTGCCGAGGAAGGGGGCGTCGTCGAGGTGGCGCGCGATTTTGCCGAGCATCGGCAGCACCTTGCGGCCGCGGTGGCCGGGCGGTACGACGCGGAACGGATCCGCGCGTTTGCGGAGCGGTTCGTCCGTCCCCAGGGCTGGGCGCAGCCGAGTACGCCTGTGCTGGCCGATGCCATCGAGCGGCTGCGGTCGGGCGGACCGCCGCCGGGGATGACGCGCCAGTTGAGTACGTCGGAGAGTCGATGACCAATTACCTCAGGCAGTTCAACGAGATGCGGCAGCAGGTGCGCCTGCTCACGCGTGAGATGAAGCACCGCGGCGAGGAGGGTGCGACGGCGCTGCGCCGGCTCGACGAGATGCGGCAGCAGCTGCAGAAGCAGAGCGAGACGGTGCGGAAGCTCAAGCGGTCGATGGACGGCATCGACCAGGTGCGGCAGCACCTTCGCGACAACGCCGAGACGATCCGCTCGCTCGAACGCGTGCTGGCCCGGTCGCAGTTCAAGGTGTCGCGCACCCGCATCGAACGGTACCTGCGGAGGCTCGCCGCGTCCGGCCGGCCGATTATCGTGGGTCCGTGGTACGGCGAGATCGGGTTCGAGGCGATCGCGTGGGCGCCGTTTGTCCGGTGGGCCCTGATCACGCACGGGTTCGACATGGGCAAGGTCAGCCTGGTCGCCCGTGGCGGAAGCCGGGACCTGTACGGGCTCGACGTGCCGTACGTGGACCTCTTCAACTTCGTCAAGCCGAACCGCCTGCGCGAGCAGAAGGGCGAGTATCTGACGCAGAAGCAGGATTCAGTGCGAAGCCTCGACCGGCAGCTGGCGCGCAGCGCCGCGCGCCAGCTCGGCCTCACGCGTCCCAGCCTGCTCCATCCCTCGATGATGTACGCCGCGCTGGCGCCGCTCTGGGCGGATGCCATCCCCGCGCAGCTTGCCATGACCGTCCTGAAGCCATGCCGGGCCACGCCGCCGCGCCACGCGGAGGTGCCGGAAGACTACGTCGCCGCCCGCTTCTATTCGTCGAAGGCGTTTCCGGATTCTCCGGAGAATCGCGAGGTGGCGTCCGCCGCCCTCCAGGCGCTTGCCAAGGAGAACCGCGTCGTCCTCCTGCAGTCGAGCACGCGGTTCGACGACCATGGCGACGTCGCCGTCACGGTGCCGGATGGCGTTCAGGTCATCGACATGGGAGCGGACCCGGCGACCAACATCGGCGTGCAGGCATCGGTGGCGGCGCACGCCCGCCAGTTCATCAGCACCTACGGTGGGGGAGCGTACCTCGCAGCGGTCTGCGGCACGCCGGTGGTGGCGGTGTGGTCGAAGTCCAACTGGCGGCGTCACCATCTGGCCCTGGCACTCGAGGTGTTCCACCATACCAACGGCGGCCGGTTTTCCGTGATGTCAACCGCCGAGTTCAAGCTGCTGATCGGATGAATGTCCTGTTCTGCGCCCTCCACTTTTCGTATTACCGGAACTTCGAGTCGGTCGTCCGCGCTCTCGCGGCGCGAGGACATCGTGTGCACCTGGCCGCCGACGAGCCGGAGACGATGGGCGGGGCCGAGCTGGTGGAGCGGCTGGCGGCCGAACTGCCGGGTGTGACATGGGGATTCACCCCGCGGCTGGACGAGTGGACGTGGATGCCGCTCTCGCGCGCCGTCCGCCGCGGCCTGGAGTTCGTCAGGTTTCTCGACCCGCGGTACGAGCGCATCGTGAAGTACCGGGCGCGCACCCGCGAGCGCGCCGCCTCGGGGCTCGTACGCCTGCTGGGCGGCGGCCGCGGACGCTCCGCCGCGTGGAGGGGTCGGGTCGCCCGCGTGCTCGCGGCGATCGAGCGCGGCATTCCAACGCCGCCCGTGATGGACGCTTTCATCGCCGAGCGTGCGCCCGACGTCGTCCTGCTCGCGTCGGTGACCAACCCGGGCGCGCTGCAGCTCGATCATCAGAAGAGCGCAATGGCGGCAGGGCGGCGGTGCGCGCTCACGATCTTCAGCTGGGACCACCTGTCGGGCAAGGCATGGCTGAAGCTCTTCCCCGAGCGCGTCATCGTCTGGAACGACATCCAGAAGGCCGAGGCGACCGACCTGCACGGCATTCCGCCGGACCGCGTCGTCGTGACAGGGGCGCAGTGCTACGACCAGTGGTTCGACCGTCACCCGAGCCGCAGCCGCGAGCAGTTCTGCGATTCGATCGGCCTCGATCCGTCCAAGCCTATCCTGCTGTACGTGTGCTCGGTGCTGTCACGGCCGGCTCCCGCCGAGGCGCCGTTCGTGCTCGACTGGATTCGCGCGCTGCGGGAGAGCGATGATCCCGTGCTGCGGCAGGCCGGCGTGCTCATCCGTCCCCACCCCGAGCGCCTGCGGGAATGGAACGGCCTGGACCTCGCGTCGTGGCCGAATGTGGCGCTCTCGGGCCGCAACCCCGTGGACGCTCAGGCCAAGGCCGACTACTTCGACTCCCTGTACTACGCCTCAGCGGTCGTCGGCCTCGTGACGAGCGCCTTCGTGGAGGCGGCGGTCGTCGGGCGTCCGACGCTGACCATCGAGACCTCTGCATTCACGGTGCACCAGGAGGGGACGACGCACTTCGGGTATCTCGCGGATCCGGCGACAGGCGTGCTCCTCACTGCCCCGGACTTCGACACGCACGTCAGGCAGCTCTCGGACGTTCTCGCACATCCCGGCGCAGCGGCTGCGCGCACGCGGGCGTTCGTGGAGCGGTTCGTCCGGCCGCACGGGCTCGAGCGCCGGGCCACCGATCGCTTCGTCGAGACGGTCGAATCGCTGGGGGAGGCGCCGGCGCCCGATGCCGTCGTCTTCGGCGCCGGCAGAGGCCGGCTGGTTGCGGGCGCCCTTTGCGTGCTCGCGGCGCAGCCGGGCATCCGCACCCTCTTTCTGAGCGAGACGGAGATCGCGGACGAGCGCCAGCGCGCCGCGCACGAGGCGGACGGGCTGCGCATCAAGGCGGAACGCCGCACCGCGCGCCAGGAGCACCTCCAGTCTCTCCGGCTGGCCAAACAGGCGCGCCAGGCTCAGGAAGCGGACGTCAAGATGCGGCGGCGCGCCGAACGCGAGCTGGCAAAAGCCGCCAAGCGCCGGGCCACCGACGAGCGGAGGCGCGTCCAGTCGTGACGACCGCCTCGCTCGGCGTCGCGAAGCGCTGGCTCCGGAGCCTGATTCCGCGGTGGCGCTCGCCGTCGATCGAGGCGCGTCTCGAGGCGGCGCTCGAAGGATTCGGCCGCGATGTCCATGCGTTCGGCGCCCGCCTGAAGAAATTCGAGGACACCGCGCGTCAGCTCCGGGAGGAGCAGAAGGCGCTGAGAATCCTCGTGCAGGGCACCGCGCCCGCGACACGGGCGCCGCTCGTGCTGGGGAGCGAGACGGTGCCGACGAGTCTCGAGAACGTGGCGGGTCCGGCAGGACAACCTGAGCGGGATCGTCCGGTTGGCTCCGCTCTGCGTACGGTCGCGATGACGGCGCTCGACGCATGTCCGGCCTGCGGCGCCGCTGCCCGCACGCTCGTGTGCGAGTACAACCGGCTCATCCTCATCGACGTCGAGGTGGACGAGGCGCTCAAACGCTACGACTATTGCGTGTGCCACGGCTGCGGCGTCACGTATGCCGCGCGGCGCCCGGCCGGGGACACCTTCAGGGAACTCTTCGAGCGGTTCGACGACAACCTCGGCCGCACCGCCCGCAATCAGAACCGCAGCCTCCTCCTGTCGCCGGGGCCGCTCTCGGAGGCGGACCGCGCCACGCTGGTGGCGCGCCTCGCCGGCGGCACGTTCGTGTCCGAGCATCTGGAACGCGGGCGGGGCGACTACCTTCCGCAGCTCCAGAACGACCGGCTGGCGAGCAGCGCGCACGTGGAAATCCTCGGTTCCCATCTGACGCTCCGGCAGCCCAGGGTGCTCGAAATCCGTCCCCGCTTCGGATCGATCCTGGTGGCGCTGCAGCGCCTCTACGGGGCCGAACCGTACGCCCTGCCGATGACGCACGCGCAGCAGTTCGTGATGCAGCAGGCGTACGGCATCACCGCCTCGTCGCTGCTTGATTTCGAGCACTTCACGATCCCGTACGAGGGGCAGTTCGACCTCATCATCGCGAACCACATGCTGACGCATGCGCTCGACCCCCGAGGCTTCCTGGCCGAAGCGCGCCGCCGTCTGGCGCCGGGCGGCCATCTCTACCTCTATAACGAGCCGGACGACGCGGAGTTCCTCGCCGGCGCTGCGTCGATGATCAACACGCTCAATCCGTTCCACATGCAGACGTTCGACCGCCGGTCGCTGACGCGCGTGCTGGCTGCCGGCGGCTTCGAGCCGGTGTTTACCGGCCGGCATCACGGCCACGTGATCTTCCTCGGGCGGGCCCTCGATGGCCCGCGCCAGCCCTCGATGAGCCTCGACGAGCGGAGCGCGCGCGTTGCCGCGTACCTGAAGGCGCGGGACCTGGCGATCCTGCGTGTGCCGGACGCGCAGCGCTGGCGGTACCGGGACGAGTGGGAGGCCATCGTTGCGCGCGCTGTCGCGGCCGGTGTGGCCGGCTTCGACGAGCAGGCGCGCCTGCACCCGGCCCGCCCGCAGGCGGAACCGGACACCGACGTTGACGGAGAGCCGTGAAGGTCCTGATCCTCACCAGCACCTTCCTGCGCCATCAGTACCTCGCGAACCGCGCCGCTGAGCGGCTCGATCTGGTGGGCGTCTGGCAGGAGCGCAAGTCGTTCGAGCCGCTGCGCTACGCGGAGACACCAGACGATGAGGCCGAGATTCAGCGGCACTTCGCGGCTCGCGATGCCAGCGAGGCCGAGTGGTTCGGCGCCGACGCCGATCTGCGGCTCCCACCGGCGTGCGTCCACCATTCGGTGGCGTCCGGTGGCTGCAACACGCCGGACGAGATTGCGGCGATGGTCGCGACACGCCCCGACGTGGTGACGGTCTTCGGCACCGGGATTCTGTCGGCCGCCGTCATTGACGCGTTTCCGGGACGGATTCTCAATCTTCATCTCGGGCTGTCGCCGTATTACCGCGGCGCCGGTACGAACTTCTGGCCGCTCGTGAACCGGGAGCCGGAATACGTCGGGGCCACGATCCACTACCTCGATGCGGGCATCGACACCGGGCCGATCGTGGCGCACGCCCGTCCCGACGTCAGGGCCGACGACGGCCCGCACGATCTGGGGAATCGGGCCATCGTGGCCGCCGTGGATGTGCTGCTGCAGGCGGCGCGGCGGGCGGCCGTCCGGCCGCTGCCGTCGATGCCGCAGCAGGGTGGAGGACGGCTCTATCAGCGCAAGGATTTTTCCGCCGCCGCGGTGCGGCGGCTCGACCGGAACGTCGCCACCGGCATGCTGGCCGAGTATCTCGACGACCGCGCGCGCCGCGACGCGCGCCTCGCGCTCGTGTCGCTGCCGGAAGAGCCGGTTACACTCAGACAGGCATGAAGATCCTCTTCGCAGTCAGCCATTTCGGTTTTCTGCGCAACTTCGAGCCGGCGCTGCGCGCGCTGGCGGCCGAGGGCCACACGCTCCGTCTCGTCGCCGACCGCGCAGACAGCCTCGGGGGCACCAGGACCATCGACAACCTGACCGCGGCCTGTCCCGGCGCTGCGATCACGTTTGCCTACGCCCCGCAGCGCAAGGACATGTGGCAGCACCTCGCGGTGCGGCTGCGGCTGTGCCGCGATTACTGGCGGTACCTCGAGCCGCGCTACGCGGAGGCGACGAGCCTGCGCGCGCGCGCGGCGAGCCAGGCGCCGGCCCTCGCGTCGAGGCTGCCGGGGCTGCTCGTCGGGACGGCCGCCGGCCGCCGGTTTCTGCACGCGATCGTCGGCCGGTGCGAGCGCGCGCTGCCGCCGAGCCCCGCGGCCCGCGAGCTGCTCGAGACCGAGCGCCCCGACGTGCTGCTCGTCACGCCGCTGCTCTATTTCGGCAACTCGCAGGTTGATTACGTGCGCGTTGCGCGTCAGCTCGGCATTCCCACGGTGCTCGGGGTCGGCAGCTGGGATCACCTCACGACCAAGGGGCTGCTGCACGTCGTGCCGGATCGCGTGGTCGTCTGGAACGAGGCGCAGCGCACGGAGGCGTGGGAGATCCACGGCGTCCCGCCGGACCGCGTGTCGGTCACCGGCGCGCAGGCCTATGACGACTGGTTCACGACGCATTCGTCGACCACGCGCGACGCGTTCTGCGCCCGCCACGGGTTCGATCCGTCGCGGCCGATCGTCCTCTATCTCTGTTCGTCTCCCTTCATCACGCCGCTCGAGGTGCCGTTCGTCCGGCGGTGGCTCGACGCGGTGCGAACCGCCGGAGACGACGCCGTGCGGGGGGCGAACGTCCTCATCCGGCCGCACCCCCAGAACGCCCAGCAGTGGCAGGACGTGGATCTGTCATCGCAGGGCGCGGCGATCTTTCCTCGCGCCGGCGCCAACCCCGTGGACGCCGACGCGCGCCGCGAGTACTTCGACTCGATGTTCCACAGCGTCGCCGTGGTCGGCGTCAATACGAGCGCGCTGATTGAATCCGGCATTGTCGGGCGGCCGGTGTGCACGATCCGGGCGGCCGAGTTCGAGGGGCAGCAGGAAGGCACGCTGCATTTCCAGCACCTCAAGAGCGTCAACGGCGGGCTGCTGCATATCGCCGACGACTTCGAGCAGCACGTCGGGCAGCTGGCGCGGATCCTCGGCGACCCTGACACCTACGCTGCGCGGAGCCGCGCGTTCATCGCCGGTTTCGTGCGCCCGCACGGACTCGATCGGCGGGCGGCCGGCCTGTTCGTCGAGGCGCTGATGCAGGGGGCGGCCGCGCGCCCGGCGCCGCCGCCGGCCGGGCGCGTGCTGGACCGCCTGATTCGCCTGCTGCTCGCGCCGGCGGCGCGCGCCGCGCAGGCGGCGGCCCTCCGGCGCAGGAAGGCGAAAAAGGCGCCGGTCGAGGTGACGCTTGCCGGTTGACGCGACGGCCGACACGGCCGCGATCGCGGCCATGCAGCGCGCGGCGGCGGCGGGCGTCGCCGCGCCGAGCGCGTACTGGAGCGACGAGCTGGCCAACATCGACTTCGTGAATGTCGCCTCGTTCCAGGAAATGACCGACGCGCAGGTGGACGCGTACGCGTCGCTCTCCGCCGCGGCCGGCTGTCCCGCGCTCTACAGCCTGAACCGGGAACGGTCGCGCCACAACACGCAGTTGACGGGAATCAGTCAGGCGCTCAGCCGTGCCTGCGACCTGCGGACCGTCGACGTGCTCGACACCGACTACACGCAGGCGATGAAGAAGCCGTCGAAGGCGCTTCGCCGCGTCCAGGCCGGCCGGATCCAGTGAAGATTCTCTTTTTCGCGCGGCACTCCACCTACCTCCGCAACTTCGAATCGGTGCTGCGCCTGCTGGCCGAGCGCGGTCACCGCGTGCATATCGCCCTCGAACGCCAGGAGTCGCTCGGCGGCCGCGAGATGCTCGAGCGGCTCAGGGCCGAGTACCCGGGCATCACGGCGGGGCAGGCGCCGCACCGCAAGGACGGCTGGTTCAAGCTGGCCACGCGGCTCCGTCTCGGCCTGGACTACCTCCGCTACCTCGAGCCCGCGTACGCGACGGCGCCGCGGCTCGAATCGCGCGCCCGGGAGCGGACGCCGCGCTTCGTGCTCGCGCTGACGCGCTCGCTCGCCGCCGGCGCGGCGGGCCGGCGCCTCCTCGCGCGCTGGATCTGGCGGATGGAACAGTCGGTGCCGGTCAGCACGGAGGTGGCCGATTACATCCGCGGCGAGGCGCCCGACGCGGTCCTCATCACGCCGCTCGTCGGCGTGGTCGCGTCCGACGAGCTCGACTGCCTCTATGGCGCCCGCGCGCTCGGCATTCCGACGGCGCTCTGCGTGTGGAGCTGGGATCATCTGTCGAGCAAGGCGCTCATCCGCACGGTGCCCGACCGCGTCTTTGTCTGGAACCCCACGCAGGCCGAGGAGGCGCGGGCGCTCCACGCGGTGCCCGCCACCCGCATCGTCGTCACCGGCGCCCAGTGCTTCGACCAGTGGTTCGACCGCGGGCCGTCGCGCTCCCGGGCCGAGTTCTGCCGGCGCGTCGGGCTGCCCGACGATCGGCCGTTCCTGCTGTGGGTGTGTTCGTCGCTGTTTCGCGGCAGCCCCCCGGAGGCGGGCTTCGTGGTCCGCTGGGTCCGGGCGCTGCGCGGGAGCGCGGACGCGGCCCTGCGCGACGCCCACGTGCTCATTCGTCCGCATCCGCAGCGGCTGGCCGAGTGGCAGCACGTGCCGCTTCAGGATCTGGGGCCCGGTGTGGCGTTCTGGGGCGGGAACCCCGTGGACGCCGGGTCGCGGGCGGATTACTTCGATTCGCTGCACCACAGTGCGGCCGTTGCCGGCCTCAACACGAGCGCGTTTGTCGAGGGCGCCATCGCCGGCCGCCCGATCTACGCCGTCCTGCCGCCCGAATACCACGACAACCAGGAAGGCACCATCCACTTTCACTATCTGCTGACGGTGGCCGGCGGGCTGCTCCATGCGAGCCGCACGCTCGAGGAGCACGCGGCGCAGCTGGCCGCGGCGCTCCGCGGCGAGATTCCGGATCCGGAGCGCAGCCGCCGGTTTGTCGAGGCGTTCGTCAGGCCGCAGGGCCTGACGAGGCCGTCGACGCCGCTGTTTGTCGATGCGGTCGAGGCGCTGCCCGGAGTGGCGCGCGTGCCTGAGACGCGCGTGGCGACGCGGCTGTCGCGCTTTGAAGTGCGCGTCCTCCGGCGGCTGCTGCGGACGAATGCGGGCCGCCGGTGGCTCGACAGCCCGCGCGACGCCGGGGGCGGCAAGCACGCCAAGGATGACGCCAGGCGCGCCGCCCGGCTGCAGGGCGCGGGGGCGGCACGATGAAGATCCTGTTTCTCGTCCGCCATTACATGTACGTGCGCTACTTCGACGCCGTGGTCGTGGAGCTGGCGCGGCGGGGACACGACATCCACATTTCGGCCGACAAGTGGGAGCTGACGGGCGGCCAGCGGCTCGTCGAGGATCTCTCGGCCGCCCACCCGAACATCACGTACGGCTGGACGCCGGGCCGCGCCCATGGGCCGTGGAACGAGCTGGCGAAGGCGCTGCGGCTGTCGATCGACTACCTCCGGTTCCTCGACGCGCGTTATGCCGGCGCGCCGCACATGCGCGGCCGCGCGGCGGAGCGCGCGTCGCGGGCGGTGCGCTTCTGGCTCAGACTGCCCGGCTTTTCCTCCGACGCGGGACGCCGGCGCGTCGGAGGCGTCCTGCGGTGGCTCGATCGCGCGGTGCCGCGCAGCCGGTGGCTCGACCGGTTCGTGCGCGAGCAGGACGCCGATGTGGTCCTGATCACGCCCCTCATCGAGCTCGGATCCCCGCAGATCGATCACCTGATCAGCACGCGGGCGACGCGCGCGCGCAGCATGCTCTGCGTGGGCAGCTGGGACCATCTGTCGAGCAAGTCGCTCATCCGCGAGCCGCTCCCCGACGCGGTCACGGTCTGGAACGCCACGCAGCAGCGCGAGGCGATCGATCTGCACGGCGTCCCGCCCGAGCGGGTCGTCGTCACCGGCGCGCAGTGCTTCGACCAGTGGTTCGATCGGCAGCCGTCGCGCCCGCGCGCGGCGTTTCTCGCGCGTGTCGGGCTGCCGGCGGACCGGCCCTTCCTGCTCTACGTCTGCTCGTCGCTCTTCCGCGGGACGATGTCCGAGCCGCGCTTCGTGGAGGAGTGGATCCGGCACATCCGATCGGCGGCGGACCCGGTCCTGCGCGAGATGCCGATCCTCGTCCGCCCGCATCCCCAGCGGATGGAGGAGTGGCAGCACGTCGATCTGACGGGGTTCAAGGACGTGGCGTTCTACGGGTCGCATCCGATCGACGGGGAATCGCGGAGCGATTATTTCGATTCGCTGCATTACAGCCACGCGGTCGTCGGCCTGAACACGAGTGCGTTCATCGAAGCGGCGATTGCGGGCCGCCCGGTGTTCACCGTGCTGCTGCCGCAGATGTCGGCGGCCAACCAGGAAGGCACGCTGCACTTTCACTACCTGCTCGACGAGCAGAACGGGCTGCTGCACGTCGCGCGCAGCATCGAGGCGCACCTCGATCAGCTGGCCGCCGCGGCGCGCGAGTCGCACGCGCCGGACCCGCGCAGCCGGCGTTTTGTCGAGACGTTCGTGCGCCCGTTCGGCGCCGGGGAGGCCGCGACGCCGCGCTTTGTCGCCGCGGTGGAGGCGCTCGGCGCGCGCGGGCCGGCCGAACCGGCGGTCGCGTCGGGCGCGGGCGTGTGGCTCGCGCGCGCGGCGCTGGCCCCCTGGCTCGCGACGGTGGGCGCGCGGCTGGGCGCCGTGTTCCTGGTCAGGCGCCTCCGGGGAAAGTGGCTGAAGGACGCCAGAGCGCTCGTCCGCGCGCGCCTCTCACGGACGAAGCGCTGGATGCTCGTGCGGCTCGGCGTGGTGGAACCGCTCCCCGGCCCGGGCGGGAGCCTCATGCCGAAGATCGGCCGGGCGGGCGATCCGGCCAAGGGTGCGCTCCTCGCGCGCATTCCGGAGGCGATCGCCGTCCGGGAGGAGATCCACGCGCTCGGGCGGACGAGCAATCCGATCATCGTCGGGCCCTGGCTGACCGAAGCGGGCTTCGAGCTGCTGTACTGGATTCCGTTTCTGGCCTGGGCGCGCGCCTACGGGAATCTCGACCCCGCCCGCCTGCATGTCGTTTCGCGGGGCGGCGTGGCCGGCTGGTACCGGCGGATCGGGGCCCACTATCACGATCTCTTCGCGCTGTACCCGCCCGACGAGTTCCGCGCGCGGAATGACGAGCGGGTCGCGGCGCAGGGCGGCCGGTTCAAGCATGCCGACGTGACGCCGTTCGACCGCGAGGCGGCGGATCGGATCGCGCGGGCGCACGGGATCGGCAAGTACCGCCTGCTGCACCCCTCGCTGATGTACCGCCTCTTCAGCCTCTACTGGCGGCAGCTGGCGCCGATTGCGCTCGTGGAGCGATTCACGTCCTACGAGCGGCTCCCGGCCGCCGGCCCCGGCGAACTTGCCCGCCAGCTCCCGCGCGAGTACGTGGCGGTCAAGTTCTACGCCAACGGCGCGCTCCCCGACACGCCGGAGAACCGCGCCTTCGTCGCCGGCGTGGTCGCCGAGCTGGCGCAGGCCACCGACGTCGTGCTGCTCAATACGGCCTGGCGTTTTGACGACCACGCGGACCTGCCGGTGTCGGCGCGCGGCCGCGTGCATGCCATCGATCACCTGATGACGCCGGAGACCAACCTGGACGTGCAGACGCGCGTCATCGCCGGTGCGCGCGCGCTGGTGGGCACCTACGGCGGGTTCTCGTACCTCGGTCCGCTGGTCGGCACGAGCACGGTGGCCTTCTACTCGCATCCGACCGGCTTCCGCTTCGACCACCTGGATGTCGCCCGCCGGGTGTTTGCCGGCATCGGGGGCGCATCCTTCATTCCGCTCGACGTGAAGGATGCGGCCGTGCTCCGCCAGATGACGCACGTGAGTCTCGCCCTGTGACGCTCGACCTGCGCGGCGCGGCGCGGGCGATCGTGCCGCTGGCGCTCCGGCGGCGGCTGCGCGATCTGGCCAGCGATCGCACGAGCGCCAGCCTGGGGCGCGCGCTTGCGGGGCTGGCGCGCTCGCGCGGGCCCATCATCCTCGGGCCGTGGCTCGGCGAGGTCGGCTTCGAGCTGCTGTACTGGGTGCCGTTCCTGCAGTGGGCCGTGGCGGAGGCGCCGCTGGATCGCGCGCGCCTGGTCGTCGTCTCGCGCGGCGGCCCGCAGTCGTGGTACCGGCGCGTGGCGGACCGCTACGCGGACGTTTTCGACGTGATGACGCCGGAGGAGTTCCACGCGCGCAACCAGGTCCGGCACGCCGAAATCGGCGAGCAGAAGCAGACGCAGCTCACCGCGCTCGACACGGACATCGTGGCGCGGACGGCGGCGCGGCTGGGTCTGGAGCAGTACTCCGTGCTGCATCCCTCGCGGATGCATGCGGTGTTCAACCCCTACTGGTGGGGACACCGCTCCGTCGAATGGGTGGAGCGGCACGCGCGCTTCGAGCCGTTCGAGCCGGTCGATGTCCCGGCGGGCGAGCGGCCGCCAGACGGCTACGCGGCGGTGAAGTTCTACTTTAACGACGCGTTTCCCGCCTCCGCCGGTAACCGCGCGCTCGCGGCCCGGGTGGTCCGGGAGCTGGGGGACGAGGGTCCGGTGATCTCGCTGGCGACCGGCCTTCGCGTGGACGATCACGCCGACTGGGAGGAAGAGGAGCGGATGAGCGCGCGCGGCATCCGGAGCGTCACCCCGTCCACCAACCTCGCGACGCAGACCGCGCTCATCGCGGGGGCGCGCCTCTGGGCCGGCACCTACGGCGGGTTTTCGTACCTGGCGCCGTTTCTCCGCGTGCCCGCCCGCGCCTTCTATTCCAACCCGGCGGGTTTTTCCCGCCGCCACCTGGATCTCGCGCAGCGCACCTTCGACCGGTTTGGACCGAACCTCCTGCAACTGGCGGACGTCCGCGACACCGCCGCCGGAGCGCTCCGGCTGTCCCGGGCGGTCGGCCGTTGACGACCCTGGCCCGCCTTGACCAGTTCGCGCGCGAGCGGAAGCGGGCCTGGGCGGAGGGGACGCGGCGTGCCGCCAAGATCGCGCGCGAGCGGCTGCGGAGCGCGTGCGAGCGCGCCGGCCAGCGTCTGTGGCGGACTCTGTCGCGCGCGCGCCACGAACGCGCCCGGGATCTATCGAAGCGCGTGCAGCACGGACAGCGTATCGTCAAGGTCGGGCGGGAGCACGGCATGAACGTCGCCGCCGCGACCGTCAACCTCACGCGGAAGGCGTGGCGCCGTGTCCGGGGACTGCGTCGTCCGTTTGTCCGCGCGGGCCGGCGCGTGGAGCGCCTCGGCGAGCAGTACGGCGCGCTCCGCGAGGAGTGGGCGGTCGAGCGCGACATCGAGTCGCTCGTGGACGGCGGCGAGCCGATTCTCTTCGGCCCGTGGACATCGGAGGTCGGCTACGAAGCGCTGTACTGGGTCGCCTTTGTCCGCTGGGTGAAGATGACCTACCGGCTCAGGACGGATCGGCTCGCCGTGATGTCGCGAGGGGGCGTCTCGGCGTGGTACGCGGACATCACGCCGCGCTACCTCGACATCTTCGACCGGGTGACGCCGGAGGCCTTCGCCGCGCGCACCGCGGAGCGGCTGGTCAGCGCGGGAACGGCCAAGCAGATGGATCTCAGCGCGTTCGATGCGGAGCTCGTCGAGTCCGCGAGGCGGGAACTCGGAGTGGAGCGCCTCCGCGTCATGCACCCCTCCCTCATGTACCGCCTGTTCCGGCAGTTCTGGCTGGGGCACCGGCCGCTCGGTTTCCTCCAGTCGCACACGAGCTTCGCGCGGCTGACCATGCCCGCGCGTGAAGTGCGGATACCCGATCTGCCCGCCGAGTACGTGGCGGTGAAGTTTTCCGGGGCGCAGTCGCTGCCTCCGACGCCGGACCATCAGCGGATGGTCCGGCGGATTGTCGGCGCGGTCGCCGAACGGTACCCCGTGGTGCTGCTCGACACCGGGATGGCGGTTGACGAACACGGGGATTTCGGGATCGTCCGGACGCCGCGGATCCAGAGCGTGCGCGAGTATCTGCGGCCGTCCGACAACCTGGGCGTGCAGACCGGGGTCATCGCCGGCGCCCGCGGCTTCATCGGCACCTGCGGGAGCGTGGCGTGGCTCGCGCCGATGCTGGGGGTCGATACGCAGGCGGTGATGACCGACGCGCGATTCCTGCACGCGCACCTGCACGCGGCGCGCTGGGTGTACCGGACGCTGGACGCCGGGCGTTTTTCGCCGCTCGACCTCGGAGGATTCGCGCGCTTCGGGCTGGACGTGGCGGGCGCGTCCGAGCTCCTCGCCGATCGGCCGTCATGAAAATCCTGTTCCTGGCCCGCCACTTCGCGTACCTGCGGAACTTCGAGTCCGTGATCGTCGAGTGCGCCTCGCGCGGACACGACGTGCATCTGGCTGTCGAGCGCGAGGAAACCCTTGGCGGCCGCGGGATGGTGGAGCGGATTGCCGCGCGGTTTCCGAACGTCACGATTGGCCGGTACCCGCTCCGTCATCGGCGGCGTGAGGACGGCGAGCTGCTGCGCAATCTGCGGCTTGGCACCGACTACCTGCGATTCCTCGACGCGAGGTACGACCGCACGCCCCACCTGCGGACGCGGGCGACCGAGCGCGCCCCCGAGACGATCGTCACGCTGTCGAGACTGCCGCTCATCAGGCGGAAGCCGGTGCGCGCGGCGTTCGCGGCCGTGCTCCGATGGCTCGAGCGCGGGGCGCCGCCGCCCGCCGCCGTCGATGCGTACCTGCGGGAGCAGGCGCCGGATCTCCTGCTGCTCACGCCGCTCATCGATCTCGGGTCTCCGCAAGCCGACCTGTTCGCCCGTGCGTACGGGATGGGACTGCGGACGTGCCTGTGCGTCGGCAGCTGGGACCATCTGTCCAGCAAGTCGCTCCTGCGCGCCGTGCCCGATCTGGTCCTCGTCTGGAACAAGGCGCAGCGACAGGAGGCGATGGAGATGCACGGCGTGCCGGCGTCGCGCATCACCGTCACGGGCGCGCAGGCCTACGACCACTGGTTCGGATGGCAGCCGTCACGAAGCCGCGAGGCATTCTGCCGGCGCGTCGGGTTGCCACCCGATCGCCCATACATCCTGTACGTCTGTTCGTCGCTCTTCTACGGCACGGCGAGCGAGCCGGTATTCGTCGAAAAGTGGATCCGCCACATTCGTGAGTCCGACGATCCACTGCTCAACCGCGCCGGTATCCTGATCCGTCCTCATCCGACGCGGGTCCCGGAGTGGGAGCATGTCGATCTGTCGGTGTTCGGCGACGTCGTGTTCTGGGGCGCGCATCCGGTAGACGAGCATTCGAAGGCCGACTATTTCGAATCGATGCACTATGCCTCGGCCGTTGTCGGCCTCAACACGAGCGCGTTTCTCGAGGCCGGCGTGCTCGGCAAGTCCGTGTTCACCGTGCTGTTGCCCAGGTACTCGAAGAACAATCAGGAAGGCACGATTCACTTCCACTATCTCCTGAACATCAAAGGGGGGCTTCTCCACGCCGCCCGCAGTTTCGACGAGCATGTCGAGCAGCTCCGGGAGCGGCTGGCGCAGCCCGACGCGCCGGATCCCCGGAGCCTGCGCTTCACGGAGGCCTTCATCCGGCCGCTTGGTCTGGACGTGCCGGCCACCCCCGTGTTTGTCGACGCGCTGGAGCGAGCCGCGAAAAAGCCGGTACGAAGGCGTCGGGGCGTCGGCGTCCTCGATTTCCTGGCCCGCCTCGCATGGCGGCCTGCCGCCTCGCTCCTCGACCTTCAGGCGGAACGCGACGTGCCGAAAGCGCCGCCGCCGTCGGCGTCCGGCGGGCAGCCCACGGCTCCCAGGCGGCTCAAGGTCTCCTCGCTCGCCCCCAAAGTCCGCAAGGCGCGCGACGCCGACCGGCAGTTTGCCGGCACCGACACGCAGCAGGCGCGCGAGACCCGCGCGCTCGTCGAGCGGCTCGCCTCGACCGACGCGCCGATTCTCATCGGCCCCTGGGTGAGCGAGGCCGGGTTCGAGCTGATGTACTGGATACCGTTCCTCCGCTGGGCGTGCGCGCACGGCCGCATCGACCCGCAGCGGGTGACGGTCGTCTCGCGCGGCGGCAGCGCGCCGTGGTACCGGCCGTTCGCGGCGCACTACGAGGATGCGTTCAGCTTCGTCACGCCCGACGAGTTCCGGGTCCGGGTGGCGGAGGACGCGGCACGCCGTGGCGGGCGGCTGAAGCACCTGGACATGTCGGCGTTCGACCGCGAGATCATCGCGAAGGTCAAGGACAAGCGCGGCCTGCTCGCGTGCGAGCTGCTGCACCCGTCGGTCATGTACCGGCTGTTCGAGCCGTTCTGGATGCAGCGGGTGCCCATCACGCTCGTGGACATCTTCAGCGAGTTCGCGCTGCTCCCCGAGGCGCCCGACGAGGCGGCCATCCGGCGCGGGTTGCCCGAGCGGTACGTCGTGGCCAAGTTCTATGCGAACGGCGCGCTGCCCGACACGCCGGAGAACCGCGCTTTCGTGAGCGCCACGCTCGAGCGGCTGACGGAGGCCGGCGACGTCGTGCTCCTGAACACCGGCATCCGGTTCGACGACCACGACGACTACCCGAAGGAGTCGCGCGGGCGGCTGCACACCCTCGAGCACGTGATGCGGCCGGACAATAATCTGGCCGTGCAGACGGCGGTCATCCGCGGGGCCGAGGCCTATGTCGGCACCTACGGCGGCTTCTCGTACGTGGCGCCGCTCTGCGGCACGAGCGCGGTGACGTTCTACTCGCACCCCGAGGGGTTCAGGTTCGATCACCTCGAGGTCGCCAAGCGCGTGTTCGCCGGGCTGCACGGCGGCTCGTTCACCGAAGTCGATCTGCGGGGTCTCGGTGCGCTCCACCGGGCGCTGGCCGACGGCGCGCCCGCCAACGTCCAGGGATGAGCGGCGGCATGGTTCCGGACATGACGACGGCTGCGCGCAATCTGTCGGCGAGGCAGTGGCGCCGGGCGCACGCCCGCGCGCGGCACGAGTGGAAGCGGCTCACCGAAGCCGTCAAGGACGCCCTGCATGCGGTCGGGCGGGTGCAGGAAGCCGCCGGCAACGCGGGGGCCCAGGCGTACCGGACAGCCGTCAGAACGGCGCGCCGGCCGGCGCGCGAACTGCAGGGCCGGCGCCGCGATCTGGCCGACCAGTGGGCGTGGAACCGTGTCGAATGGGACGCCGAGCGGGAGATCGGCACAACCGTCTACGGCGATCACCCGGTGATCCTCGGGCCGTGGCTCGCGGAGGTGGGCTACGAGGTGCTCTACTGGATCCCATTCCTGCAGTGGGTCCGCGTCGCCTACCAGCTCGATCCCGCCCGCGTCGTGGCCGTCTCGCGGGGCGGCGTCGCCTCCTGGTACTCGGGCGTCGCCGGCCGTTATGCCGAGATCTGGGACGTCATGGCGCCTGAGGAATTCGCGGCGCGCAACGCGGCGCGCGCCGAGTTCAAGCAGTCGGCGCCGTCGCCGCTCGACCGCGAGCTGGTGGAGCGCGTGACCTGGACGCTCGGCCTGCGCGGGGCGCGGGTGCTGCATCCGTCGCTGCTCTTCCGGCTCTTCCGGCTCTTCTGGTCGGGACACCGGCCGATGGGGTTTGTCGACGCGCACACGCGGTTCACGCTGCACGCGCCGCCCCAGGCCATCGACCGGGGCCGCCTCCCGGCGGAATACGTCGCCGTCAAGCTGTACGAGGCGCGGGCGCTGCCGGCGACGCCGGCGCAGCGCGCGCAGGTGACGGCGCTGGTACAGGCGCTTGCCGAGCGGACGCCGGTCGTCCTGCTCGACACGGGGCTCGCGGTGGACGATCATGCGGACTACAGCCTTGGCAGCGGGGGACGTATCATCAGCGCGCGCGATCTAATGGAGCCGCGGACGAACCTGGGCGTGCAGACCGAGATCGTCGCGCACGCCCGCGGCTACGTCGGCACCTGCGGCAGCATCACGTGGCTCGCCCCGCGGCTCGGCATCGACACGACCGCGCTCTACGCCGACCCCGAGTTCCTGCAGAATCATCTGGCGGTGGCGCTGCGCACCAGCGCGCGCCTGGAGGGAGCGGGCCGTTTCATGCCGATCGACCTGCGCGGGCTCCCGGCATGACCGGCCTTCCGCGCATTTCCAGGGGCGAGTGCCTCATCGTCGGCGAAGTGGCGCTGACTCATGACGGCAGTCTCGGCCTGGCGCACGCCTTCGTCGACGCCATCGCGGGCGCCGGCGCCGACGCCGTCAAGTTCCAGACCCACATCGCCGAGGCCGAGAGCACGCCCGCCGAGCCGTTCCGCGTCCCCTTCAGCCGGGAAGATGCGACGCGGTATGCGTACTGGCAGCGGATCGCCTTCACCGAGGCGCAGTGGCGCGGGCTGGCCGACCACTGCCGCGATCGCGGCGTGCTGTTTGTCAGCTCGCCGTTCTCCTTCGAGGCCGTCGACCTGCTCGAGCGCATCGGGGGGCAGCCGTTCTGGAAGGTGGCGTCGGGCGAAATTGGGAACACGGCGCTGCTGGATCGCCTCGCCCGGACGGGCAGCCCCGTCGTCCTCTCGACGGGGATGAGCCCGCTCGCCGAGATCGACGCGGCGGTCGCGCGCGTGCGGTCGCACGGTGCGCAGGCCGGTGTGCTGCAGTGCACGACGGCGTATCCGTGTCCGCCCGAGCGCATCGGGCTCAATCTGATTCCGGTGTACCGGGAGCGCTACGGCTGCTGGGTCGGCCTGTCCGACCACTCGGCCACGATCTACGCCGGGCTGGCGGCGGTCGCCCTTGGCATCGACATCCTCGAGCTGCACGTCACGCTGAGCCGCGAGATGTTCGGCCCCGACGTGCCGGCTTCGGTGACGACGACGGAGCTGCGACAGCTGGTGGAGGGGGTGCGGTTCATCGAGCGGATGAAGGCGAGCCCGGTGGACAAGGATGCCGACGCCGCGCAGGCGGCGCCGCTCCGCCAGATCTTCACCCGGAGCAACGTGGCGCGCGCGCCGCTGCCGGCGGGCACGGTGCTCGCCGGCGAGCATCTGGCGATCAAGAAGCCGGGGACCGGCCTTCCGCCGGCGCGGCTGCCCGACGTGATCGGGCGAACGCTGCGGCGTCCCGTCGCGGCCGATCAGCAGATTGTCGAAGACGATCTGGGATAGTCCTTTCCGATGACGCGAAAAGTCTGTGTGGTGGTCACGGCGCGGCCCAGCTACTCCCGCATCCGGACGGCGCTGCAGGCGATCGACCGGCATGCCGATCTCGAGCTGCAGCTCGTGGTCGCCGCCTCGGCGCTCCTCGAGCGCTACGGCAACGCCATCGAGGCGATCGAGCGCGACGGCTTCACCCCCGTCGAGCGCGTGTACATGGTGCTCGACGGCGAGAACCTCGTGACCTCCGCCAAGTCGACCGGCCTCGGTCTGCTCGAGATGCCGACCGTTTTCGACAAGCTCAAGCCCGACGTGGTCGTGACCGTGGCCGATCGCTACGAAACGCTCGCGACGGCCGTCGCCGCCTCCTACATGAACATCCCGGTGGCCCACGTGCAGGGCGGAGAGGTGACCGGATCGATCGACGAGAAGGTGCGCCACGCCGTGACGAAGCTCTCGAACCTGCACCTGGTCTCGACGGCGCAGGCCCGCGAGCGGGTCATCCGGCTGGGCGAGCCGCCGGACACGGTCGTGCTGACCGGCTGTCCCTCGATCGACATCGCCGCCGAGGTCGCGGCGCGGCCCGCGCTCGACTTCGATCCGTTCCGGAAGTACGGCGGTGTCGGCGCCACGGCCGACCTCTCCGGCGGCTATCTCGTCGTCATGCAGCACCCGGTCACGACCGAATACGACGAAGCGCGCCGGCAGATTGACGAGACGCTGTATGCCGTGAAGGATGTCGGGGTGCCGGTGCTCTGGTTCTGGCCGAACGTCGACGCCGGGTCGGACGGCACGTCGAAGGGCATCCGCGTGTTCCGCGAACGGGAACAGCCCGGGCGGTTCCACTTCTTCAGGAACATGTTCCCCGAGGATTTCCTGCGCCTGCTGTGCGGCGCGTCGGCGATTGTCGGCAACTCCAGCGTCGCCATCCGGGAGTGCTCGTTTCTCGGCGTCCCCGCGGTCAACATCGGCAGCCGGCAGACGGGGCGGGAGCGGGGCCGGAACGTCATCGATGTCGAGCACGATCGCGGCGCGATTGCGGAGGCGATCCGCGAGCACGGCCGCCGCGGCAGGCCGGCTCCCGACCACCTGTACGGCGACGGCCGGGCCGGCGCGCGCGTCGCGGAGTGCCTGGCCACCGCCGCGCTCACCATCGAGAAACGGTTGACCTATTGACAATGACGACGGCCGCGTCCCGTGCGGAGCGGATCGCGGCGCTCCGGTTCGACTACGCCGCGCAGGGCACGAGCGCGGTCGAGCGGTGCAACCTCTGCGGCGCGGACACGTTTCTCGTCCTCGCGCATCGGGACCGGTACGGGTACCCGGCGCAGGCGCACGCGTGCGTGTCGTGCGGCCTGGTCTTCCTGAATCCGGTCATGGACGCCGCCGGCTACGCGCGGTTCTACATGGAGACCTACCGGCCGCTCGTGAGCGCGTACCACGGGCGGCTCATCGACGCGCGCACGATCCAGGAGGAGCAGCGCGCCTACGCCGCCGAGCGCGCCGGGCTGCTCGCGCCCTACCTGCGCGGGTCAGGGCTGTCCACCCTGCTCGACATCGGCGGATCGACGGGCGTCGTGGCGCACCATCTGGTCCGCGAGTTCGGACTGCGGGCGACGGTGCTGGATCCGGCGCCGCTTGAAGTGGAGCAGGCGCGCGCGCTCGGCCTGGAGACCATCACCGGCCTGGTCGAGCAGTTCGAGCCCGGCACCCGGCGTTTCGATGTCGTGGCGATGTTCCAGACGGTGGACCATCTGCTCGACGTGGGCGGCACACTGCGCCGCGTGCGCGCCCTGATGGCCGGCCGCGGCGTCTTCTTCGTCGACATCGTCGATTTCCGGGCCGCCTACCTCCGCCACTGGTCGGTGGAGGAGGCGATCAAGATCGACCACCCCTATTACCTCACCGAGGACACGATGACGGCGTATCTCGGGCAGGCGGGATTCGACGTGCTGCGCGCCGACTACGCCGCCGATCATCTCCACGTCAGCTACGTCTGCCGCCCCGCACCGCCGCGCGGCGACGCGCGTCCTCCCTCAGCATCGGTCCGCGACCTGCTGCGCGACGTGCGGCTCGTGCAGAGCGGTCCCAGGCCCTCCTGATGGGCCACGTGCTCGGACTGGTTCCCGCGCGCGGTGCCTCCAAGGGGCTGCCGCGCAAGAACTTCCGGCTCCTTGCGGGGCGGCCGCTCGTCGCGTACGCTGCGGATGCGGCCGGGCGATCGGGCGTCGTCGATCGCGTCATCCTGTCCACCGATTCAGAGGCGATTGCGGAGCTCGGGCGCGCCGCGGGCCTGGACGTGCCGTTTCTCCGCCCGGCGGAGCTGGCCGGCGACGAGTCGCCGATGCTGCCGGTGGTGGAGCATGCGGTCGCCTCGATCGAAGGGGGCGGCTGGCCGGTCGAGATCGTGGCGCTGCTGCAGCCGACCTCGCCGCTCCGCCGTCCCGAGCACATCCGGCGCGCGGTCGAGCTGCTGCGGGAGACCGGCGCGGATTCGGTGGTCAGCGTCGTCGGCGTGCCGCCCCACTTCTCGCCGGATTACGTGATGCGGGTGGAGGAGGGCCGGCTCGTGCCCTTCCTGCCGGAGGGGGCGCGCATCACGCGGCGGCAGGACGCGCGCCCCGCCTACGTGCGCGACGGCACCGTGTACGTCCTGTGGCGCCGCACGCTCAGCGAGCAGCGCAGCCTCTACGGGCGGGACTGCCGGCCGATGGTGCTGCCGGCGTCCGAATCGCTGTCGATCGACACCGCGGAGGACTGGGCCGACGCGGAGCGCCGGATAGGGGACCGGGGACCCATACAGCCATGACCATCCAGAACGTGCTCGTGACGGGCGGCGCCGGGTATATCGGCTCGCATCTGGTGGACGAGCTCGTGTCGCGCGGCTACGAGGTGACCGTGCTCGACAACCTGGAACCGCAGGTCCATCGATCCGGCACGTGGCCCTCGTACGCGAATCCGCGCGCACGGTATGTCCGCGGCGACGTCCGCGACCGCGCGGTGTTCGAGCCGCTGGTCCTGGACGCGCAGGCGGTGGTGCATTTCGCGGCGGCGGTGAGCATCGGGCAGAGCATGTACCAGATCGACCGCTACGTGGACGTGAACACGCGCGGCACGGCGCTGCTGCTGGACATTCTGGTCAACCGGCCGCACCGCGTGGAGAAGCTCATCGTCGCCTCGTCGATCGGCGTCTACGGTGAAGGCGCGTACGAGTGCGCGACCTGCGGGCCCGTGGCGCCGACCATCCGGCCCGAGACGCAGCTCGCGGCACGCGACTGGGAGCAGCGGTGCCCCGTGTGTCACGGCCACGTGCGGTCCGTGCCCACGCCGGAGAGCAAGCCGCTCTGGCGTGACAACATCTATTCGATGACGAAGTACCACCAGGAAGAGATGGTGCTTCTCATCGGCAGGACGTACGGCATTCCGGCGGTGGCGGCGAGGTTCTTCAACGTCTACGGGCCGCGGCAGAGCCTCAGCAACCCGTACGCCGGCGTCGCGGCCATCTGGCTGAGCCGGCTTCTCAACGGAAAGCCGCCGGTCGTGTTCGAGGACGGCGGCCAGCTCCGCGACTTCGTGTCGATTCACGACGTGGTTGATTGCCTCGTGCTGATGCTGGAGCACTCCGGCGCGGACTACCTGCCGGTGAACATCGGATCGGGCGGGACGGTGACCATCCTCGACATCGCGCGGCTTCTGAAGACGCTGCTCGACAGCCCGATCGAGCCGCTCGTTACCAACACCGGCCGCACGTTCGACATCCGCCACAACACCGCCGATATTTCACGCGCCCGCGAGACGCTCGGGTATGCGCCGAAGGTGTCGCTCGATCGCGGCTTCGCCGAGCTCATCGAGTGGGCGAAGACCACGCCGGATGTGGCGGTCGATTTCTTCGACGCCGCGCTCGAGGAGCTGCAGCAGAAGGGATTGCTGGTCAAGTCGTGATTGTCGAGTACGAGCAGCTCAAGGCGCATCGGGGACGGGTCGCCATGGTGGACGGCGCGTTCGATCCCCTGCACCGCGGGCACGTCGAATACTTCCGCGCGGCAGCCGCGGCCGTGGACGTCCCGCTCCTGTGCAACGTCGCCTCCGATGCCTACGTGCGCACCAAGCACCCGCCGCTGCTGCCCGAAGACCAGCGGGCCGTCATCGTCGACGCTATCCGGTATATCTCGTTCACCCACATCAACCGGTTCGACACCGAAACGATCCTGCGCGAGCTGCGGCCGAAGTACTACGTCAAGGGGAAGGACTGGGACGGGCGGCTGCCGGCCGAGCAGGTCCGGATCTGCGCGGAGTACGGGGTCGGCATCGTGTACCTTGATACGGTGATCGACTCGTCCACACGCATTCTCGAGCGCTATCTGATGCACGCCGGGGTGAAGGACCCGGCCTAGGCGGAAACAGGGACAGATGGATATCACGACATTCGAACAGGCCATCCTGAAGCAGCAGTCGGTCGATGCCGTTCATTACGACGCGGAATATTTCACGGGCGACTGGCGTGCCGACGGCAACAGCTACACGCTCGACGCGCGGCGGCAGATCGAGGCGAAGAATCCGCAGCTCATCAAGGACGTGTTCCGGCCGCAGCACGTCATGGACCTCGGCTGCGGGCCCGGCGCGCTCATGCACTTTCTGTGGGAACTGGGCGTCGACGTCGAGGGGATTGACTTCGCCGCGAGCAGCAGGGAGCTGGCCACCCCCCAGGTGCGCGATCGCATCACGATCGGCGCGGTGACCGATCCCACCCTCAAGGCCGCCGGCGCCTACGACCTGGTTATCTCGCGGGAGGTGCTGGAGCACCTGACGGTCCTGCAGGTCCGGCAGGCCGTGTCCAACATGGTGCGGCTGACATCGAAGTTCATCTACGTGACCACGAGGTTTCATCCGAGTCCCGCGAGCCTGCTGGATTTCACCACGCAGTTCGATGTGGACCCGTCGCACATCACGCTCCTCAACAAGGACATGCTGCGCCTGATGTTCCTGCTCGACGGCTGCCGATCGCGGCCCGACCTCGAACAGCAGATGGACTGGGGCGGCAAGGGACGCGTGCTGGTGCTGGAGAAGCTGCCGCGCTGACCGGGACAACCGCGCGCCCCGCCGTTGTCTTCGGGATGACGCTTTACAACAACAGCCGGTTCCTGCCCGAGGCCATCGAATCGATCCTGGCGCAGGCAGACGGCGACTTCGCCCTGCTGGCACTCGACGACGGCTCGACCGACGAGACGCCTGACGTGATGCGGCGCTACGCCGCGCGCGATCCGCGGATCCATGTCGAACGCCACGCCGAGCGGCAGGGGATGGTGGCCGCATGGCGCCGCGTGTTCCTGCAGGCGCGGCAGGCGTTCCCCTCGGCCGCCTACTTCGCCTGGGCGAGCGACCACGACCGCTGGCATCCCGACTGGCTTGGCCGCATGCGGGCCGAGCTCGACGCGCATCCCGAGGCCGTGCTCGCGTATTCGCAGACCCTCCGCATTGACGAGCAGGGCGCGCTCCTGGACAAAGGATCGAAGACCTTTCAGACCGCCGGCCTGCAGACGCCGGCGGAGCGCTGGTTGTGGTTCTCGGGCGATGCGGCCGGCGCCGGCGACCTTGTCTACGGCCTGATGCGTGTCGAGGCCGTCGAACGGGCCGGCATCTTCCGGCCGGTGCTGCTGCCGGATCGCCTGCTCATGGCCGAGATGACCCTGCAGGGGGAGTTCCGGCAGGTGGGGGAGGTCCTCTGGTTCCGCCGCCAGATCGGCGTGGGGAGCGTGACCCGGCAACGGCGGTCGCTGTTCACGCCGCAGAACGCGCCAGCGGGACTGTGGCTGCCCCCGTGGGCGCAGCACGCCCGCGTCCTGCGGCGCGAGTACGTCACGGCGCCGCGTCCCGGGATCTCCCGGGAGCAGATGCGCGGGCTCATTGCCCGGTACGTCGCCCTGTATCTGCTGAGACGGCACTCGAAGTCGGGGACGCTGCTGCACGGCGCCGATCGGCTCGGCGAGCGCGTCGCCTACGGCGGCAAGGTCGCGCGCGCCTCCGTCTGGACCGCGTGGTACGAAGGGGGAATGTGGCTCGCCGCGTGGTGGGGCCGGATGCGCCGCCGGAGCCGCTTGGCGGAGTACCACGTGCTGGGCGCGCGGCGGCGCGTGCGCGCCGCCGCCTACGAATCGTGGATGGCGACGAGGGCCGCCGCCGGCCGCTGGCGGCGCGCCGGTCGGCGCGGCATCCACCACGTGCTCGTGCTGACGCACCGGCTGGGGCTGCGGGGACGATCGTGACGCGGCCGCACGCGCGCGGCATCAACGGCTGGTCCGTGGCCGTGTGGGTCTGTACGGCGGTGCTCTGGTGCACGCTGGCGCATTTCGTCCTCGGGATACCGCTCCAGGTGGGGGACAGTTTCGGAGACCTGACCGAGATTCAGGACCGGACGTTCTGGGATGTCGCCGCGCATGCGTTCCAGCCGGGGCCCGCCTATTACCGGCCGCTGCGGTGGGTGCAGATGAAGGGCGTGTTCGACCTGTCGGCCGGCCGCTACTATGCCTGGTACAAGGGCGTGCAGGTCGCGCAGATTGCGCTGTGCCTGCTGCTGTTCGTTCGCCTGCTCCGGCCGAAGGAGGGCATCGACGCCGCGGCTGCGCTGCTGGCCCTGGCGGTGCTCGCCGGGCTGCACACTTTCAACGACACCGTTCGCGAGACGTTCCCGATCAACCACTTCATGATGGTGGTGATCGCCTGCCTCGCCGCCGCGAACCTGGCCGTGTCACGCGCCCGCTGGTGGTCGGATGCAGCCGCGGCCGCGCTGTGGCTCTTCGCGGCGCTGACACTCGAATCAGGAGTGCTCGTGAGCGTCATCGTCGTCGCGGCGTATCTCGCCGGCCTGCGGGGGGTGTCGTCGCGCGGCGTGGCCGCGGTCGTCGCGCTCACGGCGGGTTACGTGGTGCTCCGCTTCGCCGTGTTTCACGTCGGCGGGCCCGGACTCGACGAGCGGAGCAGCGGCTTTGGATTCCGCGTGATCGAGCGCGCGGAACTGCCGGTCCGGTTCGGCGGCAACCCGCTGCCGTTCTATCTGTACAACATCGCCGGGAATGTGCTGTCGCTCCTGTTCGGCGAGCCCCGCGGCGGCGTCTTTGTCTTTGTCCGATCGCTCGTCGAAGGGGACGTGCGCGCGTGGCGCGTGCTCAACGTGCTGTCGTCAACGCTGACCACCCTGGCCGCCGGCTGGTACGCGGTGCGCCGCGCCCGTGCGTGGCGCGCCGGCGAGCCGATGGACGCCCACGATCGGCTCGCCGCCACCGGTGCGGCGCTCATCGCCGCGGATGCCGTGCTCGGCTACGCCTATTCGAAGGACGTCATCATGAGTCCGGCCGGCGTGTTCTACGCGCTCATCGCCTACGCGTCCGCGCGGGCGCTGCTGCAGTGGCTGGCGGCGCCGGCTCGCACGGCCCTGGTGCGGGCGGCATTCGTCGTCGTGCTCGTCGTGCTGTCGTCCGCCTGGTCGGTGCGCGTCGTCGGGCTCCACTGGTCGCTGCGCGAGCAGGCCATGCGCGTGCGGGAAGACTGGGCGACGATCGACCAGGACCTCGCCGCGAACGGGTTTGCACCCCTGACGCCGTCGGGTGTGGCGCTGAAGCAGGCGCTGCAGACCGATGCGCTTATCACCCGCGCCGCGCCGCCAGGGTTGGACCTTCCGGCGCTCCGGTCGTGGTTCGACGAGGACTATTGATGCCGAGAGCCTGTCCGGTCGTGCTGGCGGCCCCTGTGGTCGCGGGCCTCGCGCTGCTTGCGGCGATTGTCGTGTCCGAGCGCGCGTCGCTCGGCTGGCTCGCACAGCCGGATCCGCGCTTCAATCTTGCGGAAGCGGCGGGGATCGGACGTGCGGCGCCGGTGGTCGAGCGGATCCGCCGCGGCGCCGATCCGAACGGCGTCTACAGCGTCCGGCGCGGCCTCATCCGCACGGACGAGGACCTGATGCTCACGCCGCTCGAGGCGGCCGTCATGAGCGGCGAACTCGAGATCGTCCGTCTGCTCGAGGCCAACGGCGCGCAGCGCGACGGGCGGCTGACCGCGCGCCTCGTTGAACTGGCGGCGGCCCGCCGGGCCGACGACGTCGTCGAGTACCTCCGTTCGGCCCGGTGACTGGCATGATTCCCTATTCGAATCTCAAGGCGCAGTACGACACGCTCGCGCAGGACATCGACGCGGCCGTCCGGCAGGTGATCGAGAGCTCACAGTTCGTGCTCGGCCCGGCCGTGGCCGCCTTCGAACAGGACTTCGCGCGCTACTGCGACACCGCGCACGCGGTGGGCACCAGTTCGGGCACGAGCGCGCTCCATCTGGCGCTGCTGGCGTGCGGCGTCGGACCCGGCGATGAAGTGATTACCGTCCCGTTCACGTTCGTGGCTACCGCGGCGGCCATCGAGTACGCCGGCGCGAGACCCGTGTTCGTGGATGTCGATCCCGTCTACTACACGATGGATCCGGCGCGGGTCGAGGCAGCCATTACTCCGCGGACGAAGGCGATCATGCCGGTTCACCTGTACGGACAGGCGGCGGACATGGATCCGCTCCTCGACATCGCCCGGCGTCATCGCCTGAAGGTCATCGAGGACGCCTGTCAGGCGCACGGGGCGGACTACCGCGGGCGCCGGTGCGGCTCGATCGGCGACGTCGCGTGTTTCAGTTTCTATCCGGGCAAGAACCTCGGGGCGTTCGGCGAAGGCGGCGCCGCGGTCACGAGCGATCCCGGTCTGGCCGACGCGATGCGCGCGCGTCGCAGCTGGGGCGAGCACGCGCGGTACGAACACGCGATGCGCGGCTTCAATTACCGGATGGATGGCCTGCAGGGCGCGGTCCTCGGCGTGAAGCTGCGCCACCTCGAGCGCTGGATCGAGGCGCGCCGCAGCCGGGCCGCCGTCTATCGTCGGTGCCTCGACGGCACCGGTGCGGTCGTGCCGCCGGAGCGCCCTGATGCCCGGCACGTCGACACCGTGTATGTCGTGCGGGTCGCGCAGCGCGACGCGTGGACGGCGCGGCTGACCGAGGCGGGCATCGAGACGCGGGTGCACTATCCGACGCCGATTCACCTCCAGCCGGCGTACCGCGACCTGGGGTATCACGCGGGCGACTTTCCCGTTGCCGAGGCGCTCGCCCGCGAGGTGCTCTCGCTGCCGATGTTCCCGGAGCTGACCGAGGCTCAGGTCGAGACAGTCGCCGACGTCTTCCGCAGCGCCCGGGCCATGGCTCGGCCACCGGCGATCGGTTCCTAACCTGTATGGAATCAAGACGTTGGGGGTGTCTGGACTCGCGCGAGGCTGGGATACAATGGTTTTTCCGACCCGACAATCCTGGTGCTGATGATTGATTGCATAGCTGGATATCACCTGAATCCGTGGACCTGCGGGATCGCCAAGTTCAATGCGATTCTGGCGAAGCATCTCGGCGTTCCGGTGGTTGGTCTCAAGGCCGTCGAGCTGGGCAGCTACCGGCGGCCGCTGCTGTCGCTGAAGCTGTCGGAGTTCTCCCCGCCCGACATCGCCGATCTCGTCGTCTGGAGCGCCGCACACACGGGGCAGTTCGAGCTGTTCCTGCACGCGTTCGACGGGACCGACGTCGAGAAGCGGCTGGTGGCGTCGGCGGCCCGGGTCTACTGCGGCAACAGCGAGCTCTTTCACCAGCTGCGTCCGCTTCACGCCGACGCGCAGGAGCTGTTCTGCCCGGGCACCATTCTGAACCCGCAGCGGTTTCAGCGGACCGACATGTCGGTGTTCACGTTCGGGATGGCGCACAAGATTCGGGTGCCGCTGTACCGGCGCCTGCGCGACCTGCTCGACGCGACCGGGCGGAGCTACTCGATTTACGTCTCGACGGCGCTTCACGAGAACACGAGCTTTGACGGGTCGTTCGTCGTGCGGTTCGAGGAGCTGCAGGCGCTGTTCGGCGGGCACGTCTATTTCATGGGGTACCTGTCCGACACGGCGGTGTACAACCACCTCATGGACTGTACGTTTCTCGCCGCGTTTTTTGAGAAGGGATATCGCGCCAACAATACAACGGTGAACGCGGCCATGGAATGCGGGTGCGCGGTTATCACCAACCTGGACGAACATTCGCCAGCCGGGCTCGTGCACATGCAGAACGTCATCGACGTGAACCGCTGCGATCGTCTGCCGGACACGGACGAGACGCGCCGCATCGGCCAGGCGGCGCGGACGATCGCGCACACGGAATACGGATGGGACCAGCTGGTCGCGCAGCTTCGACCGGTCGTCCGGAGTTAGACACAGGAGCACGCAGTGGCAGGGACGATGCGGATTGGACAGCACGGCATCGGTGACGAGACCCCGTGCTACGTCATCGCGGAGATCGGGCACAACCACCAGGGCAGCCTGCACAAGGCGCGCGAGCTCTTCCGGGAGGCCAAGCTCGCCGGCGCGCACGCGGTCAAGCTGCAGAAGCGCGACAACCGCGGTCTGTACACCCGGGCGGCGTTCAACAAGCCGTACGACAACGAGAACAGCTTCGGCGCCACCTACGGCGAGCACCGCGAGTTCCTCGAGTTTGGCCTGAAGGAGTACCAGGAGCTGCAGCGCGAGGCGCGCGACCTCGGCATCGACTTCTTCGCCACGGCGTTCGACGCCGCGAGCGCCGATTTCCTCGCGGCGCTCGACATGCCGGCGTTCAAGATCGCCTCGGGCGACGTCAGGAGCCTTCCCCTCCTGAAATACGTGGCCGGGTTCGGCAAGCCCGTCATCGTCTCGACCGGCGGCGCCCTCCTGGACGACGTCCGCCGGGCCTACGACGCGATCATGCCGATCAACCCGCAGTTCGGAATCCTCCAGTGTACGGCCGGGTATCCGGCGGCGTTCGAAGAGCTGGACCTCAGGGTGATTGAGCAGTACCGCACGCACTTTCCCGCGGCGGTGATCGGCTATTCCGGGCACGACAACGGCATCGCGATGCCGGTGGCGGCGTACGTGCTCGGGGCGCGGATCGTCGAGAAGCACTTCACGCTGAATCGCGCCATGAAGGGGACCGACCATGCGTTTTCGCTCGAGCCGGTGGGGCTGCGCAAGATGGTCCGCGACCTCGAACGCACGCACAAGGCGCTCGGCGACGGGGTCAAGAAGATCTACGACAGCGAAAAGGCACCGATTCTGAAGATGGGCAAGAGCCTGGTCGTGGCGCGCGACCTGCCCGCGGGGCACGTCCTCACCGCGGATGACATCGTCCTGAAATCGCCCGGCGGCGGCATCCCACCCTACGAACTGGACGCGGTCATCGGGCGCGCGACGCTCAAGGCTCTGCACGCGGACGACTTCCTGTCTGAGGAGATGCTGAGCAGGAAGCCGAGCGCCGAGCTCGCGCGTTCGTGAGCAGCGCGCTCTATCGCCTCGACGGCCGGATCGCCGTCGTCACCGGCGCTGCCGGCAAGCTCGGTCCCGTCTGGGCCGAGGCCCTGATCGACGCCGGTGCCGTCGTGGCCGCGCTGGATCTGGCGGCCGCCGCCTCGTCGGAAGCCTGGGCGACGCTGGTGGCGCGCGCAGGCGACCGCGTGCGGCGCGTCGACTGCGATGTCACCGAGCGGGCGTCGATCGCCCGCGCCCTCGACGAGGTCGTGCGCGTGATGGGCGAGCCGGCCGTGCTCGTCATCAACGCGGGCGTCGATCAGCCGCCCGATTCGGGCGGTAATCGGTCGCGCATCGACGATCTGCCGATCGAACAGTTTCGCCGGATGGTGGACGTCAATCTCCTGGGGACCTTCCAGGTCACGCAGCTTGTCGGCGGCCGGATGGCGGCCGGCGGGGGCGGGTCGATTATCAACATCGGCTCTCTCTACGCGTCGGTGTCGCCCGATCAGCGCTTCTACGACCATCTCCCGGGCGATCTGCCGTTCCTGAAGTCGCCGGCGTACGGCGCGTCGAAGGCCGCAGTCGTCAACCTGACCAAGTATTTCTCCACCCTGTGGGGCCCCCGTGGCGTGCGCGTCAACACGCTGTCCCCCGGCGGCGTGCTGGCCGGGCAGGACGACCAGTTCCGGGCGAAGTATGCCGCCCGCGTGCCGCTCGGCCGCATGGCCCGTCCGGAGGATCTCAGGGGGCCGCTCGTCTTTCTCGCGTCAGCGGCGTCGGCGTACGTCACCGGACACGAGCTGCGCGTGGACGGAGGATTCACCGCGTGGTGAACCTCGGCAGCATGCCGCCGATCGTCCTGAATCAGGTCGGTGGCCAGGAGTGTGCGGCGGCCGACGGCCGCACGTTCCCGAAAGTCGATCCCGCCACCGGCCAGGTCCTGTGCGAGGTCGCACGGTCCTCGGCGGCCGACGTGCGCCGGGCCGTGGGCGCGGCCCTCGCGGCCCAGCCCGGCTGGGGCGCCACGACGGTCGTCAAGCGGGGTGACGTGCTCCGGCAGATCGCGCTGCTCATGCGGGACCATCGTACGGCCATCGCGGATCTCGTCGCCAGGGAAACCGGCAAGTCGCGGAAAGATGCCCTCGGCGAAACGGATGCGGCGATCGAGATGGGCTTTTTCGTCGCCGGCGAGGGGCGGCGCTTCTACGGCCGGACGACGACGAGCGCCGTGCCGAACAAGTCGGCGCTGGTCGTGCGGCAGCCGCTCGGCGTGGCGGGCCTCATCATCGCGGCCAATACGCCCATCGCCAACGTCGCATGGAAGGCGTTTCCGGCGCTGCTGTGCGGCAATGCCGCCATCCTCAAGGCGGCCGAGGACACGCCGCTCTCCGCCTGGGCGTTCGGCGTGCTGGCGCGCGAAGCCGGCGTGCCCGACGGCGTGTACGCGACGCTGCACGGATTCGGCGAGGAAGCGGGCGCGCCGCTCGTCGAGCACCCGGATGTCGCCGTCGTGAGCTTCACGGGATCCTGCGAGGTGGGCCGCTGGATCGCGGAAACGGCCGGCCGGCGGCTCGCGAAAACCTGCCTCGAGCTCGGCGGCAAGAACCCGCTCATCGTCTGCGACGATGCGGATCTGGAGAACGCGGTGACATGGACGCTCGGATCGGCGTTCTCCAATGCAGGGCAGCGGTGCGCGGCCGGCAGCCGGATCATCGTGTTCGATGCGGTCTACGACGCCTTCAGGCAGATGCTGGTCGACGCGACGCAGAAGCTGAAGGTCGGTACAGGCGACGGAGACGACTACGGCCCCGTGATCAACGAGGGCCAGATGCAGAACATGCTCGCCTCGGTCGAGCGCGCCCGGGCGGCCGGCGCCGTGGTGCTCACCGGAGGCCACCGGCTGACCGGCGGCGCCTGGGGCGGCGGATATTTCGTGGCGCCGACAATCGTCGAGCACGTCGGCCGTACCGACGAGATGACCCGGACGGAGCTCTTCGGGCCGATCACGTCCCTCTATCGCGTCCGGGATTTCGAGGAGGCCGTCGCGCTGGCCAACGACTCGCCGTTCGGGCTGACGGCGTCGATTCACACGCAGAGCCTGCATCGCGCGATGGCGTTCGTCGGACGGATCCAGGCGGGAGTGGCCGTCGTCAACGGCGGCACGTACGGGAGCGAGCCGCACATGCCGTTCGGCGGCCTCCGGCAGTCGGGCAACGGCTGGCGCGAAGCCGGTACCGAGGCGCTGGACGTGTACTCGGACCTGAAAACCGTCTACATCAACCACAATCCCCGTCAGGTGTGATGCCCGCTGCCGTTGCGCTGATTCCCGCACGACAGGGTTCCAAACGGGTGCCGGGCAAGAACGTCCGCCGGCTGGGCGCCCATCCCGTGATTGCGTATACGATTGCCGCGGCGCTCGAGAGCGGGGTGTTCGACGCGGTCATCGCGTCGACCGACGCTGACGAGACGGCAGCGATCGCGCGGCACTATGGAGCCGAGGTGCCGTTTCTGCGGCCGGCGCCGTTTGCCGGCGACCGGTCACCCGACATCGAGTGGGTCGAGTACACGCTGGCCGAGCTCCGGCGGCACGGACGCACCTGGGACGCCTTTGCCCTGCTGCGTCCGACGAGCCCGTTCCGCACGGCGGGCACGATTCGGCGCGCGTGGGCGCGTTTTCTGGCGCAGGACGGCGTCGACTCGCTGCGCGCCGTCGAGCCGTGCGGCCAGCACCCGGGCAAGATGTGGGTGGTCGACGGCGACCGCATGTCGCCCCTGCTGCCCGGGGCGCCGGCCGGGCAACCGTGGCACAGCACGCCGTATCAGGCGCTGCCGCCCGTGTACGTCCAGAACGCGTCGCTCGAGATGGCCTGGACGCGCGTCGTCTTCGAGCAGCGGACGATTGCCGGCGACGTGCTCGTGCCGTTCTTCACCGACGGCTACGAAGGATTCGACATCAACGATCGATTCGACTGGATCGTGGCCGAGCGCCTGATCGCCGACGGCGAGGCGGCGCTCCCGCAGGTGTCCAGGGTTCCATACGAGGCGCAATGGGCGAACAGCAACTCGATCAGGTAGCCAGCGACGAACTCGTGTCCGTTCCCGTGAGGGAGTTCCGGCGCCTGCTGGATGCCGGGCTGCCGGCGCGCGCGACCGCGGAGGCGTTTGCGGCTCTGGCGCGGATCAACGTGCTCTATATGATCGCGCGCGCCTGGTCGGGCCACATCGGCACGAGCTTCAGCTCGCTCGAGATCATGAGCTGGCTGTTCCTCAACGAGCTTCGCGACCTCGCGAAGGGTCCCGGCGCGTGCGACATCTTCTTTTCGTCCAAGGGGCACGACGCGCCCGCGCTCTATGCCGTGCTCGCCGGCCTCGGCCTGCTGCCCGAGGAGAAGCTGGACAACCTGCGCCGGCTGCACGGCCTGCCGGGCCACCCGCACGTCGAGACGCCCTACATTCAGGCGAACACGGGTTCTCTCGGCATGGGCATCTCCAAGGCCAAGGGCATGGCGCTCGCCAACCGGCTCGCCGGCCGTCCCCGCCGGATCTTCGTGCTCACCGGCGACGGCGAGCTGCAGGAAGGGCAGTTCTGGGAGTCGCTCGCCTCCGCCGCGCGCGCCGGGTTGGGCGAGATCGTGGCCATCGTCGACCACAACAAGGTCCAGTCGGACACGTGGGTCGCCGAGGTCGGCGATCTCGGTGACCTTGAGTCCAAGCTCCGCGCGTTCGGCTGGCACGCGGCCCGGTGCGACGGTCATGACGTCGGCGCGCTCGAGCGGGCGTTCCGCAGCTTCGACGGGATGCCCGACCGCCCGAAGGCGCTCGTGGCCGACACCGTCAAGGGGAAGGGCGTCTCGTTCATGGAGGCGCCGGCCCTGAAGCCCGGCGAGCTGTACGCCTACCACTCGGGCGCGCCGACTGAAGACGAGTACGCGCGCGCGTCGGCGGAACTGCTCGCCCGCGCGGCGCGGCTGGTCGCCGACGCGGGGCTCGGCGCGCTCGCGACGACGACGGGACGGCGTCCGGAGCGGCGCGAGCCGCGGGTGAGCGACAACCTGATTGCCGCCTACCGCGACGCCCTGGTCGCGCAGGGCGGGCGGCGCCCCGATCTCGCGGTGCTCGACGCCGATCTCGTCAAGGACTGTGGCCTCGTCCCGTTCGCCGCCGCGTATCCGGACCGGTTCATCGAGTGCGGCATTGCGGAGCAGGACATGGTGTCGACGGCCTGCGGCATGGCCCGGCGCGGCGTGCTGCCGGTCGTCCATTCCTTTGCGTGCTTTCTCTCCGCGCGCCCCAACGAACAGATTTACAACCAGTGCAGCGAAGCCTCGAAGGTCATTTACGTGGGCTCGCTCGCCGGGCTGCTGCCCGGTGGCCCTGGGCATTCGCACCAGTCGGTGCGCGACATCGCCGCCCTCGCGTCGATTCCACGCCTGCTGATGGCCGAGCCGTCCGTGGAGGCCGAGGTGCACGCCCTCTTCGAGTACCTCGTGCATGTCGCCGATGAGAGCGCCTATCTCCGGCTCGTGTCGGTCAAGTGGCCCGTCCCGTTCACCTATCCGGCCGGGCAGCGGGTGGCGCCGGGCACCGGCTGGGTGGTGCGCGACGGCCAGGATGTCGTCGTCTTCGGGTACGGGCCATGGATGCTCTCGAATGCCTGGCACGCGGCCGAGGAGATCGAGCGGACGACCGGCCTGCGGGTGCGGCTGATCAACGTGCCGTGGCTGAACCGCATCGACGCCGGCTGGTTGCGCGAGGCGATCGGCGGCACGCGCGTCGTGGTCACGCTTGACAATCACTACGTGCGCGGCGGACAAGGTGAGATGATCGCGGCGGCGATCGCCGGTCTGGGCCTCGACCCCGCGGTCGTGGTGACGATGCTCGGGGTGACCGAGCTGCCCGAGTGCGGCACCAACGACGAGGTGCTCGCGCACCACGGGCTCGACACCGCGTCCCTTGTCCGCCGCATCCGCGCGGCGGCCGGCCGGCGGATGCAGCTGGCATGACGGTGCTCTTCTGGGATATCGACGGCACGCTCATCACGACCGGCCGGGCCGGCATGTTCGCGTGGAACGATTCGGTCCGGGAGATCATCGGCCGCGAGTTCGACCTGCGGACCGAAATGCGGACGGCGGGGCTCACCGACTATCAGATTGCGGCACGGACGTTCGAAGTGCTCGGCGTGGACCCCGAGCCGGCGCTGGTGGAGCGGATGGTGCGGCGCTATGAGGAGCTGCTCCCGTCGAGCCTGCCGCGCAGGAACGGCTGCGTGCTGCCGAACGTCCGCGAGATCCTGGAGCATCTCCGCGACCGGTCCGACGTCCGGTCGTACCTGCTGACCGGCAACACGCGCGGCGGCGCGCGCGCGAAACTGACCTACTACGGGTTGATGGACTTCTTTCCCGACGGCGCCTTCGCCGATGACATGGGCGATCGGTCGGCGATCGCGCAGCGCGCGCTCGCGCTGGCGCGGGACGCGGGCCCCGTCTCCGACCACGCCGTGTTCGTCGTCGGCGACACGCCGCACGACATCACGTGCGCGGCCGCGATCGGCGCGCGCACGATCGCGGTGGCCACCGGCGGCTACACGCTCGAGGAATTGCGGGCGCACGGCCCGTGGCAGGTATTCGCGGAGCTGCCGCCGGCGGACCGGTTCGTGGCGCTCATCGACGGCGCCCGCCCCTCCTCGATGGCGCCTGGCGGGCGGTCGGTGTCCGCATGAGACGCGCGATCCGCCGGTTTCCGGCGTTGTGGCGCGCGACCCGCCTCGCGCGCCGCTGGTACCACGCGAGGTTCAACGCGTATCCCGACTGGCGGCCGGCGCTCGGGGCCGGGACCGAGCTCTGGCAGTCGGCGCGGCGCGCGGCCCAGGGCGGGCCGCGCGTGCTGATCGCGACCTCCGTCGGCGCGTACGCGCACGCGGTCACGCTCGAGAGCGCGGTCGCGGCGGCGCTGACCTTCAGGGGCGCCGAGGTACACACCCTGCTGTGCGACGGCGCCATGACGGCATGCGCCGAATGCGAAGCCTCTCTGTACCCGAATGTCGCGGCGTTTGTCGACCACGGGCCCTCGCGCGATCTCTGTCGCGACTGTCTCTGGCCGGCCGAGCGCGTCTACGCCCGGCTCGGCCTGAAGGTCCATCGCTACAGCGACTGGCTCACCCCGGACGATCGCGCCGAGGCCCGCCGGCTGGCAGCCGCGCTCCCGGTCGATCAGATTGCCGGCTTCACGCTCGACGATCTGGCGATTGGCGAGCACGCGCATGCGGGCGCGCTCCGGTTCTTCGCGAGCGGATCGCTCGAGGGGGAGCCGCTGGCCGAACAGGTCCTGCGCCGCTATCTCGAGTCGGCGCTGCTCACCGCGTTCGCGTCGCGGCGCCTGGTCCGCGCCGTCGGATTTTCGTCGGCGGTCTTCACGCACGGCATCTACGTGCCGTGGGGGATCGTCGGTGAAGTGGCGCGCCGCGAGGGCGTGCACGTGACGACGTGGAACGTGGCCTACCGCAAGCGCCGGTTCATCTTCAGCCACGACGACACGTATCATCACACCCTGATGACCGAGCCGCGCGACCACTGGGACGACGCCGCGCTGACGCCGACCCAGGACCGCGAGCTCACCAAGTACCTCGCGAGCCGCCGCGAGGGGCTGTTCGACTGGATCGTGTTCCACCGGCCGCGGCGGCAGGACGCGGAGGACATCGCGCGCCGCCTCGCGATCGACCGCACGAAGCCGGTCGTGGGGCTGCTCACCAACGTGTCGTGGGACGCGCAGCTGCACTATCCGGCGAATGCCTTTCCGAGCATGCTCGAGTGGCTCGTGCAGACGTGCGAGTACTTCGCCACCCGGCCCGACCTGCAGCTGCTCATCCGGGTGCATCCCGCGGAGATCAGCGGCTTTCCGCCGTCGCGCCAGCCCATCCTCGGCGAGCTGCGCACCCGCGTGCCGCGCCTCGCGCCCAACATCATCGTCGTCCCGCCCGAGAGCGACATGAGCACCTACGCGCTGATGTCGCTCTGCAACGCCGCGATCATCTACGGGACGAAGATGGGCGTGGAGCTGACGAGCGTCGGCCTGCCGGTCGTCGTGGCGGGGGAGGCGTGGATTCGCAACAAGGGGCTCACGCGCGACGCGAGTTCGCCGGCCGAATACTTCCGCGTTCTCGCGGAGCTGCCGTTCGCCGACCGGCTGGGCGGGCGGCAGCTGGCCCGCGCCCGGCAGTACGCGTACCACTTCTTCTTCAGGCGCATGATCCCGCTGGCGTTCATCGACCCGAAGGCGGGGTATCCGATCTACCGGCTGAAGCTCGACCGGCTGGAGCAGCTGCTCCCCGGCGCGTCGGGCGGACTGGATACCATCTGCGACGGCATTCTGAAGAGGCGGCCTTTCGTCATGTTCGCCGGTGACAGAACGGCGGACCTGGCGCGGGCGGCCGGTCATTAGCGCCGTGTGCTGATGCTGCTCGCGGCGGTGTTCGTGGTCGCGACGGCCGGCAGTCTGGCCGGCGGCGCGGTCGTACGCCGGTTCGCGACCGCCGGCGGCGCCGTCGTGCCGCCGCGCGCCGACCGCTGGCACACGGCGCCGACGCCCACCATGGGGGGCATCGCGATCGCCGCCGCGACGATCGCCGGGTCCGCGGTGCTCCTCCTGCGCCCCGATGTCGCCGGCGCGGTCTCCGACTGGATGCCGGTACCTCTGGCCGCGCTCGCCATGTTCGTCGTCGGCGTCCTCGACGACCGCCTGCAGCTCTCGCCGGTCGCCAAGCTCGTGGCCTCGCTCGCGATCGGCGCCTTCCTCGTGTTCGCGCTGGCGGGGGGCGAGGTCGAGGGCGCGCTGCCGTCGATCTTCACGCTCGTGGCGGTGGTCTGGTTTGCGGGCATCTGCCACGCGCTGAACCTGCTCGACAACATGGACGGGCTGGCGGCCGGCGTCGGGCTCATCGCCGCCGTGTTTCTGGCGGTGCTGCTGGCCCCGTCGCTCGGGCCGGCGCTGGTCGTGCTGCTCGTGGCGCATGCCGGCGCGCTCCTCGGCTTCCTGTACTGGAACCGCCATCGCGCGCGGCTGTTCATGGGCGATTGCGGCAGCCTGTTCATCGGCGGCGTGCTCGGCGCCACCTCGCTCGTGCCCGTCTACAACGCGCCGCTCGCCTTCATCAGCCCGACGGTCATTGTCGTCCTCGTCCTGATCGTGCCGCTGTTCGACACCGGATTCGTGCTGGTCCTGCGTCGCCTGGCGGGCCGCCAGGCGACCAGGGGCGGCATCGACCACGTCTCGCACCGCCTCGTGTCGCTCGGATTTTCCGAGCGGAGCGCCGTCCGGATTCTGTACCTGCTCGGGATCGCCGGCGGGACGACCGGCTGGATCCTGATGCAGAGCGGCGGCGCCGAGCCGATGCTGCCGCTGGTCGCGGCGCTCGGCGTGGTGGTCGTGCTCGTCGGGATCTATCTCGCGCGGGTGCCGGCGTACAACGCGGAAGACTTCATCGCGCTCCAGAAGTCGTCATTCGCCCCGTTTCTCAAGGACCTGGCGTTCCGGTATCACGCGGCCGAGGTGCTGCTCGATCTGGTCCTGATCACCGTCTGCTACTACGCCGCGTACCGGCTCCGCTTCGAGGGCGAGGGGCTCGACGATTTCCTGCCCTACTTCACCGCCTCGCTGCCGGTCGTGCTGGGCTGCAAGCTGGCCGCGCTCTATGCGTCCGGGCTGTATCAGCGGTCGTGGGACACGTTCGGGCTGCGCGACGGAGCCGTCGTCCTGCGGGGTGTCGGGTTCGGATCGCTGCTGGCCATCCTGACCGCCGCCTACTTCTACCGCCTCGTCGGCTTCTCGCGCGCCGTGTTCGTCCTGGACGCCCTGCTGCTCACGGTCGCGATTGTGGCGACGCGGGCGTCGTTCCGCGCCATGAATCTCGTCGCGGCCACGCGCAGCAAGCGCAGCCGGCGCGTGCTCGTCTACGGGGCCGGCGCGTTCGGGCAGACGCTCGTGCGTGAGATGCGCGCCAATCAGCGCTGGAACATGAATCCGATTGCGTTCATCGACGACGACCCGATGAAGGCACGCCGCTGGATCATGGGCGTGCCGGTGCGCGGCGGCCTCGACGATCTCCAGGCGACGATGAGCCGGTACGCGATTGACGAAGTCATCCTGAGCAGTCCGCTGATCAACGGCCGGGTCGAGTACCGCATCCGCGAGATCTGCGGGACGCTCAACTGCCCGGTGCGGCGGCTCCGCATGGAGATCACATAAAGCCGCTGCGCGTCGGCATCGACGGCCGCGCCTTCGCGTCGCCGGCGGCCGGCATTCGCCGGTATACGGCGGGCCTGGTCCGCGGCCTGCTGTCGCTCGGCGAGCCGCTCGACATCGTCGCGCTCGGCGGCGGCGATCCGGCCGCGATCCCCGACGGCGTCGGCCACGTCGCCGAGCCCCTGCACCCTCCCACCAACGCCGGGTGGACGCTCGTCGGCCTGCCGCGCGCGGCGCGCCGCGCAGGCGTCGACCTCATCCACGCGCCGGCGTATACGGCGCCCTGGTGGGCGCCGGTCCCCGTCGTCGTCACCGTGCACGACGTCAGCTACGAGCTCCATCCGCAGTGGTACCCGTATCGCCGCGACTGGCGGCGCCGCTATTTCTACCGGCGCAGCGCGCAGGCGGCGTCGCACATCCTGACTGTGTCGCGATTCTCGGCCGGCGAGATTGCGTCGGCGTACCGCGTGCCGCCCGATCGCATCAGCGTCACCCCGCTCGGTGCCGACGAGCGGTTCGAGCCCGGCGAGCCGGGCGCGCTGCCGCCGGGCGTCGCGTCGCCGTACGTGCTGCAGGTCGGCGATCTGCACGAGCGGCGCAATCTGGTACTGCTCGTCGAAGCGGTGCTGGCGGCGCGGCGCGCCGGCGCGCCGGCCGGTCTGTCGCTCGTGCTCGTCGGCGTCGACCTCGGCGTCGGCGACCGCCTCCGGCGGCTCGCGGGGGACGCCTCCGCCCCCGAGGCCGTCGTGCAGCTCGGCGCGGTCAGCGACGCCCGGCTCGCGTCGTTGTACCGCGGTGCGATGGCCTTTGTGTATCCCTCGCTCTATGAAGGCTTCGGACTCCCGCTCATCGAGGCGATGCGGAGCGGCACGCCCGTGATCGCGTCCAGCGCCGCATCGATTCCCGAGGTGATGGGAAACGCCGGGCGGCTGCTCGATCCGCGCGATCGCCGCGCCTGGACGCAGGCGATGGCCGACATCGCGAGCGACGACGAGCTGCGCGCGCGCCTGCGGACGGCCGGCCTGGGCCGGGCCGCGGAATTCACGTGGCGCCGGACCGCCCAGCTGACGCTCGAGGTGTACCGCCGTGTCGCCTGAGGTGTCGATCGTCATCGTGACCTGGAACGGCAGGCGCCATCTCGAGACCTGCCTGCCGGCGGCGACCGCCCAGGAGGGCATCGCCACCGAGGTCATTGTCGTGGACAACGGATCGACCGACGGCAGCGCGGCGTTCGTGCGCGATCGGTTTCCGGGCGTCCGGCTCCTGGCGCTCGGTGAGAACCGCGGGTTTGCAGGAGGCAGCAACGCGGGCGCGCGGGACGCGCGCGGCGAATTCCTCGCGTTTCTCAACAACGACGCGATTCCCGATTCGACCTGGCTTCGGGCGCTCCGCAGTGGCATCGACGAACCGTCGCGGTTCCTGCTGGCGACCTCGCGCATCGTGTACGCGCACGACCCGTCGGTCGTCGACAGCGCGGGCGACGGCTGGTTCCGGGCGGGAGGCGCCTTCAAGCGGCATCACGGCGCGCCGGCGGTCGAGGCCGGCGTCTCGGAGGAAGTGTTCGGCATCTGCGGCGCCGCCTGTCTCGTCGCGAAGCGAGTGTTCGACGAACTGGGCGGATTTGACGAGGACTTCTTTGCGTCGCACGAGGATGTGGACCTCTCGTACCGCGCGCGGTTGCGCGGCTACCGCTGCCGCTACGTCGCCGGCGCGAGGGTCCGCCATCACGGCAGCGCCACGCTCGGCCGGGTGAGCGCGCTCGCCGTGTTTCACGGCCAGCGCAATGTGGAGTGGCTGTACCTGAAGAACACGCCGGCGTCGCTGCTGCTGCGGACGCTGCCGGCCCACCTCGTCTACAACGCGGCCGCTGCGGCACACTTCGCCAGGACGGGTCTGCTCGGCACGTTCCTGAAGGCGAAGCTCGCCGCGGTTCGCGCCCTCCCCGCGATCCTTCACAAGCGAGCGGTCGTGCAGCGCGAGAGAACCGTCACGGCCCGCGCGATCGCCGGTCAGTTCGAACGGCGCTGGCTCGCGGCGAAAATCCGCGAGAAACACTTCGATGTCAGCCTGATGGAGGGGCGGTGACGACGCCCGACGTGAGTGTGGTGCTCGTCAATTACAACGCGGGCCCCGAACTGCGCCGCGCGCTGGGCTCGGTCGCCGCCGAGCTGGCCGGCCACGCCTGGGAGGCCGTCGTCGTCGACAACGCCTCCTCTGACGGCAGCGGCGCCGTCGTCAGCGAGTTCGCGCCACACGCACGACTGCTGCGCAATAACGGGAATGTCGGGTTCGCGCGCGGCGTCAACCAGGGACTGGCGGCGACATCCGGCCGGTTCGTCCTGATCATGAACCCCGATTGCCGCCTGGTCGCGGGCGCCTTCGAGGCGCTGCACGCCGAGCTCGATCGATCGCCGGGCTGTGCGATTGCCGGTCCCCGTATCCTCGACCCCGACGGGACGGTGCAGGGCAGTGCCAGGGGCGATCCCGACATGTTCACCGGTCTGTTCGGACGGACGACGCTCCTCCGGCGGCTGTTGCCGGGTCTGCGTGTGTCCCGGCGCAACGTCCTGAGCGACGCGGACATCGGGCCCGGCGGCGGGAGCATCACGGTCGACTGGGTGTCGGGCGCCTGCATGCTGGCGCGCCGCGGCGCACTCGAAGACGTGAGCGGGTTCGATGAACGGTATTTCCTCTACTGGGAAGACGCGGATCTGTGCCGGCGCCTGCGGGCGCGCGGGTACGAGGTACGCTACGTGCCCGGCGCGACCGCGATTCACCGCGTGGGGCAGTCAAGCCGGAGTCTCCGGGCGCCGGCCATCCGGGCGTTCCACGAGAGTGCGTACCTCTACTACGCGACGCACGTGGCTCCCGATTCCCTCCCGAAGCGTCTCCTGGCCCGGGCGCTGCTGTCGGCGCGCTGCTGGCTGCGCCTGCGGCGGCCGACCCCGTCATAGGATCTCGGCCACCATCGTCGCCACCATGTCGCCGATCGCCAGGCACGCCGTCAGCCCCGGCGATTCGATCCCCGCCGCCTGAACCAGCTGCGGGCACCGCGCGTCCCGCGCGATCAGAAAATCCGCAAACGGCACGTCAGGGGGGTGGAGCTTTGGCCGGATGCCGCTGCCGCCGAGGCGCAGGTCCTCGATCCGCAGCTCCGGCAGCAGCTCGCGCGCCGGTTCGAGGAACTGCTCCACGGCCAGCCGGTCGTCTTCGTAGTCGTCCTTGCGCGGCTGGAACCGGAAGGTCGGACCGAGCGTGACGTTGCCGTGGATCGTCCTGGTCAGATGCACGCCGAGCGAATGGCCGGACGCATGCGGCAGCGGATAGACCGGACAGTTCACGAGCGTGCGCTTCGCGGGCACGAGCTCCGCGTATTCGCCCCGGCAGGGATAGATGCGGAACGTGTCGCCCCCGAGCAGCGCCGACACCTCGTCCGCGTACAGGCCGGCCGCGTTGACGACCGCCCGCGCGGTAATCGTTTCCACCGGGGTGCGCAATTCCACCGCGGCGCCGCGGTGGTCGGCGCCGACGAGCGGGGAGCCCGGCAGGATGAACGCG
>JACQZV010000049.1 GCA_016213695.1 Acidobacteriota bacterium | reverse complement strand
GTCATGCCGCCGCGATCGGCAGCGGCGTCCTGCTCGTCGTCCTGCTCGCCTGGGCCGTCATGCGCGGGCTCGAGCGTTTGGCCGGCGTCCCGCCGCCGGCCGGCGACCGCAGCGCCGCGGCCGCGCCTGCGCCGCCGCCGCCAGGCGTCCCGCGCATCACCGCGACGTTCTTCTACGGATCGGAGGATGGCGAGGCGCTCGTGCCCGTGCGGCGCGAGGTCGCGCTCGCCGACGGGACAGTGCCGCAGGCGCGCGAGATCCTCCTCGCCCAGCTCCAGGGCGCGCCCGCGCCCTACACGTCGGTGATCCCGGACGGCACCGCGCTCCGGGCGTTCTATGCGACCGAGCGGGGCGATGCGTTCGTCGATCTGAGCGGGGAGATCTCGGCGCGCCATCCCGGCGGCACCTTCACCGAGCTGCTCACCGTGTATGCCATCGTCCATGCGATCACTGCGAACCTCCCGACGATCCAGCGCGTGCAGATCCTCGTCGACGGGCGCGAGGTGGACACGCTCGCCGGGCACGTCGATCTGCGCCGGCCGCTTGAAGCCGACCCCTCGCTCGTGCGGGATGAACCACAAACGCCGTAGCCGTTTTGCATTAGAGTTGTTGCCACCCATGCGCGCCGACCTCCGTCTCTCGGAACAGCTCCGCCCCACGCGGATTACGCCCGACTACCTGCTGCACGCCGAAGGATCGGTGCTGGTCGAAGCGGGCAGCACGAAGGTCATCTGTGCCGCCAGCGTGGAGGACCGCGTGCCGCCGTTCCGGCGCAATACCGGCAAGGGATGGGTGACCGCCGAGTACGGCATGCTGCCCCGCGCGACGACGACGCGCTCGCAGCGGGAGTCGACCGCGGGCAGGGTCGGCGGCCGCACCCAGGAGATCCAGCGGCTGATCGGCCGCTCGCTCCGCGCCGTGACGAAGCTCGAGGATCTGGGCGAGCGGACGATCACGCTCGACTGCGACGTCATCCAGGCGGACGGCGGCACCCGCACGGCCTCGATTACCGGCGCGTTCGTGGCGCTCGTGATGGCACTCCACGCCATGCGCGAGCAGAAGCTGATTCGGACGATGCCGGTCCACGATTACGTCGCCGCCACGAGCGTCGGCATCGTGGACGGCGAGCCGATGCTGGACCTCGCGTACTCGGAGGACTCGAAGGCCGAAGTCGACATGAACGTCGTCAAGACCGGCAGCGGGCTGTACATCGAGCTGCAAGGCACGGCCGAGGCGCTGCCCTTCGGCCGTGAGGCGCTCAACCGGCTCCTGGACCTTGCCGACACGGGTATCCGGCAGCTCATCGCCCTGCAGCGAGGATTTCTCAGCCCGTACCTCGGGAAATGAACCGGGTCGTCATCGCCACGACCAACCCGGGCAAGCTCAGAGAAATCCGGCGCATCCTCGGTCACCTGCCGGCAGCGATCCTGAGCCTTCGCGATTTTCCACCGGTCGCCGAACCGGACGAGACCGGCGTCACCTTCGAGGAGAATGCCCGGCTGAAGGCGCTCTATTACGACGCCGCGGTCGCGAGCGCCGCCGCCCCGGCACACGGCGGTCCGCTCTGCACGGTGGCGGAGGACTCCGGGCTCGTCATCGACGCGCTTGGCGGCGCGCCGGGCGTCCAGTCGGCCCGTTTTCTCGGACCCGACGCCTCGTATCCCGAACGATTCGAGGAGATCTTCCGCCGGCTGGCGGCGTATCCGGGGGCGCCACGCACGGCGCGGTTCGTGTGCGCGCTGGCCCTCGTGCAGGGAGGGTCGGTCATCTTCGAGACGACCGGCGTGGTCGAAGGCGACATTGCCGCGGCGCCGCGTGGCGAGCGGGGCTTCGGCTACGACCCCATCATGTACTTCCCGCCGTACGGGCGCACGCTGGCCGAGGCCACCGACGAGGAAAAGGAACGCGTCGGCCACCGCGGCCAGGCGTTCCGCCGCCTGGCGCAGTGGCTGGAAGGTCGCCCCGTGATATCGTGAAAGTTTCCGTTCTCACATCAAGAGGAAGTGCATATGCAGAGACTGACTGCTCTTGTAGTGGCCACCGCGCTCCTCGGGGGCGCCGGACTCTCGGCCCAGCAACCAACCGCGATCCAGCGCGCGTCCACGCTGCTCGGCGCCGGCGCGGTGAAGACCCTCCAGTTCACCGGCGCCGGCCAGGTCTTCTCGGTCGGCCAGAACTACACCTCGTCGGATCCGTGGCCGGCCGTGCCCGTCAAGAACTACACGGCCGCGATGAATTTCGACACCGGCAGCATGCGCGTGGAGCTGCTGCGGACGATGGGGCCGGTGATGCCGCGAGGCGGCGGCGCGCCGTTCACGGGCGAGCAGCGCCAGATCCAGGTGGTGTCGGGCAACTACGCGTGGAACGTCGCCGCGGCACCGGCGGGCGGCGCCGCGCCGGCCGCGCAGCCGCAGCCGGGGGCGCAGTCCGAGCGCATGCTCGCGCTCTGGGCCACGCCGCAGGGATTCGTCAAGGCGGCCATGGCGAACAACGCGACGACGCGCGGGTCGGACGTGACCTTCACCGTCGGCGGGAAGTACCGGATGGTCGGCACCATCAACGGCAAAGGTGAAGTCGAGAAGGTTCAGACCTGGATCGACCAGTCGATCGTGGGCGACATGCTCGTCGAGACGACGTACAGCGGCTACAAGGATTTCGGCGGCGTCACGTTCCCCTCGCGCATCGTCCAGAAGCAGGACGGATTCCCCTCGCTCGACCTGACGATTGCCTCGGTCACCGCCAATCCGGCCGTCGACGTGACGGTGCCCGACAACGTCCGCAACGCGCCGCCGCCTCCGGCGGTGACGGTGGCGGTCGAGAAGCTGGGCGATGGCGCGTACTACCTGACCGGCGGCACGCATCACAGCCTCGCGATCGAGATGCGCGACCACATCGTGGTCGTCGACGTGCCAAACAGCGAGGCGCGCGCCTCGGCGGTGCTGGCGAAGGCGAAGGAGCTGATTCCGAACAAGCCGATCCGGTACCTCGTCACGTCGCATCATCACTGGGATCACCTGGGCGGCATCCGCACGGCCATGGACGAAGGCGCCACGATCGTGACGCACGAGTCGAACAAGGCGTTCCTCGAGCGCGTGGCCAGGACGCCGCACACGCTCGGGCCCGACCGGCTGGCGGCCTCGAAGAAGGCCGTGAAGATTCAGACGGTCGGCGACAAGGGGCAGCTGACCGACGGCACGCGAACGATCGAGCTGTACCGCCTGCAGGGATACGAGCACACCACCGACATGTTGATCGTGTATCTGCCGAAGGAGAAGATCCTCGGCGAGCCCGACGCGTTCACGCCGCCGGCGCAGGCCGGGACGCCGCTCATCCCGCCGGCGGTGATCTACGCGAAAGCGCTGTATGCCAACGTGCAGCGGCTGAAGCTCGACGTGCAGACGATTACGCCGTTCCACGGCAACCGCAAGTCGGACGTGGCGGAACTGGCCCGCGCGGCGGGCACCACCGCGACGAACTGACCCCACGAGCCACGGAGACACGGGGACACGGAGAGACCTTGGTCTCCGTGACTCTCCGTGGCTTGTTTCATGATTTCCGCAGCCGCACGGTCCGCACCGCGTGATCGCGCCCCTTCTCAAGGATGAGATGGGCGCGCTCGCGCGTGGGCAGGACGTTCTCCCGCAGATTGACCAGATTGATCGAGCGCCAGATCGCGCGGGCGGTGTCCGCGGCCTCGTCCGCGGTCAGGTCGGCGTAGCGGTGGAAGTAGGACGAAGGATTGCGGAACACCGTCGCGCGCAGCGTCAGGAACCGCTCGATGTACCACTGCTCCACGTCCGCGTCGTTCCCGTCCACGTAGATCGAGAAGTCAAAGAAATCGGACACGAACATCGCGCCCGTCCCCGTCTGCAGCACGTTCAGGCCTTCGACGATCACGATGTCCGGCTGCCGGACGACCTGCAGCTCGCCCTCGACAATGTCGTAGGTCAGGTGGGAGTAGACGGGCGCGCTCACCTCGGGGGCGCCTGACTTCAGATCGGCCATGAACCGGAGGAGCCGGCACACGTCGTAGCTTTCGGGAAACCCCTTCCGCTCCATCAGGCCGCGCGCCTCGAGCACGTGCCGCGGCCAGAGGAAGCCGTCGGTGGTCACGAGATCGACGCGGGGATGGCTGGGCCAGCGCGCGAGCAGGGCCTGAAGAATGCGCGACGTCGTGCTCTTCCCCACCGCCACGCTGCCGGCCAGGCCGATGACAAACGGCACGCGGGGCGCGCCGGAGCCGAGGAAGGTCACGCTCGCGTGGTGCAGGGCCTGCGTGGCCTGCACGTAGAGGTTCAGCAGGCGCGACAGCGGCAGGTAGATGTCGGCCACTTCGTCGAGCGACACACGCTCGTTGACGCCGACCAGCCCCCGCAGCTGCGCTTCCGAGAGCGGCAGCGGCGTCGCCTCCCGCAGGCGCGCCCATTGCGCCCGGGTGAAGGAGACGAAGCGGGAGACGTCGACCTGCTGGTCGGGACCGGCGGACACGACTAGATCCTACCGGTTCTCGGGTGCACGGGTGCTCGGGTGCTCGGGTTCCGGTTCTCAGGTGCACGGGTTCCAAGGTTCCAGGCAGGGTTCCAGGGTTCGCAGGCGGTTCGTGGTTCATAGGCACCGGTTCACCATCCCGAGAACCTGAGAACCCGAGAACCTGAGAACCCAGGCACCGGAACCCGAGCACCCGAGCACCCGTGCACCCGAGAACCGCTTCACAGCCGCAGCAGCATCGACGCCGCCATCGCGAACCCGACGATCACCACGACGCGGCGGACGGCGACGCGGCCGATGCGCCGCGCCAGCATCGCGCCCGCGACGCCGCCGGTCATGGCGCCGACCGCCATGACGAGCGCGTCGCTCCAGAAGACGAGGCCCACCCACATGAAGTACACCGCGGCCACGGCGTTGATGCAGGTGGCCAGCAGGTTCTTCAACCCGTTCATCTGGTGGATGTCGGTGTGCCCCATCAGGCTGAGCGCCGCCAGCATGAGGATGCCGATCCCCGCGCCGAAGTAGCCGCCGTACAGCCCCACCAGGAGCTGGTAGAACATCGTCCAGGACAGCCAGTGCGATCGCGCATCGTGGCTCGCCGCCAGATTGAATCGGCGCTGCAGCGGCTCCTGCACCATGAAGAGGAACGTGGCGAAGCCGATGAGCGCCGGCACGAGGCGGTCGAAGACGCCGGCCGGCGTCCGGTTCAGCAGGATCGCGCCCGCGATGCCGCCGACGACGCTCGGCACCATGAGGGCGTACACGCGCGGGTCGGCGCCGCGCAGCTCACGGCGGTAGCCCCACATGCTGCCGAGCGTGCCGGGCCAGATCGCGACCGTGTTCGTGGCGTTGGCGTTGATCGACGGCAGGCCGAGCCAGATGAGCGTCGGAAACGTGATGAGGCTCCCGCCGCCGGCGACCGAGTTGATGCCCCCGGCGGTCAGGGCTGTGACAAACACGAGCAGCGCGTGCACGTACGACGAGCATATCAAGTCAGGCCCTGACCGCCATGGTATGCTCCCGCGATTCCGGCATGCGCACGTCCCGGTTCTGACTACCACCCCTTCGGCCCCGATTCCGTCGCCCGACGCCGCGCTCGTACGCGCGCTCGGGGTGCGGCAGCTCACGGCCGCTGTCGTCAACGCGACGGTCGGCGCGGGCATCTTCGTCATTCCCGCGCTCGTGGCGCGGGATGTCGGCGCCGCCGCTCCGCTCGCGTTCCTGATCTGCGGCGGGGTCATGGCGCTCATTGTCGTCACGATTGCCATGGCGGGCAGCCGCGTCGAAGTCACCGGGGGGATCTACGCGTACGCCGAGGCGGCGTTCGGACCCTATGTCGCCCTGCTGGCGGGTGTGCTCCAGTGGCTGAGCGGCCTGCTCGCCGTGTCCGGCGTGTCGACCGCGCTGCTCGATCAGTTCGGCGTGCTGGCGCCGGCGCTCGGGAGCCGGCCTGCGCGCGTCCTCGTACTCGGCGCGATCGTGGCGACGCTCGCGTCGGTGAACGCCCGTGGGGTCCGCTCCGGCTCGCGGCTGATCGAAGGCGTCACCGCGGTGAAGCTCGTGCCGCTGGCGGCGTTCGTGGCGCTCGGCGCGTTCGCCGTCGATGGATCGGCGCTGCACTGGCCGGGCCTCCCGGCGGCCGGGCCGCTCGGGCGCACCGTGCTGCTGCTGATCTTTGCGTATTCAGGCGTTGAAGTCGCCATCGCGCCGAGCGGCGAGATCCGCGATCCGGCGCGCACCGTGCCGCGCGCCGTGTTTCTCGCCCTCGGCGCAACCACCTTGCTGTACGTCGCCATCCAGCTGGTCGCGCAGGGCGTGCTGGGATCGCAACTGGCCGGCGAAACGGCCGCGCCCCTGGCCGCCGCCGCCGGACGTTTTCTGGGGCGCGCCGGGATCATGCTGATGCTCGCCGGCGCGGTCTGTTCGATGTTCGGCTATCAGTGCGGCGACATGCTCAGCACCCCGCGCAGTCTCTACGCGCTGGCGCGCGACGGCTTCATGCCGTCCGTCTTCGCGCGCATCAATCCAGTCCACCACACCCCGAGCGTGGCGATCTGGACGCACGCGGCGCTCGTGCTGCTCCTCGCCGCCACCAACACCTTCCAGGCGCTCGCGATCATCTCCAACGTCGGCCTTCTGCTCCTGTACCTGCTGGCGTGCGGAGCGGCGATCGAGCTCCAGCGCCGGGGCGTGCATGCCGGCGGCGCGCCGTTCGCCCCGCGCGGCGCGTGGCTCGGCCCCGTGCTCGGCACGGCGCTCATTCTCTGGATTCTCTCGACGGCGACCCTGGTCGAGGCGTCGGTGACGGCCGGCGTGCTCGCCGTCGCGACGCTCGCGTATCTCGTGAGACGGAACCCCTCGTCCTCTCAGTCGTCCACGGGCTTGTTCTGATCGCCCGCACCGTGGCGCAGGCCGCAGCGGGGGCAGTCGGTGGGCGGGAGGCTGTTGTCGACCCGGTGCTGCACGGGGGGCAGCGTCCGGATGTAGGCGAACATCGCCTTCAGATCTTCGTCGATCTGCTGGCCGTACATGCGCCAGGGCATGTAGCCGTGGATCGTGCGCGACCGGACCCTGCCGGTCCGCATCATCTCGAGGAAGAGATCCTCGGTGTAGTACGGGATCCCGCTCGGAGCGCTCGTGATGTTCGCGCTCGCCACCGTGCCGAGCGGGCTGGTCAGGACGAATCCGCCCCCGAATTCCATGTTGGGAATCGCCTGCCCCTGCGCGTCCGCCGGCGTGTGGCAGTCGCGGCAGGCGCCGATGCGCACGAGGTAGTCGCCGTACGCCACCTGATTGGAGCGGTCGCGCTCGGGCACGGGCGCCGTCACCGGCTCGGGCACGGCATTGATGAACCGGTTCACCGGGAACGGGACGGCGGAGGGCGGCACCGCCTTGCGGATCGGCGGCAGCGATCTGAGAAACACGACGACTGACGCCACATCCTCGTCCGACATGTACTTGAACTGCGTATATGGCATCAGCGGGAAGAGCGTGCGGCCATCGTGGCTGATGCCTTCGCGGATGGCACGCGCCAGCATGTCGTCGGTCCAGGCGCCGGCGCCCGTCTCCGGATCAGGCGTGATGTTCGGCGTGTTCAGGAACGGCAGCCCTTCCTCGGCAAACGACCGCCCGCTCCCTTCGGTGCCCGGTTTCGCGACAGGTCCGCTCCAGTCCATCTCCGAGTGGCAGAACAGGCACCCGCTCGTGGAGGTGGCGATGTACCGGCCCCGCTCCAGCCGCTGCGGCGTGCGGTCGAACGTGCGGTCGGTGAGCGGCCGCGCCTTCGGTCCGATGATCGGCCGGATGCCGACGACCGCGGGCAGCGCCACGACGGCGACCACGAGGAGCCCGCCGAGCGCCAGACCGATTCTATTGACCCACCGTGCCATGACCAGCCTCCGCGTATGCGACAAGCCACGGAGACACAGGGGGCACGGAGACGGCCTTGCTTACGCTCCGTGTCTCCGTGACTCCGTGGCCCGTCTCTCTCTCATCGCGACAGCAGGTACGTCATCTTGACGACGAGCTGATGATTGCGAAGCTCGGGACGCCCGGGCAGGTTGCCCTCGAGCCCGTCGTAGACGATATACAAATCGCTGCCGGGCTTGTAGACGAAATTATAGCGAACGCTCGCGCTCGTCTGTCGCGTGAGCGAGTTGTACTGCGACAGCGACCGGACGCTCATCCGCGGCGAGATCGTGTAGTCGAGGCGCAGGACGCCGAGATTGACGACAAACGCGCCCCAGGGGATGTCCACGTCGTTGCGCTGCAGCGCGAATTCCGCCGACGCGCGGCTGCTCGCCCGCAGCCCCAGCGTCAAGTCCACTTCCCGCCGCGTCCCGTCGTAGAAGGTCTGCGGCGAGTAGGTGAACCGCTCGTAGACCCGGCGCGCCGGGTTGCTGTTGAAGATGAAGTTCCACTCGTGAAAGCGGTAGACGCCCGCCGGAATGACGACGCCGCGCTGGATGGCGAACGGCTCGTCGAGCACGTCGAGCCACCGGTTGATGAAGACGTTCAGGTAGGTGCCGTTCTGAAAGCGCGTGCCGACCATGTGGTGGATGCGGCGCTCGACGAGGCGGCCCGTCTGATCGGTGGTGTAGTCGATGGTGATCATCGGCTCCATCACGCGGATGAGGCCTCCGGGACGCGGGTTGCGTTCGAGGTGGAGCGTCGACTTCCGGATGCCGGTCCGCGGCACGAAGCCGGCTTCGGCGTTGAAGTGCTCGTCGATGTCCGTGTACTCGCCGTAGTTATTCCACTTCCGGTTCATGAACGCCACGCGCGTGTGGAACGCCTGCTGATCCTCGGTCACCCCCGGTGTCGCCGTCTGGGCCAGAAACGAGTAGAGCTGGACGCTCGGCGTCGGCTGGATCAGCGTGTCGGCGGCAAGCGTGCGGTTGAACGCGGCGCTGCCGACCGCATCCTTGTTCACCACGAGCCCGCCGATGCGCGACCGCGCGCCGACGTCGCGGCTGTAGCGCGCGACGAGGAAGTTCTCGCCGGGCCGGCCGAACGCCTCACCCGTCTGCAGCTCCATCACCGCGAGGTTGTTGCGCCCCATCTTGCCGGTCATGCGCGCGCCGCCCATGATCGGCACCGGCTGGCCGGTCGCCGACAGGCCGATGCGGCGGCTGAAGAACAGGTCCGCGAGCCGCTGGTTGCCCTGATTGCCCACCGTGAACTGCCCTGAGTTCTCGAGGAAGAAATCGCGCTTCTCGGGGAAGAACAGCGGAAACCGCGTCAGGTTCACCTGCTGCTCGTCCACCTCGGCTTGCGCGAAATCGGTATTCAGCGTGACGTCGAGCGTCAGGCCGGAGCTCAGGCCGTATTTCGCGTCGAGGCCGACATCGTGCAGCGAGCTGGACGCCACCGCCCGGCCCGTACGATCGCGGCGACCGCCCGCAATCACGAACGGCTTGAGGCGCAGGTCGAGGCCCCGGGTGACGCCGGTCATCCCCGACACCGAACCGGCCAGGCTGACCCGCGTCAGCGTGTACGGCTTCGGAATCGGCGACCAGTAGACCACCTCGTTCTTCCGCCGGATGTTGCGCATGAAGTTGATCCCCCAGGTCTGCACGTCGACCTCGGGGCTGCGCACCGTCACCATCGGGATGTCGATCTCGGCGGTCCAGCCGTCGGCGGTCCGCTGCGCGGCCGCATCCCACACGCCGTTCCAGTCCCTGTTGATGTTCGACGCGGCGCCGCGCAGATTGCCGCCCCCCTCCTCGAACACCTGCTGCTCGAGCTTGGCGCCGAGCGGATTGGTCACGAACATGTAGCCGGAGCGCGAGTCGCGGAACGTGTCGAGGATGATCTGGAAGTTGTCCTCCTCGAGCAGTTGCGGCGAATCGCGCCGCATTTCGGTGGCGATGACCGCCGCGGGCTGCGAGTCGAAGGCGTGGACGCCGATGTAGAGGTGGCCGGCGTCGTACAACACCCGCACCTCGGTGCGCTCGGTGGCCGGCTCGCCGTCCACCGGTTCCTGCTGCGTGAAGCTGTCGACCATGGCGGCGTCGCGCCACATCGGCTCGTCGAGCGCGCCGTCGATGGCCGGCGCGCGGGGCGCGCGCCGGGCGTCGATGCGGTACTGCTCGCCCGCGGCATGGTCGTGCTCGTGCCCGGGCGCCTGCGCAAACGCCGAGACGGCAGGCATCAGGGCCCAGGCCACAGGGATCAGGAGGCCCAAGGCCAGGGGCCTCAGCAGCCCTGAGCCCTGGGCCCCGATCCCTGGGCCCTGAGAAGAGTCCATCATCGCGTCGCCGTTTCCGCCGCCGCGTCGTACACGATCCGGCCGCCGACGATGGTCAGGACTGATTTGAGGAGATGGATGTCTTCAGGCGCGACCGTGAGGTAGTCGCGATCGGCGATAAACATGTCCGCCAGCTTGCCTGGCGCGATCGACCCGAGGTCGTTCTCACGATTGAGAAAGTACGCGTTGTTGCGAGTGTGCGCCACCAGTGCTTCCTCCCTGCTGATTGGGTATTTCATCGTCATTGTGCCATTGCCGGCCCCGAGGAGCCTGCCGGTCACGGCCCACCCGAGCGTGGTGAACGGCCGGAACTGGTTGACCTCGAAGGCGTCGGTGCCGAAGCCCCAGTGGATGCCGCTCTCCTGCACCGCCTTGAGATTCGGCATCGCGTAGCCGCGCTCGCCGAAGCGCCGCACGAACGCCGCGCCGGCGATGACGCCGCGCGGGTGGATGGCGATCCACATGCCGAGCGCCCGCATCCGTTCGAGCTGGTTCGGCGTCACCTGCTCCATATGCATGAACGTCCAGCGCTTCCCGCGGACCGGCACCTCGCCGGCAAACGCCTCGATCTGCTTGAGCTGCTCCTCGATGGTCCATTCCTGCGTCGTGTGGAGCATGACGGGGATGCCCGCCTGCGCCACCGCCTTCGCCATGCGGCCCCATTCGTTCCACGTCGCCGCCGGCACCGTCGGCCCGGCGTCGTAGACGTTATCGGGCACGGTGACGAGGCGCTCGCCCCAGTTGACGTGGTCCAGCCACTCGTCGCCGTCGAAGTACCGGAGCATCGGGATCCCGGCAATCACCTGATCGGTCGTGCGTCCCGCGCCCGTCGAGGTGCGGAAGCAGAAGAACCGCATGGCCACCGCCTTGCCTTCGCGCAGCCACTGGCGGTACTCGTTTTCATACTGGCAGGCGCCCGCCGACGCGGTGAGGCCCGCCATCGCGAAATCCTTCAGCATCTTCATGCTGCTCGACTCGAAGATATCGGTCGGGAGGTTCTTCAGCACTCCCGAGGCGTTCCGGAGGATACCGCCGACCCGATCGCCATCGACGATGCCGGTGGCGCGGCCGCGGGCATCGCGCCGGATCTCGGGATCGGTCATCGTCTCCATGCCGGTCGCCTCGATGGCCTTGCTGTTCAGGTAGTACTGCTCGCGCGAGAACTGCAGGAACACCGGGTTGTCCGGCAGGGCCTTGTCCAGTTCGTCACGCGTGAACGGCCTGGAGTCGTCCGTGAACACGTCCGGCGACCAGCCGCCGAGCGTGAAGATCCATCGTCCCGGCCCCTTCTGCTTCGCCCGTGCCTGCAGGACCGCGATCGCCTGCTTCCGCGTCTCGACGCCGTCGAGGCGGTCCTCGAGCGTCCAGTAGGCCCCTTCCTCCTGGTAATGCGCGTGGTTGTCGATAAACCCCGGCATCAGCGCGCGGCCCCGCAGATCGATCCGGCGGGTCATCGGGCCCGCCAGCGCGGCAATCTGCTGGTTCGTGCCAACCGCGAGAATCCGATCGCCGCGCACGGCGACCGCCTGCGCGATGGAGAACTTCTCGTCGACGGTGATGACCTTGCCGCCCGTGAGAATCAGATCCGCACGGCCTGCCGCGCCCGAACTCTGCGCGGGAGCCGCCTGCTGCGCGCTCGCGAGTGCCGACAGACCCACAAGCGCGGCGGCCAGCCCGAGCGCCGTCCGGATCCAACTTACACGTACCATGCCTTCCTCCAGTGGAGACAGTCATAATATCAGGCCGCAGGACGCGGGCCTCGATGTGGCGTACAATTTCCCGCATCGAGGAGGGGAAATTTTTCATGCGTATCCGCGTCGCGGCGCCGCTTGCCGCATTCGTATTCGTCGCCGCCGCGTTCCTGTCTGCGCAGAGCGATCCCGACCGCGTCATTCCCGGCGGCGGCATTCACGTGCCGGGGTGGATGGGCACGATCGACCGGAGTTCGGTTCAGCAGGGGCGCATGCTGAATGACGCGCGCTTCGCGCAGGAAGGCGCCGCGCTCCACGTCACCACCGGCCCGGCCGCGACGTACTGGAATCCGGCGAATACGGCGGCCGGCGAGTACACGGTGAGCGCGACGTTCCGGGAGCCGCGGTTCATGGAGCTCAACAGCCACCCGCACTCGTACGGCCTCTTCATCGGCGGCGCCAACCTCGGCACCGACAGGATGACGCTGCTCTACTGCGTGGCGTACGGCGACGGCACGGCGCTCATTCGCGGGTTCGGCCCGGCGGTCTTCACGCTCCGGCGGACCTCCGCCCATCCGGCCGTCCACAAGGCGCCGGCCGTCCTGCAGCCGGTCACGCAGGAGATCGCGTGGCGCGTCCGCGGCGGGGGCGCCGAGTGCGTCATCAACGGGCAGGTCGTCAACAGCTACGCGCGCGGCGAGGTCGTGGGCGCGGGCAAGCTGCAGTCGACCGACGGCGTGTACGGCATCCGCTTCACGCACAACGTCGAGGCGATCATCACCGGCTTCGGGATGAAGAAGGGATGACGGCCCGGCTCCCGGTCAGCCGTCGCGGGTTCCTCGGCGGGTGCTGCGCGGCCGGCGTCGGCGCCCTGTCCGCCTCGCGGGCCGGCGCGCAGGGAGGCGCGCGTGCGGCGGTGGACGTCCACGCCCATTTCTTCCCCGAGCGCTTCGTCCGCGCGATCAACGAGGAGGGCGGCCCGCCGGGCGTCTCCTTCGATCTGTCGAACCCCGGCGCGCCGATCTTCGTCATCGGCGGCGGCCGGATCCCGATCGATGTCACCTACTGGGACCTCGAACGGCGGATCGCGCGGATGGACGCGCAGGGCGTCACCACGCACGCGTTATCGCTGACCACCCCGTTCGTGTACTGGGCGCCGCCCGAGCGGGGCGCCGCCCTCGCGCGCCTGGTCAACGACGCCGTCGTCGAGGCGCATCGCGCCTATCCGGATCGCTTCGTCGGCTGCGCCACGCTGCCCCTGCAGGCACCGGCGCTGGCCGTCGCCGAACTGGACCGGCTGGCGGGGTCGCGCGCGATTCGCGCCGCGTACATGCCGTCGAGCTTCGCCGGCAGGGAACTGTCCGATCCGTCGCTGTTCCCGATCTACGACAAGTGCCAGGCGCTCGACCTGCCGATTCTCCTGCACCCCGACCAGGTAGCCGCGGCGCTTGGCGCGAGCCGCCTGCAGCCGTTCTACTTCGCCAATCTCCTGGGCAACCCGTTCGACACCGCGATTGCCGCGGCGAACCTGGTGTTCGGCGGAGTGCTGGACCGCTTCCCGCGGCTTACCGTCGTGCTCCCGCACGGCGGCGGGGCCCTGCCCTATCTGGCCGGACGCCTGCAGCACGGGCAGAAGGTCCGCCCCGAAACCCAGGGGAGGGCGAAGCAGCCGTTCATGGAGTACCTGCGACGCTTCCACTACGACACGATCACGCACTCGCCGCAGCTGCTGAAGTTCCTGGTGGATCTGGTGGGGGTCGATCGCGTGATGCTCGGCAGCGACTACTGCTTCGACATGGGCTACGAGCGGCCGCGCGAGATCATCGACGCGCTGCGCCTCCGCCCCGCCGATCGCGACCGGATCTACGGCGGAAACGCCGCGCAGTTGCTGAAACTCTGAAGCGCGGTTCCCGGGTTGCCCTGGTGCTCAGGCGCTCGGGCTCCGGTTCTTGGGTTCTCAGGCGCTCGGTTCAAGGCCGGAGCCGGCGACCGTCCACGCACCCGAGCACCACGAACCGAAGCGACCCGTGAACCGGCACCTCAGCGCCGAAGCAACCTGAGAACCGCGTCGCGCTACCGGCTGCGAACCCTCACCGGCCCCTACCGGCTGGCCGTGCTCCGGCCCGGGAAGTTCGCCACCTGCCGCGCCGCGCCGCTCAATTCGACGATGTGCAGACCGGTGTTCGCGCGGTCGGCGATGTAGATGTAGCCGCGGTCGTCCACCTCGGCGTTGTTGCTCTGAATCGCCACCTTGCACTTGCGGTCGGCGCCCTGCCCGATGCACCGCTGGTCGGTCTTCTCGGTCGTCGCCGGGATGTAGTACGCGATCTCTTTCACGTCGTACGGATCGCGGATGTCGAGCGCGCGCAAGCCCGCGTTGAAGAACGTCACAAACAGCACGCGGCCGTAATAGATCGGCGTCATGTTCTCGTGCGACGAGTGCGCGCCGAACCGCCCGCCCCGATCGCAGAAGTTGCCGCTCGCCTCGGGCACCGTCCAGGCGTCCACGCCGATCGGATTGGTCTCGAAGGTGATGTCGACCATCCGGACGAACTGCCGGTTCTCCAGGCACTCGTTGCCGGTGGTCTCGCCGACCACGGCGAGGAAGTCGCGGTGCGGGCCGGTCGTCAGACGCGGGACGCGATCGCCGTGCTCGTGTCCCATCCCGGGCTGCGGCGCGTTGGCCGGCGGCTTCTGCTTGGCGAACTCGGGCATCGGCATGCCGAGCACCGGAAACGCCGTATGGGCCCCTGATTCGGTCGGCAGATCGATCTGGGCGATCACCGGATAGCGGAGGTTCGCCGGCGTCGGTTCCTTCGGCCCGTTCAGCAGCTTCTCGCGATCGACGATCTGCACGACGCCGTTGCGTCCCGTGCCGTGTGAAAAATAGATGCGGTTGGCTTTCGGCCCCAGTGAAATCGGTCCGTGCAGCTCGGTCGGCACATCCCCGGTCGCGCCCGGCTGCTGGCCGACCAGTCCGTAGTCGCGGATGAACACGGGGCTTGCCGGGTTGCCGAGGTCGTAGATCTTGGTCATGCGGCGCGTGCGCCACGCCGGGTCGCCCGACACGAGGTAGGCGATGCCGGTGTCGCACTCCCACCAGCTCTTGTGCGTGTCCCGCAGCCCGCTGACAACGACCGTCACGCGCGACGGCTTTTCGGGCGCGGTCACGTCCCAGATCTCGTGCCCGGACCCGCCGAACGACCGCAGCAGGTACACCTTCGTCCGATCCGCGCGCGGCAGCGTGCTGCCGTTGCAGACAGTGGCCATCTGCGCGCCGCCGCCTTCACCCTCGCCGGCGTCGCCGGGAATGTGCGCAAGGTACCGGGGCGCGCGCGGGTTCGTCACATCGACGATGGACGTGCCGTTCTGTTCCATGCGCCCGGTGAGCGGATTCATCATGCTGCCGCCGTGATGGCCGACATAGGCGATATACCGATCGCCCTGGTGATGAATGAAGGGCTGATAGGCCGACCGGGCCTGCAAATCGTTGTGGCCGAGGAGGGCCATGTCGCGGGACTCCACCCGGTTCTGCGCGGCGAGGCCGGCGCCGAGGGCGAGAACGACGAGCGCCGCTGCTGCAAGATGCCAACGTCTCATGTGGCTCTCCTGAAATCGGTTGTCAGTTGTCGGTTGTCAGTTGTCAGTCTGCCGGTGGCTGGTGCGGGTTATACCACACTCAGTTCGAGGAGAGGCCCGCGGCCCAGCCGGCGCGCAGGCGGGCCCGGTTCACCTCGCGCCCGCGCAGGAAAACCTGGGAAATCCGCCGGGTGTTGGTGATCTCGTCGAGCGGGTTGGCGTCCAAAACGACGAAATCGGCGCTCTTCCCGGCCGCGACGACGCCCAGATCGCTCAGCCCGAGGATCTCGGCCGAGTTGCGGGTGGCGGCGACGAGCGCCTGCATCGGCGTCATGCCGGCCGCGACCATGTTTTCGAGCTCGGCGTGTGCGGTCCAGCCGACGAACTGATCGCCGTTCTGGCCGCCGCCATCAGTGCCGAGGCCGATCTTCACGCCGGCCTGCGCCAGCAGCCTGACGCCGCGCGCCAGCCGTTCCCACGCCTGGCGGCCCCGTTCCACCGTTTCGGGCGTCTGCCCCGCCAGCCGATCGTGCAGCCGTGCGATCTGTTCGGGCCTGACTGTCTCGCGGATCAGCGGATGGACGGGCTCGAGCCACGGGGCCGACACGATCCGCCGGGGCGCGCACAGGGCGAGCAGGACCGCGGTATCGGGGTGCTGTCTGAACAGCGCGACGAGCTCGTCGTCCACGTCGGCGATCATGTGCGCGAACACGTCGATCCCGGCGCGGAGCAACTGCTTCGCCTCGGCCAGGTCGGTCGCGTGCACGGCCACGCGCAGCCGGCGGCGGTGCGCCTCATCCAGGATGGCGCCATAGAGATCGGGCGTCAGCGTCTTCATGGTGCCGCCGCGGCTGTCCACCCACATCTTGATGAGCGGCACCTTCCGCAGCGCGAGCTCCTGCACGTCGGCGCGGGCACCCTCAACCGTCGTCACGGCGTAGGCGGCGTGGTGCATGTTGGCCGGGCTGATTTCGTCGAGCGGCGCGAGCCCCCGGCCCGCCGTGAGAAACAGGGCGGCATCGGGGTCGGTGCCCGCGGCGAGCTCGTCACGGATCTGGAACGGCAGCTCGCCGAAATCAGTCCCCATCGCCTGGCTGGCGGCGACGCCGAAGTACGCGAAGCGGTGCATGTGGTCGAGGATGTTCTCGCGCGTGTAGTTCTGCGGCCCGCTCGTCAGGTGCTTCATGTAGCCGATGTGCGAGTGCGCATCGACGAGCGCCGGCATCACCGTCCGGCCGGTGAGATCGACGCGCCGCGCGCCGGCCGGCGCCGGCACATCGCCCTGCCGCCCGACGCGGACGAAGCGTCCGTTCTGCACGAGAAACGCCGCGCGCTCGATGGGCGCGCTGCCGTCGCCGGTAATGAGCCGTGCGCCCTCGTACAGCACGGCGCCGGCCGGCGCGGGCACCTGGCCGGCGGCGCTTACCGAGACCGCCATGACGCCGATGAAGCACAGAAGTCGTTTCATTGATCCCCTACCTGAGGCCTGAGCCCTGAGCCCTGCTCATGGCGCGGGTGCGAGCATCACCAGCACGAGGAGCCGCGCCCGCCCGCTGTTCCGCACGCCGTGCGGGACGCCGGAGGGCGCTACGAGCAGATCGCCCGCCCGCATCGGCAGCTCGCGTCCCTCGAGCAGGAAATGCCCTTCCCCCTCGACGACGGTGTAGACCTTGTCCATCCCCTCGTGCGCGTGCAGCGCATGCGCCTGCCCAGGCTCGAAGGCATTCAGCCCCACGAGCAGCCGCTCGGACTGAAAGAGGGTGCTCTTCCCCATCCTGTCGGGCTGCCAGCGTGCGTGGTCGGAGGGACGGATGACCGACGGGTGGTCCATGGAGATGGACGAGGATACGACGGTACGGGAAAAAGTGGGGTGGGTGACGGGTTTCGAACCCGCGACTTCCTGAGCCACAGTCAGGCGCTCTACCCCTGAGCTACACCCACCGTGCGGAGCACGTTCCCAGTGTAGCACCCGCGCCGCAGCCGCCGCCGCTAGAAGCTCACCCGCACTTCCCCGACCACCTGGCGCTTGAGCACGTCGCCGAAGATGTGCTGCATGATCGCTTCGTTGGTGAGGTTCGTCACCTTGACGCTCGTCACGACCCGCTCGCCGGCCCAGCGCACGCCGAAGCCGGCGTTGACCAGCGTGAATGCGTCGGTCGTCCCGGCATAGCGTGCGTCGAGTACGTCCTGCCAGTACGCCTCGTCGGTCATGTTCACCGACATGTTCCCCAGGAACCGGGTGTAGCTGAAATCGAACCCGGCGTTGAAGCGATTCTTCGGCGGCCAGTTGACGTCGAAGATGGTGGTGCCGGCCGGGAGATTCTTCGCGACCGGCTTGACCTGGTGCGAATAGTTGGTGAACACGTTGACGTAGCGGTTGAGTGCGGCATCCACACCGAGCTCGACGCCCTTGTCCGCGATCGTGCCGAGGTTCAGGTACGTGAACCGCGACGGCAGCAGCACGGGCGGGTTGAGGCTGCCGAGGATGCCGACGATGAGCGGCGACAGCCCCGGCGGCGGGCCGGCGGGTGTGTAGAACCGGTTCGGCGTGAAGTAGATCCCATCGTCGGTGACGTTGTAGTAGAACGCGGCGGTCACCGTGGCGCGGCGCCGGATCAAGCCGCTGTACCCGACCTCGTAGGCGGTCATCGTTTCCTGCTTCAGGTTGGGATTGCCCTCGGCCCGAATCGGGAAGATGTAGCGCGCCAGCAGCGGCGAGATGGCGCCCAGGTTGATCTCGTTCAGGATCGTCGTGTCGATGTGGTTGTTGATGAACGACGGCGCGCGGAACGCCCGGTTGAACGACACGCGGAACGACTGGGCGGCGTCCGGCTTGACCATGAACGTCGTCCGCGGCGAGAACACCGCGTCATTGATCGACGAGAACTTGTCGAGTCGTCCGCCTACGACCCAGCGGAAGTGCGTGCCCAGGAACATCTCGTCCTGGATGAAGCCACCGCCCTCGTTGCGATCGTCGCCGACGGGCGCCAGGGAGATGTCGAACGTATTGCGGCGGTAGTTGCCGCCGAACGTCAGCACGTGGCGCGCGGCGAAGGTCCGCGTGTCGGAGGCCTCGACGTCGAAGGTCCTCGTGTCGAAGACGAGCGGAAGCGGCTGCCCCGTCGGGCCGCGCGCCAGCAGGTTCGAGGCGTTGCCGTCGAGCAGGTTCGTGAAGAACGCGACGCGGCGGCCGGCCTTCTGGTAGCGCGCGTCGACATAGCTCATCCGCGACTCGCTCGAGACGTTGAACGGACCGATGCCGGTGTGGATCAGCCCTTCGGTCCCCGCCACGCCGCCGCTGAATGTCATCGTCCCGCCGCCGGTCATGTCGTAGTCGACGCGCGCATCGAACTTCGGCTGCGAGGTGCCCTGGTTGGTTAACGGTGGATACGGCGTCTTGAAGGCGTTCTGGATCGTCCCGACCGGGCGCGGCAGCGGGTCCTGGGTGAAGTAGCCCGCCGACACCTTGTACGCCCACCGGTCGTTGACGGCATGCGCGTGCGAGCCGTTGACGGAGAAGAGCGACCCGCGGTCGGTGCCGGTGCCGGCGATGTCCCGCTCGAAGGCGCCGACCCCGATCGTCAGCGTGGTCGGGCGGCCGGCCGCCAGCTCGCGCGGCGACTTCGTGATGACGTTGATGACGCCGGTCATCGCATTGGCGCCCCAGACGGCGGACGCGGGCCCGCGAATGACCTCGATCTGTCGGATCTCCTGGGAGCTGGTGGGAACGAGATCCCACATCACCATGCCGAAGAAGTCGAGGTAGACGCTCCGGCCGTCCACCAGCGCGAGCTGCGACGTTGACAGCGTGGACGTGGCGCCCCGCGTGGTGATGTTGATGTCGCGCGCCGAGGTCTGCATCACGTTGATGCCGGGGACCGAGCGCAGGAGATCGCCGATGTTGGTGGCCGGCGAGTTCGCAATCGTCTGCGCGCCAATCAGCGTGACCGCCGCCGGCGCGTTCACGAGCTGCTGCTCCGAGCGCGACGCGGTGACGACGACCTGCGTCTCGAACGAGATCGGCTGATCCTCGTCCTGCGGGTCGGGCGGGGGCTGCTGCGACGGCTGCTGGGCGTAGACCGGGGCGGCAAGGGCCAGCGCGGCCGCCAGCACGGCAAGGCGTTTCATCATGCGCACATTGTGGGCCGAGGGGCGGATCGGCGCAACTTCGGGCCG